>NZ_PDKN01000003.1 GCF_004116335.1 Candidatus Marinarcus aquaticus
CTATCAGATTTTTTAAAAATTTCTTTATTAAAAAAAAGCTTTAATTTATCTATAAATGTTAGATTTTTATAACTTTTAACCGTAATATTTGGTCTAATATCTCCTGAAAATCCTTGTAAATATGTACATTTAATATTCAATTCTTTTTCAATATTGTTCGTTATTACACCTATAAAATCTGAAGATATTTCATTATTGACATTAAACACAGGATGACATGAAAAGTTTATAATCATCTCTTTAATTGTATTGGCAGTGTCATATATAAGAATCAATCGAATTTTATCATCTATTGCTTTATTAGCATTAGGTAACATGATTGTTTCTTTAGTTACAAATAACTTTCTTATGTTTCTACCTATTTTTCTCCTTGAAATCCAATGTAATTGACTTGTCTGTAAAGTTATAAGTTGTATATCACACTCAATAAACTGAACATTACAAAAAAGAGTTTTTATTTCATTTACTATATACTCCACTATTTCATTATTGATATTTTTATCAAATTTCTCCTCAACTCCTGGTGCTGAATGAGTATGAGAAGCATTGAAAAATATTTTATTTTTAGACAAATTAAATTCTTTGAATAAAAAATCATAAATTTGAGAAGCTATTCTTTTAGGTATATATAACAAGTCCATAGAAATTATCAAAAAATGTTCATTATCAGTTAACTTAAACCAACAAACATTTATCATTAACTGATTTAACCCTAATCGTTCAGTTTCAGTTCGATAAGAAAAGCCTGATAATACTAGAGAGTTAAATTTTTTAAAGTCTAATTCTTTTGATAAAGAATAGTATTTCAACTTAATACCTTTTGATAAACTTCTACTAATTTCTTTGACTCATTATCCCATGTGTCAAATTTTGCAAGTTTCCCTACGTTGCTCTTAAATCTAAGAAATTGTTTTTCATTCTCTAAAAGTCCCATTATTTGATTCTCTAAACTTTTTGCATTATTATCTTCAAAAGACAACCCTATATCATTACCAATTACATATCGATTGAGTTCATACAAGTTTGTTACCACAGGAACTACTCCTGAATGTATATATTCAAATATTTTATTAGGCAAACAATAGTCATGATTCAAACAACTATTTGTAATAGCATGAATACCTATATCTGCACTTTTTGTATATTTTAATAAACTACTCTGTTCTACTCTTCCTAGGGTAATTATTCTATTACTTAAACCTAAATCTTTTATACTTTTTTTCAATTCATTTAAATAAGGACCTTCTCCTAAAAAAAAGAAATATACGTTCTGCTCTCTACTACAAACATTAATTGCAGCAGTTAAAATCAACTCTACACCTCTTGATTGACTAATCACTCCTTGATATAAGCAAACTTTTGAGGATTCACTTAATTTAAATTCTTCTCTTAAAATATTATATGTTCCTTCATGTGTATATGAAGGAATATTTCTTATTACGGTGATGTCTTCTGTTTTAAAATATTTTTGTAAAAATTCTTTGATGCTATCTGATACAGTTATTATATATTGTGCTTTTTTTGCAAATTTTTTTTCCACATAAGCAATTGACTTTAATATAAATTTGGAAGAAATAGAGTGATGAGATTCACTCCATAGTTCATGACTATCATAAATAAATGGCACTCTTTTAATACATGAGATTAAATAAGCTATTGGTAATGCATTTGCATCATGAGCATGTACTAAATCTATCTTTTTATTTAAAGAGTAAACAAACATAAAAATATAAGCACTTAAAAAGTTTAATAATTTATTACCAACTAATCCAAAACGTATTAAATTAATATTTTCTCTATCTTCACTTTTTTTTATTTTATAAGATTTCAAACAATATACATCAACATCATACCCATTTTTATACAACGAATTGGTTTCATTTCTAACTCTTGAATCAATTTGATAATCTGTCATTAAAATATGTATAACTTTTTTTTCTTTCTTCACATTTTTCCTTATAATTTATATTTTATTTTATTATACTTTAATATATATGTTTTTGCTTCAAACAAGAATAATACTAAAATTGATATAAACAATCCGTGTGTTAATAATGTTGTCAATAAATCTGAACTTATTATTAATGTAAAGATTGGCATAAAGACAATAGAATATAAAAAGAATTTATTGAAACAACTTCCTAATAAATTAATAATATTAAATAATATTATAGCAATTATTGTATAAACAAATACCCCTAAGATTCCAGCATGCATAAAACCATTTCCAATAAAACCAGTATTTGCAGCCATTTTATCTTTACCTAAATATTCTCCAATAAGAAACACAGGTTTTATTTCATACGGATACTCTATTATATTTTTTAAAATTCCATTTGACCAATATATGTATTCATGTATAGAAAAGAATTCTAAGTATGTATAGTTTAAATGTGTAGGAACAAATAATAATCTTCTTAAAATCATAGATGAAACTATTGGCATATTTATAACGAAAGATACCAACAAGGTGGTAACAATTAAACTGATAAAAGATATAAGTAATACTAAGTGGGGTTTTTTAAATTTGAAAAAAACATGAAATCCTAAAACTATTATTAAACTTTGAAAAACTGATTTATGTCCTGATAATAAGAATAAGAATAAGATACCTACAATGAACAAACAAGTTAAGATTATTTTTCTTCTATGAATTGACCAAGCTAATAAAATAACAATAAATATCTTTGTAACCCAAGAGTTTAAATAACCAAATATACCAATTGAACTTACATTACCATATTTTTCTCGAAAGTCATATACCTCATATAAATTAAAAACCATATTCCCATCAGTAGAAAGATAATAATTGGCCAATACAAAAAAAGTTAGAATAAAAGCACTTATCAATACAATAATTTTTCCATAAATAATATTCTGATGATTGTACATTTTCCAATCTACAGTAAAATATACAATTGCTAAATAAGGAGATGTTAGTATTAATAAAAACAATACATTTTGATTTGAGAAAGAGAAAAAAACTACAGTTGGAAGGAAGTAAAGGATAAAAAAAGTCAAATACATTTCATATAAGAGTTGTTTTCTTTTTAAATATAATACTTTATAGCCAACAAAAAATACAATCCAACTAAATATATATTTTACTAAAGAAAATTCTAAAATAAAACCATTATATTCAAAATGTTTATGTACAAAAAAGAGATATGACACTTCAATTAAAATTTTTAGAATACTTAATAAAACCAAAGTATAGGAAATTTTCATATATATTACTTTCTTAAGTTTATTGTTAAAAAAAGTAAATAGCCTAAATAATATAAACCATAAACTATAGAAAATATTATTAAGAAATCTACAATATTATATTTTAAAAAGTGTACTACAATAAAAATACTTATAATAAGAAGCAACATGAAAAATTGAAAATATAAGTCTATTTTTACCTTATTTAAAACCATCGGAGTTATAGTCAAAGGAGAAACAATGAATCTACAAAAGTATAAAAACAATAGTATTTTCCCATATTCTCCAGCTATCTCCCAATTCTTTCCAAAAACATAAATAAAAATATCAACAATTGCAAAATATAAAAATCCAAATAATAACAAACCTATAATAACCAATTTAAAAACTGTTTTTAAAAAAAGTTTATAAAAACTCTTATTTTTTTTATATTCAACACATGCTTCTTGATAGTATACTTGACTAACAGATTTTCCAATCAAAGAGGTTGGAACACCTAAAATCCTTTCTGCTAAAGAATAAAAACCTAGACTTGTAACATTAAAAATAGTTGCTATAAAGATATTGATAAGATTACCAGATAAAACATTTGCCAATATTGCAGGAACTGAAAACTTTGGAAAATTATTATATTTTTTCCCTAATACCAAAACTTTTTTATAGGAAATAGCTTTCATTAATTTATCGTCT
This sequence comes from Candidatus Marinarcus aquaticus, assembly GCF_004116335.1. Classification (NCBI taxonomy): domain Bacteria; kingdom Pseudomonadati; phylum Campylobacterota; class Epsilonproteobacteria; order Campylobacterales; family Arcobacteraceae; genus Candidatus Marinarcus; species Candidatus Marinarcus aquaticus. The sequence continues at coordinate 3,898 of NZ_PDKN01000003.1, forward strand.
TTTAATATATTTTTTAACAGCTTGATATTTGCAAATATTCGAGACATCAATTCTCCAATAATCAAACCAGCTTCTCCATTTTTAAAAAAACCTATAATCAGTTGGCAGGATGTCAATACTATTGATTTAATAATTGTTGTATGTGAAATATCTTTATAAAACTTTTTTCTATTATTATAATAGTTTAACAAATTAAAAAATCCAATAAATAAAACTGAAATAGGAACAAAATACAACCAAAATTTTATTTCTTTATTGTTTAATAGTAAAACAATATCTGTAATAAAACAATAAATACCTATATAAAGAAATAAAAATATCAATAAATTTATAATTATTCCTAATGCCAATATATTTATTGCATCTTCGTCTTTTTTAGGTAACATTATTGCTAGTTCATATCGACCTGTAGCAATGCTTGAAAAAATGGATGTTATAGCTACAAATAAAGCAAATACACCAAAATCTTCAGGATTATATATTCGAGTTAAAATCGGACTAAACACAACTGGTATTGCTTGTGCTATAGTTGTGCCTGTCATTAAAGTTAAAACATTTCGACTAAAATCCGATTTAGGTTTAAATTTAGTTATCAACTATATGATTCCTAGATTACTACTATAATTTATCTTTAATGGTGACATCTTAATACTTGATCTGATATATACTCTATCTCTTCATCTGTTAAATAAGGATTCATTGGTAGACTCATAATCTCTTCTGAAACTATTTCAGAGACAGAGAAATCACTTTTTTTATATCCTAAATATTCAAAACACTCTTGAAGATGTAAAGGTTTAGGATAATGTACCGCAGTTGGGATTCCTGCTTCTTTTAATTGTTCTTGTACCTTATCTCTATTTTTTACTCTTACAGAATATTGTGCCCAAGCAGAGGTTGCCTTTTCATCAACACATGGTAAAACTAAATCTTTTCCAGCTAAAGATTTTGTATATTTACTTGCAACTTCTTGTCTTAGAGCTAAATCTTTTTCATAATATTTTAATTTTACATTTAATATTGCAGCTTGGATAGTATCAAGTCTTCCACCCATACCAATATATTTGTGATGATATCTTTTGCTTTGTCCATGAACTCTTAATGATTTCATTTTTTCTGCTAGTTCTTCATTATCAGTAAAAACTGCTCCTCCATCACCAAAACACCCTAGTGGTTTAGCAGGAAAAAAAGATGTAGTTGAAATATCCCCCAAAGCAGAATCTGTAATATTATTAAAAGTAGAACCAAAACTTTGTGCTCCATCAATTATCACTTTTAGATTATGCTTATTTGCGATATCTTGAATTTTTTGCATATCTGCTGGTTGTCCATAAATAGATACAGGGATTATTGCTTTAGTTTTAGAAGTAATTTTCTCTTCAATTAAAGAAGCATCTAAATTATAAGTCTTTTCATCAATATCTACAAAAACAGGAGTTGCTCCTAGAAATGCAATTGTTTCAGCAGTTGCAATAAAAGTAAAAGGTGTAGTAATTACTTCATCACCAGGTTTAATATCAAGAGCCATCATAGCAAGAAGTAAAGCATCTGTACCAGAACTACATGAGATTGCATATTTTGCACCAGTAAACTCTTGAAGAGATCCTTCTAGTTGAGTTATTTCTTCTCCCATAATATAGTTTGATTTATTTAAAACAGTATGAATAGCTTCATCTATTTCTGTTTTGTATAATTGGTATTGATCTTGTAATTTTGCAAAATCTATTTTACTACTCATCATTTAGTGCCTCGCTTGCATTGTATTTTAATACTTATCACTAGTTTTCCTTATTGCTCTAGTAATGAAACTTCATTATTTTCTAATTTATATTTTGTATTATCAAAAGTATCTACTGCAATGTTATTTTCGTCAAAGTTTAATCTATTTCCAGCAACAGAAACCCAACCAATTTGTCTTGCAGGAATACCAACCATAAGTGCAAAATCTTTTATATCTTTATTTACAACGCTTCCTGCACCAATTAGTGCGTATTTACCTATTGTATTACCACAAACAACAGTTGCATTTGCACCAATAGAACAACCTTTTTTAAGAAGTGTTATTTTAAACTCTTCTTTTCGTACTATAAAAGATCTTGGGTTAATAACATTTGTAAAAACCATTGAAGGTCCTAAAAAAACATCATCTTCTACTTCAACACCTTCATATATAGAGATATTATTTTGAACTTTAACACCATTTCCAATATTTACTTTTGGCCCAATAACACAGTTTTGTCCAAAAGAACAATTATTTCCAATTGTTGTACCACTTAATACATGTGAAAAATGCCAAATTTTAGTATTTTCACCTATTTTTACATTATCATCTACATATGCTGATTCATGGGCAAAATAATTAGACATTAGATAATCTTTTTACAAAAAGGATGATAATCATCTTTTAATCCAATAGGTGTCATTTTTCTAATTTGAGAAACAATATCTATCGACCCATAGGCTTCATCTAATCCAAATCCATTACCAGCTAAAATCTCTTCATAAGATCTTGTATGTAAATCTTTAAATCCACCAGAGAATTCTATCTCTTCACCTTCAACAGTGATTGACCTAAATGTTGTTTGCCCTTGAGCCTTTACTTCTTCTGGAATGTAATCATAATTTACAGATAAGAACCATCTTACATTTGCATTTTTAAGTCTTAATAATCCTGCATTTGCATCTGGTTGTTTTAAGTGAACAATATTCTCTTTTACTTCTCCAAAAATCCAAGCTAGCATATCATAAAAGTGTACACCAATATTAGATGCAATTCCTCCAGATTTTGCTTCATCGCCTTTCCATGATACAAAATACCACTTTCCTCGACTTGTAAGGTAAGTTAAATCAATATCATAAATCTTATTTGGATTTTGTTCTAACTCTTTTTGAACTTTCTCTTTTAAAGTAATAATAGAAGGATGAAGTCTTAGTTGTAAAATATTATTAACTTTTTTACCTGTCTCTTGTTCTATTATTTTTAACTGATCAATATTGTGAGGATTTAATACTAAAGGTTTCTCACAAATTGCATCACAACCACTTTTTAATGCAAATCTTATATGTGCATCATGTAAGTAATTTGGTGTAGTGATTCCTATATAGTCTATTTTCTTCTCATTTTCTCTATGATACTTATCAATAAACCTATCAAATCTTTCAAACTCAGTAAAAAAACTTGCTTGAGGAAAATGAGAATCCATAATTCCTATCCCATCATATGGGTCAAGCGCTGCAATAAGCTCATTTCCTGTATCTGTAATTGCTTTCATATGTCGGGGTGCGATATATCCACTCGCTCCAATAAGGGCAAATCTTTTTTTATTTGGCATTTATTACAACCTCCATGTAGGATTTTGTACAATCCCTTTTATATCAATTAATATTTCTTTTCCACTACTAATATTTTTAAAGTCTTCTTCTCTTAAAGATACAAACTCATTATGTGCAACAGCAATAATTATAGAATCATATTTTTTATCTGATTCAAATGGGTTCTTATCCAAAAGTTCATGATGAAAATGATGTTTGGTTTCTTCTAAATCAACCCATGGATCATAAATATCTACATTTGCACCATATTCCCTAAGTTCATCTACAATATCTGTAACTTTTGTATTTCTTAAATCTGGACAATTTTCTTTAAATGTTACTCCTAATATTAAAATATTGGAGTCTTTTATTTTCTTATCATTCTTGATCATTTGTTTTACAGTTTGTTCAGCAATGTATTTTCCCATACCATTATTAATTTGTCTTGCTCCAAGGATTAGGTTTGGTTTATACCCTAATTCTTCAGCTTTAAAAGTCAAATAGTAAGGATCAACTCCAATACAATGTCCACCTACTAACCCTGGTTTTAATTTTATAAAATTCCATTTAGTAGCCGCTGCATCAATTACCTCATTAGTATCGATACCAATACTATCAAAAATAAGTGCTAATTCATTAATAAGTGCAATATTTACATCTCTTTGGGTATTTTCAATAACTTTTGCAGCTTCTGCAACTTTGATTGATGTTGCTTTAAAAGTACCAGCTGTAATAACAGAGGAATATAAATCATCAACAACAGTTGCTATTTCAGGTGTTGAGCCTGAAGTTACTTTAAGTATTTTAGTAACTGTATGCTCTTTATCTCCTGGATTAATTCTTTCAGGAGAATAACCACAAAAAAAGTCTGTATTAAATTTCATTCCAGATTCACGTTCAAGTTCTGGTACACATACTTCTTCCGTAACTCCAGGATAAACTGTAGATTCATAGATAACAATATCATTTTTTTTAAGAACCTTACCTAACATTTGTGATGACTTTACAAGAGGTGTTAAGTCTGGTCTATTAGAACTATCAATTGGTGTGGGTACAGTTACGATATAAACATTACAATCTTCAATATCTTTGATATCTAATGAAAATGTTATGCCATTGTTAAGCGCTTCTTTTAGTTGGATTTCTGATAACTCGAGTGTTCTATCAAATCCTGAATTTAATTCATTTATTCTAATCTCATTAATATCAAAACCTACTACTCGATATTTTTCACTAAATGCATGGGCAAGTGGTAACCCTACATATCCTAATCCAATTACACATATTTTTGTCATTATTGAAAATTTCCTCTGATAATAAAGTTGACTATGATACTAAATTATCACTTTGTAGTGAATTAAAAAGATCTAAAATGATATTATATCAATGAGTATAAATAATTAATATTGCACTCTATATTGTAAAATACTCTTGACATGATGCAGATCATGTAAGTAAATAGTCTAACTCTAAACTTTGATTACAATTTATACTTATTTATTTTATAAAATATTTTATACCACTCTATAAATTTATCAATACCTTCACTCAATTGTGTGTTTGGCTTATAGTGAAAGTCATTCATTAACTCTTCGGTATCAGCATAAGTTGAAACGACATCACCTGGTTGTATATCCATGAAATTCTTTTTTGCCTTTTTGCCAATTGAATTTTCTAAACATTCAATAAAGTCTAAAAGTTGTACAGGAGCATTATTACCAATATTATATACACGATATGAAGCTGATGATAAAGATGGATTTGGTTTATTTGCATCAAACTTTTCTGAAGCTTGTGCAGGATTATCAATCACTTTTATAACCCCATCCACAATATCTTCTACATAGGTAAAATCTCTACTCATATTACCATGATTAAATACTTTTATTTCTCTGTTATTTGTTATAGCATCAGCAAAAAGCATGGGTGCCATATCAGGACGTCCCCAAGGACCATATACGGTAAAAAAACGTAAACCTGTTGTATGAATTCCATACAAATGTGCATAGGTGTGAGCCATGAGCTCATTTGATTTTTTCGTTGCAGCATAAAGGCTTACTGGATGGTCTGTATGATCACTTGTTTTAAATGGTTGTGAACTGTTTAATCCATACACTGAACTCGAACTTGCATAGGCTAAGTTTTTTACATCAAAGTTCCTACATGCTTCTAAAATATTTAAAAATCCCACAACATTACTTTGAATATAGACTTCTGGATTTTCAATAGAGTAACGAACTCCAGCTTGAGCTGCCAAGTTACACACTGCATCAAATTTTTCTTCTTGAAAAATTTGATTAATAATATTTTGATTTTCTAAATCTGCTTTTATAAACTTGTGTTTAGAAAAACTTTCAGATAACGTAAATTTATTATTTTCTATGTTTTCTTTTTTAATACCCAATTCATTCAAACGTGCATATTTTAAATTCACATCATAATAATCATTTATATTATCTAATCCAATGACTTCATCTCCACGTTCGAGCAACTTTTTAGTTAGATGAAACCCAATAAACCCAGCCGTACCAGTAATTAATATTTTCATTTTACTCTTTTATTTTTTGAATAAATTGATTCAAAAATACAAATAAAATAGCCAAAACAACTCCTCCGATAAAAGAAAATATTATAACCGACTTTTTATCTACCTCGTTAATAGGAGTATTTAAAACTTTTATTTCACCAATTTGTTGTGTCTTAAGTACATTCTTATAAAATTTTGCTTTTTCTTGATGTCGTTCTAATATATATTGAATTATATTCTCAAGTTTAAGCTGAATGTTTTTTTTGTCTTTATCAATTTTAGATATTACTACTATTTTATTGCTTCTTACTGGAGACGTGGCTTTAAAACCTTGCTGCATTAAAACTGGAATTAAATTTTCAGGATAATCTAAAACTTGCGTTCCAAATACTTCGCTCTGTATTTCTCCAATCTCAACTAAAACTTTTCCCTCATAAAGAGGTATCACTTTTTTAAAACTCACATAAGCCACTCCACCAAACGTAAAAAGCAAAGTTACTACCACTATAAATATTTTCTTCGCCCAAAGCAGTGAAAAAACCTTTTTTAAATCAATTTCCTCTTCTTGGATTATATGGTTATCCTTCATCTTCTCACTACCTTAACTATCACTATTAAACAAGTCTCTAGTATAGACTTTTGCTTGAACATCTTCAATGTCACTGCTCAATCGATTAGCCACAATCACGCTGCTTACTTTTTTAAACTCATCCAAACTCTTAATCACTTTTGAGTTAAAGAATTCTTCATCCTCTAAATTTGGTTCATAAATCACTACAGGAATCCCTTTGGCCTTAATACGTTTCATGATGCCTTGAATTGCACTGCTTCTAAAGTTATCACTTCCACTTTTCATCACAAGTCTGTAAATCCCTACCACTTTTTGTGTGTGAATATTATCAGGGTTTTGAGCAGTAAGTTCAAGCTTTTTAATGATACTGTCTGCCACAAAATCTTTTCGTGTTGAGTTGGCATTTACAATGGCTTCAATGATATTTGAAGGCACATCTTTATAATTCGCCAATAACTGTTTCGTATCTTTTGGTAAACAATACCCGCCATACCCAAAGCTTGGATTGTTGTAATGTGTTCCTATTCTTGGGTCTAATCCTACACCTTCAATGATTTGTCGTGTATCTAAACCGTGTGCTTCTGCATAAGAATCAAGTTCATTAAAGTATGCTACTCTCATTGCTAAGTATGTATTTGAGAAAAGCTTCACCGCTTCTGCTTCGGTACTATTCGTGAAAAGCATATCAATATCTTTTTTCAAAGCCCCTTGTGCTAAAAGATTGGCAAATATTTTTGCTCGTTCACTTTGCTCTCCCACAATAATTCGACTTGGGTAAAGGTTATCATATAGTGCCAAACCTTCTCGTAAAAACTCAGGAGAGAAGATAATATTGTTTGTATTAAACTGCTCACTGATGGCTTTAGTGTACCCTACAGGAATCGTTGATTTTATGACCATTGTTGCAGTTGGATTGATTTGTAGAACATCTGCAATCACATACTCAATAGATTTGGTGTTAAAATAGTTTGTTTCTGGGTCGTAGTCTGTTGGCGTAGCAATGATGATAAAATCAGCATTTTCATACGCCTCTTTTTTATCTAAAGTAGCTGTAAAGTTCAGCTCCTCTTTTTTAAGATACTCTTCAATCTCTTTGTCTTCAATCGGAGAGATTCGTTTTTTCAGCATCTCAACTTTTTCTGGGATAATGTCCAAAGCCACCACTTCATTGTGTTGTGAAAGTAAGACTCCATTTGAAAGTCCAACATAACCCGTACCTGCTATGGCTATTTTATATTTTTTTATTTGACTCATTTGCTACCTAACGATTTAATTCTTCATAATTTAAGGGCAATAATATAACATATTTAAGGTGATAGTTTACTTTGAGAGTTTTAATTTAATTTTAAAATGTAAAGGATTAAGTGTTTAAAAGTGGAGCGGGAGACGAGACTCGAACTCGCGACAATCTGCTTGGAAGGCAGAGGCTCTAGCCAACTGAGCTACTCCCGCAAAACTAAATAAATGGTGCGGATGAGAGGACTCGAACCTCCACACCGTGAGGCACCAGATCCTAAGTCTGGCGTGTCTACCAATTTCACCACATCCGCACAAAAAGACTCTTTAAAAAAGAGAAAAAAAAAGATTCAGTTGCAAACAACTTAAATCTTTAAAGTGGTACGCTCTAAAGGATTCGAACCTTTGACCTACGCCTTAGAAGGGCGTTGCTCTATCCAGCTGAGCTAAGAACGCTTATAAAAGTAATGGGGTAAGTAATGGGATTCGAACCCACGGCCCTCGGAACCACAACCCGATGCTCTAACCAACTGAGCTATACCTACCATTTTCAAATGGTCGGGGCGAGAGGATTCGAACCTCCGGCCCCCTGGTCCCAAACCAGGTGCGCTAACCAGACTGCGCTACGCCCCGAATCATTTACTTTTCTTTCAAAAAGTGGACGGAATTATAATATTTTTTCGCGCAAATGTCAAGGGAATTTTGAAGAAATTTTCAAAAACCCCTGAATTTACTCTAAAACTGGATTAATCCATCCACGGGAGAGCTCGCAGTAGCATATGGTTTTTTAGGAATTCTTCCCGCTTTATAGCCCATTCTACCAGCAATTACAGCGTGTTTCATCGCTTCTGCCATTGCAATTGGATCTTGTGCTCCAGCAATTGCTGTATTTGTTAAAACAGCTTCTGCTCCAAGCTCCATTGCAATCGCTGCATCACTGGCACATCCAACACCTGCATCTACAATAACGGGTACACTCACTGCATCTTTTATAAACGCAACATTGTATCGATTTTGAATTCCAAGTCCTGAACCAATGGGTGCAGCTAATGGCATAATAGCATCAGCCCCCGCATCCTCTAATCGTTTGGCAATGATTGGGTCATCATTGGTATACGCCATAATTGTAAAGCCCTCTTTTTTAAGAACATCGCATGCTTTAATGGTCTCAATCACATCTGGGTACAATGTTTTTTGTGCATCCCCAATCACTTCAAGTTTGATAATATCAATCCCTGTTGCTTCTCTCATCAATCTGAACGTAGTGATGGCTTCATCTGCTGTAAAACACCCAGCTGAGTTGGGTAAAAGTTTGACATTAGTGTCTTTAAAATAATCTAATAAATTCTCTTCATTTGGGTTCATGATATTCACACGTCGAATGGCTACAGTAATCAACTCACTTCCACTTGCAAGTGTCGCTTCACGTGTCGTTTGAAAATCTTTATATTTACCGCTTCCTACGATTAAACGGCTGTTAAACTCATATTTTCCTATTTTTAATACTTCACTCATTTTGTATTTCCTTCTATAAATTGTAAGTATTCATTGCTTGCATTTGAAATGTCTATTGCAACTATTTCTGGCAAATCATAACTATGATTATCTTTAATTTTCCTTTGAATTATCTCAAAGTTTTCTTTTTTAGTTTTAATACTGAGTAATACTTCTTTATCTACACACAACTCATTTTTCCACTCATAAACTGACTTGATTTTTTGAAACTGTACACACGCAGCCAACTTCTCTTTGACTAAAAGTTTGGCAATCTTTTTGGCCTCTTTTTTGCACCCACAGGTGGTTTGTATAATAATGGCTGTCATAATGTTTTCACCTTTTGAATGATGTCTTGTGGAGTGAGTGCATAGTTATTGCCCTCAAAGCTGTTTGCAGCCAAGGTATGTGCAATAGAAGCACTGATTGTGGCATTCAATGGGTCATACCCTTGCGCAAGTAACGAACCAATGAGTCCAGACAGAACATCGCCACTTCCTCCTTTACTCAATACAGCACTTCCTAAAGCATTGACATACAACTTCATATCATACGCAATAATAGAGTTTGCCCCTTTTAAATACAACACCACCTCAGGAAACTTTGCACTGAACATCAAGGCATATTTAAAGCGATTCTTTTGCAATTCATCCACTTCAATATCGGCAATATCACACAGCTTTAATAACGAGCAAAACTCTTTAGGATGTGGGGTTACCACCACCCCTTGTTTTAAATAGCTTTTAATGTTTTCATGATAAAAAATATCTGCATCAATCACTTTTGGTAAGTCACTTAAAAGCAGACTCTCTATCTCATTGGCTTCACAATTGCCCAATCCCATCCCCAAGGCAAGTGCACTTGTTTTACATGGCAGTTTATGGCTTTGCATGATATGATACGGTAAATCAATGTTCTCATGTGTAATTGCACTTACTAAAGAACACCCAAAAGCAAACGCTGCTTCACACGCCAACACGCCTGCCCCTTTTTTCATGCCAACGACCACAGCAAGATGACCAAAATGCCCTTTATTGGTTGATTGACTCATGCGAAGAGGCAGTTGGATATCCAAAGGTTCCAGTAAAAAAAGGTTACTCTCATTCTCATACAGTGTTCTATCTACTCCCAGTGAAGCGACCTTGATTTTTCCTACATAATCTTTGACTTCATCACTGTAAAGTGCTGTTTTAAGGGCACCCATGGTGATGGTTGTATTGGCTTTAAAAGCTATTGAAGTAATCTGCCCTTGTTGATTGATACCAGAAGGAATATCACACGCAATTTTAAAAGCTCTTATAGAGTTGAGTTTTTGGATGAGTTTGATACTGAGTTCATCCAAACTTCGATTCAAGCCTGAACCAAAAAGACAATCCACAATCACATCGCAAGGCATAAGTTGTTCAACGGGGTGTATGCCAATCTTTTGAGCACGTTGAAGTTGCAGTTGTGCCATGGGTGATTTCACACCAAATGGAATAAAAAGAGAGACTCGATATTGTGGATATAAAAGTCGAGCCAAAGCAATACCATCGGCTCCGTTGTTGCCCATACCACATACAATCAAGAGTGATTTATGAGGTTCCACATTTTTTTGAATATAAACAGCCATGCTGTTTGCGGCATGCTCCATTAAAATATCTTCACTTAATCCATACTGTTCGTAACACCGTCTGTCTAAAGTGTTCACCTCTTCAAAGAGCTTTTGCATGTTGCCTCCTTAAAAAACTTATCTGTTTATTTGAACTTCCAACCACTGCTTTGCAGAACTGTTTTCACTCGTTCTTTTACATCCCCTTGCAGTTCAATCCACTCCTCTTTGAGTGCACCTCCACACGCAAGTTTTGTCTTTAAAAGTTTTAAGACCTCTTTTTTCTCTTTCTCTTCACAATAAAATCGCCCCACTAACGTCACGGGTTTACCTTTTCTTTTTTCAAAAGTAAACACCAGTTGGTGCTCTTTTTTAGGTTTTACCTCTTGTGATGTTTTTTTCTTTTTGTCCTCTTTGGCAGTATCAAACTGGTCACCATTCAATTTTGCACCCATTTCAAAAATCATTGTTCATCCTTTTAAAATGTCTTAACTCTAGACTGTATATCCAACTCATGCACAGGAGTGAACTCTTGTTTTTCATACTGTTCAACCGCAACTCGTCCAATCATTGCGGCATTATCACTGCAAAATTTCAGTTCACTTAAAAAAAGTTCTGTTTTGTACTCTTTACACAGTTTCTCTATGGCTTGTCGCAAAAAGATATTGGCACTCGCACCTCCCACAATGGCAAAACGTTTTGGGGCATGTTGTTTGAAAAGTTTTTTCATCTTTTGCATGATATGTGTAACGGCTGCTTTTTGAAACGAAGCACAGATATTGGCTTTAATTTCTTCACTCAGATTTTTTTCTGCTTCTATGGCCATTCGTACGGCATTTTTTAATCCTGAATATGAAAAGGCAATCTTTGGACTTTGACTTAAAGGTACAGGAAAATCATACGCATTTTCATCACCTTTTAAAGCATACTCTTGAACAATGGGACCACCCGGATAACCCAAGTCAAGCATTTTTGCTACTTTGTCAAAACTCTCACCAAAGCTGTCATCCATTGTGGTTGCAACAATATCCATGCTGTTTAGGCTTTGAGCTTGTATGACTTGAGTGTGACCACCTGAGACCAAAAGTACAAGCATAGGTAGCTGTTGCTCTTTTTCAATAAAGAGTGAATATATATGCCCTTTTAAGTGGTTCACTGAAATCAATGGAAGGTTCAAACTCACACTCAAAGCTTTCGCCATGATGACCCCTTCCATGAGTGTCACTGCAAGTCCCGGTGCTGTTGTAACGGCTATGGCTTTAAGTTGAGAAAAGTAGCTTTCACACTCTTGCAATATTTTAGGCAATGCTTCCACATGTAATCGTGCAGCCAGTTCAGGTACCACTCCTCCATAGACACTGTGTTGCAGTTCTTGTGAGATTTTTTTGTGATAAACCAGCTCTTTGGTTTGAATATCTGTAATGGCTATCGAGCTGTCATCACAACTGCTTTCGATGGATAGAATCATTCCACTTCTCTTTTTAACCAATCCAATGCACAATCCAATTTTCCAAACCCTGAATCAGCGTTGATATGCCCTGCATTGTTCATGATTTTCATACCCACATTGAGTTGTTGTTGCAGTTTAATGGCCTCTTCTAAACTCATGTAAGGGTCATTATCAGAAGCTGCAATAATCACTTCACGGCTCTTTAAATCTATTGGAATAGGATAGGGAAAGAACTCTTTAATCTCTTCTATATCACACGTTTCACGAACAGGAGCTACGAGCATCAACTTCTCTAAAGCTATATCAAGCTCATCAAGCAAATGGAACCATACAATGTTTCCTAAAGAGTGGCACACTACCATATCTGGTTGAAAGTGTTCCACCTCTTTTTTTATAAACGCTTTCCACTCTTTTAGTGTGGGCAGATCTTTATTGGGCAATTCGGGAAATGAAACGGTGTAATTCTCTTTTATTAAATCACTGGCTAAATGTGCTTGCCAGTGAGGAAAATCACTTCCGCCCCATCCATGCAATATCAATACTTTTTTATTCATATTTACCTCATCGTTCGTACACATCGTACAAATTTATATACATTTCTGTTATCAAAATAAGCTGTACCACTTACAAAGTTCATAAAATCTGCATAAAACCAAAAAGTTCTAAAGTGTGCTTTCAATGCCCAATACCCTTTGGCTTGGTTGTAACGAAATGCACGATGTATATAGTTTTTTGTATTTCGTTTATCAACAATTGTTTGAAACTCTTCAATGGTTGGCAACCGCCAATTAGCATACCCCGCATAAAGTAATGTTTCACAATAGGGTTTTGCCTCTTTATGCGTAAACCTTTTAGTCACAGTATCTTTATTATCCATCCACATTAAATTATTATCATAGTCCATGACTACTTCATTGCCATTATCTCTACTGACTGAAGCAGCATAAAGCGAAGCAATACATATAAGCATGAGTAAAAAGGCTTTCATCACGACTCCTTTATGTCAAACTTTCCTTGCTCTAAATTTCGTTGTTGACTCTTTTCGTGTAACTCTATGAAAAGTTTACCATTTTCTTTAAAGATAAGTCCAACAAAAGTTTTTGTTTCCTCTTTTTTGTTACTTGTAGGATGATGCTCTTTCCACTGTTCATATTTATGTTCATACAACTCCAGCATCTTTTTTTCAAACTGATTACGAGAGTAGATTAAGTAAACCACAATGGCGACCAAAATACCTAGAGGAAGAAGTAAATCAAGTTCCACAATACACCCTTACTTCTTTATCAATGGCAAAGATATCATCCAGATTTTGAAGTTTTACATGATCGAACTTCTCTAACGCTTTCAGTGTTAAAGTTGAAATATCTAAAAAAGCACACTCATTTTTTAAAAATTTTGCCACGGCGACTTCATTGGCTGCATTTAGTACCACCCCTAAATGTGGGTTTTGAAGCATATAATCTTTCACTTCCCAAATGGGATAACGATCCGTCTTTATTTCTCGAAACTCTAAACTTCCCACTTTGATTAAATCCACAGGTTTGAGCACCTCTTCATTGACCTCTTTTTTGATGGCATAGGCAATAGGCAATTGCATGGATGCATTGGCAATGTGTGCCGTGGTACTTCCATCTTTAAAATTAATCAAAGCATGAATGAGTGATTTGGTTTCAATGATGGCATCTAAATTCGTCGTATCAAAAAGCCATTTGGCTTCAAGCAGTTCAAAAAGTTTATTGGTCATAGTGGCACTGTCAATGGTGATTTTATTGCCCATAGACCAGTTAGGGTGATTGAGTGCTTCTTTAACGGTGACACTTTTTAAGCTCTTTAAAGGGTAGTCCCTAAAAGAACCCCCACTTGCTGTTATCGTCATAGAAGCCACAGCTCTGTCTTGCAATAAATACCACAATCCAAAGTGTTCACTGTCGATGGGCATCAATTTTGCTTGGTCAATAAATGCCCCTGCAACAACCAATGACTCTTTATTGGCCAAAGCAATTTTTTTACCACACTCAATGGCTTTAAGCGTTGGTCGAAGACCTAAAAATCCGACCAATGCATTGACCACTGTTTGTGTGGTGGATGTCTCAATGGCTTCTAAAATACCTGCTTCACCAAAACTAACATTACGGTGATGCACTTTTGAAACATCCTCTTGTTGTGCAACCACTACTTTAACAGGATTGACGGCTTTGATTTGTTGGTTTAAAAGTTCAATATTACTGCCTGCAACCAATACTTCAACATTTAAGTTGAATTTTTTAGCAACTTCTAAAGTATTGACCCCTATAGAACCCGTACTACCAAGCAGTATCAAAGAAGCGACCTTAAAAGAACCAACATAATAATCGCACCAAATAAGTACCCATCTGTTCGGTCTAAAATCCCACCATGACCTGGAAGTAAGTTTCCACTGTCTTTGACATCGGCTTCCCGTTTTAAATAACTCTCAAACAAATCTCCAAACACAGAGGCAATGGCAACAAAAATTGAAACACCTAAAGCAGCCAAAAATGAAAGTTCTGAAAAAGCAAAAAAGTATCCCAAAATGGTTGCAACCAATACACCACCCACAACCCCTTCAATGGTCTTATTGGGGCTGGTTTCACAAAATTTTGTTTTTCCTATACTTTTACCCACAAAGTAAGCCCCCACATCAGCTCCAGCTACTACAACCAGTAACCACAACAAGGCTTGCATACCAAACTCGGTGTATAAAGCAAATAAGAACAGAAATGAAGCCGTGGGATACATCAACACTAAGAAGAGCTTTTTATCTAAGTTTTTCGTATAGGCTAAAATGGATGCATAGACCACACCCACTACAAAAATCAAATCTTCTGGCGTGGGATAAAAATAAGCCACCATCCATAAAACAGCCACACTGTAATAGACAAACGTGCTTTTCATATCAAACAGTTTCATGGCTTCATGAATGGCTCCAGCTAATAACGCTCCAAAAAAAAGCCACATTACCCAGTAAAGATCAATATAACCAATTGCTATAATTGCAATTAAAAGCACAACCCCTGTTTTTATTCGAGTTGCACTTGACGAGATAATTCCTGACATACATCATCCTAATCAAATTTAATCATTGATTTTACCATTTTAAGGCTTGTAGCTTTATAAGGATGGCTAACATCGATTTAAGCTTAGTTTGTTAAAGTAACTTTACCAAAACATTTAAAGGAGAGACATGGAGATTGCAACTACTGGAATATTCAAAGGCATGAACAAAACTATGTCCATTTTCTCATTGTTTGTTATTTTAGTCAGTGTGAGTCTGACGGGTTACTTTCCTGAAAAAAGCAGTCAATTTTTAGTCGCTTTACGTGAATATCTTACCCCTTTTTTAGAGTGGTATTATGTTTTATTGGTCGCTTTTTTACTCTTTTTTATGATTTGGTTGGGCATGGGACGGTACCGCAATGTAAGACTGGGTGGCGATCTAGAGCAACCAGAATTCACCTTTTTCTCTTGGATTTCGATGCTCTTTGCTGCTGGTACAGGAGTGGGGATACTTTTTTGGTCGGTGGCTCAACCCATTATCCAGTTCCAAAACAACCCTTTTACACAAAACGATATGTCCCCCGAGTCGGCCATTGTAGGAATGAGTCTGACCTACTTTCACTGGGGGTTAAATGGCTGGGCCATTTTCTCCTTTATTGCTATAACTATGGCTTACTTCTCATATAGACACGACTACCCTTTAACCATTCGCTCTTCTTTATACCCTATTTTAGAAAAACTGGTCGATGGATTTGCAGGTCGCTTTGTTGATGTACTTGCAGTATTTGGTACAGTCTTTGGCATTGCAACAACCTTAGGCTTAGGAGTAGAACAAATGAATGCCGGACTAAAGGAAGTGTTGCACATTCAACCTTCTCAAACACTGCAACTCCTTGTGATGAGCATCATCATGCTTATTGCAACTTTTTCTGTTGTTTCGGGTGTGAGTAAAGGAGTCAAACTGCTCTCTGAAGCAAACTTTTGGTTAAGTATTTTGGTGCTGTTATTCTTGCTGTTTTTTGGACCCACACAGTATCTTATTGGAGTAACCATTGAATCCACAGGACACTATATTCAAAATATTTTACGTCTGACCTTTCATACCAATGTAACTCATGACACCAATTGGCAAGCTGTTTGGACTGTCTTTTTTTGGGGTTGGTGGATTGCATGGTCACCGTTTGTGGGAATGTTTATTGCCAGAATTTCACGTGGACGGACCTTTGGGGAGTTTGTTTTAGGTGTACTTTTAACGCCAACGCTCATTACCATTATCTGGATTGGTCTGTTTGGTGGAACAGCCTTGTACGAACAACTTTTTATGAACAAAGACATTATTGGTGCCGTCAACCAAGACATCTCTGCGGCACTTTTTATCATGATTGAAAGTTTGGATATGGGAATGTTGGGCAGTTTTATCTCATTTATGATGATTGTTCTTATTGCCACGTATTTGATCACTTCAGCCAATGCAGGTACCTTGGTGATTACGACCATCTTAGCTTCAGGTTCCACGACTCCACCTACGGCTCATCGTATCTTATGGGGTCTGATTTTAACACTTTTAACAGGGGTATTGATTGTAGCTGGAGGTTTAGAGACACTTCAAGCAGCCGTCATTGCAGCAGCCCTTCCTTTTTCGGTGGTGATTATCATCATGATGTTTGGATTAGTAAAAAGTCTGAGTTTAGAGCAAACGCCTGTTCGTTCAGGAAATGAGTCTATCAGTGTCCGTGAACCTTGGATTTTAGAAAAAGACACAGGAGAAGAGCCTACCATTATTGATGAACTTAATCCCAATATTAAAGATATAGAGGAACCTGAGTATAAATAACTAAAAGGTTTCTCCTTTATTTATGCTCACCAGTTCATGTAGAGTATTCTCATTTAAAGTGCATAAAGAGAAAAGCACGTTTTGTGCTTTTTGAGTACTTAGGTTTTGAAACAAATACGTGGGTGTTGTAATAATTACACCTGCAAAATCTATATTACTGTTGAGTATCTCTATTCCTGTAGTCTCTAAATCTGTCGCTGTTACCGTTAATGTAGAGTTTAAAATCTCTGTTTTATTTTTTAAAAGCAGTTGTGAGTTTACAATATCCACACTGGAATTCTCAATAATCAAATCTTCAATCTTGGCATCTTGGATACGTATATTCGTACTGTTTTTTATAACCAAGTGTCCTATTCTTCCTGTAAGCGTAACACCATTTTCCCCCTCAACCACTCGTTCTTTTTCGATCACGTCGTATACCGGCAGTTGTTTTGTATAAGCATCATGCAACAGATGCTCTTGCAGGGTTTTTAAAAAGAGTTGTGGTGCATCCTTAATGGGAACATGTCCTGCATTTTGTACACTCATAAACTTTGAATGGGGTATGAGTTTATGCAACACATAGCCTGTTCGAATGGGTGCCACTTTATCTTTTTCTCCCCACATAATAAGTGTATTCACATCAATATTTTGTGGTACATTAGAATAGTCTGTTTCCACTAAAGCGGTTGCAGCAATAGTGGAAGGGTTTGAACGAAAAAGCAGTTTTCGTGACGTATTATTTTGCAAAGCAGGTGATAAATCCAGAGGCAAGATGGAGTTCAAGGCTTTAGGTAAACCTTTGACAAAATCAATAATACCTTCATTCTCTGTCATTTTTTCTGTCTTCTCTTTTAAAATAAATTGGCTGTACGCAATTTTATTTAATATGCCTGCTGCATCAATGAGCATCAAACTTTTTATATCCGCAAACATCGAAGCATATTTTAAACTGATAGCTGCACCCATAGAATGTCCCACTAAATGAAACGGCTTTTGTATAAAGTGTTGTGCTAAATAATTGATAAAATAGGCATAATTTTTAGGAGAGTAGAGTTTATTGGCCTTATCTGAACGTCCAAAGCCCGGCAAGTCAAACATCAAAATAAAGTAATCGTCTTCTAAAGCAAGCGCACTCTCTTCCCAAAGTTGTGCGCCTTCATCGCCTAAACCATGCACAAACACAATCGCTTCATTTTCGGGGTTTCCATAAGTTTTGACAAACGTGACTTGATTAAAAGTAGGTTCTTTGATATAGTGAACTTGAGCACACACAAAGGAGTAACAGCATAATAAGATGATCAATACTCTTTGCATGGTTTGCTCCTTTTTTATCAATCCTTATTGTGAAAGCATCACAGTAAATGAACCTTGCGCCAACTTCGTCTGCATGGATGCATCATATGCCATAAATGAAAATTCACACACTGCACCCAATTCAACCTCTTTTTTAACTTCAAGTACTGCCGTTTGCTCTCGCATTTTATTCAACAGTTGAATCGCTTTTAAAGAGATGACAAAACCAATCTTAGCTTCACCATCTTGTGCAAAGGCTGCACTGCTTTGAGCCGCAGCTTCAAAAAACATGCTCAATGTAGGTATGGAGGGAAACTCACATTTTACTGTCGCATGGCTTTGCTCACATGCAATAATACTTTGAGCAAAACGTACAGGATCTAAATGAGGCAATTTCACAGTTTAACCTCTATGATGTGTCGTTGATTTGGATCGAATGTTTGTGCAATTCCTATCAACAACTCAAGTGAAGCGGGTACTTTTTCTTTGCATTTTTTAATTACATGTGTCGCTTCATCTTGTGTTACTTTCACTTTTAAAACCACAGCACACTCTAAAAAATCAATGCACTCATTGACCTCTTCAATTTTAACAATATTCAAAGTCTCCGTTGCTAAAAGCAAAATTTCATCCCCATCTAAAGCTTTGATGGCACCGAGTTTTAACAACCTATCTGAACTGTTGTCCCCACACGAGATGGTCAAAATTTCATGTTTGTTATTTTGTAAAATTGAAGCATATGAAACAGGCGTATTATAAACAGAGTTTTGAAAATCTGTAGGAGAAATACCCTCTTGATGTAAAATGGCATGCAAGATATTCGCCGTTGCAGGCAGTTCTCCAAAAGCACTGGCATACATAATACGCCCTTGCTCAAATTTCACTTTATCAATTAATTCTACTACAAACTTCGCGGCTTTAGTCAGACGTCGTCTAAAGACCATTTTAGGTACCAACTCTTTGGTACGAAGTTCTTCAATGCACTCTTTGTCCATCATATATGCGGCATTGGTTATCTCTAAATTAATTTTCATTGCAACGTCCAAAAAGCAGACTTGTGTTATTCCCACCAAAAGCAAATGAGTTGCTTAATACATAGTTCAACTCTTTTGAAATGGGTTCATTGCTGTATGCCACATTCTCATTTTCAATATTTACAATATCTTTACTTGGAGGGATGATATTTTTAGCAATGGCCAAACATGCAATGATCGCTTCAATAGCACCTGCAGCTCCCAGCGTATGTCCTGTAAAGGATTTGGTTGAACTCACATAGGGTTTGTTTTGGATAAATAAAGCCTCAATCGCATTGAGCTCTGAAGTATCATTGGCCATGGTTCCTGTACCGTGCGCATTGATATAACCTATGAGGTTTTTATCCACTTGTGCATCATTGATGGCATTTTCCATGGCTTGTTTTGCACCCAAACCTTGCGGGTGAGGTTGGGTCATATGGTGTGCATCTGAGCTGTATCCCACACCACAAATCTCTACAGAGTGTTTGCTTTTCTTATTTTGCACCAACAACACTGCAATACCTTCAGAGACATTCATGCCTTCTCTGTTTTTTTCAAACGGCGTACACGGTTTGCTTGAAAGCACACTCAATGCATGAAAACCACACACCGTAGTGTAGGATAAAGAATCTACTCCTACAACCAAGACATTCTCATAAATGCCTTTGTTGATTACCTCTTTGGCATAACCCAACGCATTTGCACTGGAAGTACACGCTGTTGAAAACGAGATGTCATCATAAAACTTAAAATATTTTTTGAGTTTATGCGCAATGGCATCAATAGGGTGATGTTTATAATCAATGTTTTTATACGATTTATCTTGAAAAAATATCTTTTCCGTTTGCGCCATTCCACCTACTGAGGAACCTATTACAAGCAGTGTATTAGAAAAATCTTTCAAGTTAGAGTTTTCCAATACATTTTGACAAGTATTTACAAGCAGGCCTTCAAATGGAACTTGAGTATTGATTTGCCCTATGGCCACAATGTTGTCTTTGACATAATGATTGTTTAAAGTGATGGTCTCTTTTTTTTCGCAGATAGTTGTAAAGAGCTCTTCACTGCTTTGACCCGCACAGCAAATCGAGTCAAAACAGTTGATGTATGCTTTATTTGTTTTCATTGATATATTTTAATAAATTCTCAACTGAAGCAAAAATTTCATTGTACAGTTCCGGATTTTGAATCTTTACACCATACTCTTTTTCAATGATTAAAACCAATTCAATTGAGTCAACTGAATCCAGTCCCAATCCCTCATCACCAAAAAGTGCATCAGTGTCACCAATCTCATCCACTGTGATGTCTTCAAGCTTTAATCCATCGATTAAAACCTGTTTAAACTCATCGCTTCCAATCGCCATTTTATCCCATTCCTTCAATAATATTTAGTGCAGATTATACCCTTTAAGTACTTTTAAATCTCTTAGTGCTTTTTAAGGTAAAAAAGTAAACCATTGTTTACTCAATCATGCTCACGAGTGCATCAATTTTTTGTCGAGTATCTTTCACAAAATAATTGTTCTCATCCCACACATATCCTGAAAGAATTGAACTGATGGATTGTTGTATTTTTTCAGATTTGTGTGCACTGAAGAAAATTTTTCTCAGTTTGCCTTCATACCAAGCATATACAAACTCTCTGAACACGTTAATTCCAATCATCATATAATCTTCATAATCTTTTTGCCAGTCAACTTTTTCACCCTTTAACTCTTTGATAATGAGTTCTGCAACTTTATTTGAAGACTCCAATGCCAATGTTACTCCAGAAGAGAAAACTGGGTCTAAAAACTCTGTTGCATTGCCACTTAAAGCAAACCCTTTTCCATACATTTTTTTAATGGCTGCTGAGTAACCATTGATGATACCCACTGGTGCAATCTTTTCCGCTTTTTCAAATTTCTCTTTAAGGTACTTATGGTCACTGATAACTTTATCAAAAAATGCCTCTTTACTTAATCCTGTTTTTGTGAAATACTCCTCTTCACATACCACACCAAAAGAGGTTGTTCCATCACTGAAAGGTATGACCCAAAGCCATGCTTGGTTGTCATCATGAATCACAATATCAATAAACCCTTCTGCATCTCCATCTCGTCTGAACTCCCCTTTCACACGAGTAAAAATTGCATTTCTTAGTTTTAAATCTGAAGGAATATCCAAATCCATCAATTTTGGTAAAACTCGTCCATATCCAGAAGCATCCAATACAAATCGAGCTTCAAACTCTTGGATATTTCCCTCTCTGTCTTTTGCAGTGATTTGGTTCTTGTCATTATCATATGCCATTACTTCATAGCCATGTCGTACATCTGCACCCAATTTTTTTGCACTTTCTAAAAGTACGTTATCAAACTCTTCTCGTTTGACTTGAAAACTGGTACCCCATTTTTGTCCCAAGTTATTTCTAAAATCAATATATTGCTCTTTTTTCTCTTCATTGATAAAAATGGCTCCACCTTTGACCATATAATTTTGAGATTCAATGGTATTTATAAGATCATTTTCATCTAAAATCTGATTACATCTTGGTAACAGTGATTCCCCAATAACAAATCGAGGGAAGTCTAATTTTTCTAAAATCGTTACACTGAATCCCGCATTTAACAGCTTACACGCCGCAACAGAACCACTTGGTCCCCCACCAATAATT
Source organism: Candidatus Marinarcus aquaticus (assembly GCF_004116335.1). Taxonomy (NCBI): domain Bacteria; kingdom Pseudomonadati; phylum Campylobacterota; class Epsilonproteobacteria; order Campylobacterales; family Arcobacteraceae; genus Candidatus Marinarcus; species Candidatus Marinarcus aquaticus. The sequence continues at coordinate 25,878 of NZ_PDKN01000003.1, forward strand.
AAAACGTCACATTTTTCCACTACTTCTCCTTGGAATTGATGGCATTATTATATACTTAGTTAACTTTTGATAAAATATCAAAAATTAATTTTAGTAATATTTAGGAGTATTTTTCATTGGACAATTTGTACTTGACTCTCGATAAAAGAGTCTCTGAAGATTTAATGGAGTTTGATATCCAATTTGCAGATGAAAAACATCCTATCTTTCAAGCACACTTTCCAAGCAACAGCCTTTTGCCTGGCTTTTTACACATTGATGTTGCCGCTGAACTTTTAGGTACAACCATCCTTGAAATTCCCAAAGCGAAATTCATCCAACCCATTTTACCTCAAGATACCATTCAGTTTATCATTAAGAAAAAAGAGTCAAGCTATTTGGTCACCACAAAAAAAGATAATAAAAAATGCAGCGAGTTTACTTTTGTCACAGAATAGAAAAATAATTGTTGTTATTCCAACTTATAATAATCCCAAAACCATTGCAAAAGTCGCTCAAGATGTTTTAGACAGTGGCTATGAACTTATCATTGTGGATGATGGTTCCACACAAAAAGTAAGCGAGCTGGTTGAAAAAAATAACCAACTCACTATCCTGCGTCATGAGACCAATTTGGGTAAAGGGCAAGCCATCTTAACAGGTGCACAACAAGCCAAAGAGTTTGGTTATGAGTATTTTGTCAGCATGGATGGAGACGGTCAACATTTGGCTTCTGAAATTCATAAACTAAGTGACGCCATTGATTCACACCACCAACTCATTGTGGGGTCACGAAACTTTGAAATCAAGAATGTCCCAACCAAATCAAAAGTGGGTCGAGCTTTTCATAACTTTTGGATAAAACTCAACAGTGGGTATGATATTACCGATTCTTTGACAGGTTTCAGACTCTATCCTGTGAGTATTTTAGATTTAAACCTGCAAAGTAAACGCTTTAACTTTGAAGCTGAAGTTTTAGTTAAACACTTTTGGAAACATAAAAACATGAAAGATATTACCATCGAGTGTTACTACCCAACTCCTGAAGAGAGAGTAAGCCACTTTGATAACTGTACAGATACGGTCTCTATTACCCTGTTACATCTGAGACTTTTCATGCAACGTGTTTTTTTACTTAAAGGGATTTTTTAAAATGTCAGCCAAACAACGTGTGGGTGGTCCAGTTGTAAAGACCCTTTACAGACTCTATAAACTCTTTGGATACCACAGTGTCTACTACTCACTTTATTTGGTCGTATTGTACTACTTTTTATTTGCGAAAAATGTGCGAATTGCGCTGAAAGATTACTACAAACATTTGGGCGTTGCCTTTAGTAATAAAAACTTTTTTAAACACCTATTTAACTATGCCATTGCCACAAGTGACCGTTTCATTTCAAAAGCACATCCTGAGCACTATGATTTTATTAACCAAAACAGAGAACTGCTTTTAAGTGAGATACAAAACGGTGCCATCTTACTTTCCAATCACTTTGGAGGGTGGGCCGTTGCAAGCAACTATTTCAATGCTTCAAATGTCAAAGTCAATGTCGTGATGAATGAAGCGATGATTCAAAATGCCAAAGAGTTTGAATCCATGATCAGCAAAAAAAATGAAGCGTGCGTACAAATTATTGATTTATCCAAAGGAAACATCGCTACTTCTATTGCGATTGGAAATGCACTGTTAAACAATGAATCTGTTGCTTTTATGGGGGATAGAGCTTTAAATGAAAAATATGAACACTCTGTAAACTTTTTTAATGAACCAGCAAATTTTAATAAAAACCCTTTTTTAATTGCTTATAAAACACAAAAACCCATCATGGTCATTTTTGTGGTCTATAAAAAAATCAGAACCTATGAAATGGTATTTGAAAAAATTGAACTTGATTATACTTTACGTGAAAATGAGGCCATCAATAAAGGAGTCGAACAGTACGTGCACATCTTAAGTGACATGCTGAAACAACACCCAGACCAATGGTTTAATTTTTATAAATTTTGGGAGAAAAAATGAACCTATCAATTGACAAGAGATACATCACTTTAGATGAGATTATCCAAGCATCGCAAGTAAATATCTCAACTGACCAAGTATTTTTAGACTATATCAACAAAACACACGACTTTTTGATGAATCAAATTCGTGATGGTAAGCCTATTTATGGAATTACAACAGGATATGGTGCCAGCGGTAAAAACTACGTTACGTTTGAAGACAGTAAAACCTTACAAAAAAATCTTTTCAGATTTCATGGTTGTGGTATTGGGAAAAACCTTTCTCATAAAGTATGCCGATATGCAGTAATCATGAGAACCATCTCATTGAGTAAAGCACGTTCGGGAGTGAGCGTTGAACTGCTTCACCGACTTGAAATGCTGGTACAAAAAGATATTATCCCAGTAATTCCATCTCAGGGTTCAGTGGGAGCAAGTGGTGATTTAACGCCGCTTTCATATATTGCAGCTGTTATTGCAGGTGAGCGAGAAGTATACTATCAAGGTGAGATTAAACCTGCCATTGAAGTGTATGAGAGTTTAGGCATAACTCCCTATGAGTTTAAACCTAAAGAAGCGTTAGCCATCATGAATGGTACAACCATCATGAGTGCCATTGCTTTAGCAGCCATTGAAGAGTTTGAAGTCATTTTAGACTCAATGGAATCATATGTTGCAGGGATGTTTGAAGTGCTTTTAGGAGATGATACGCCTGTTGCAGACTTTGTACATGACTCAAAACCATTCAGTGGTCAAATTGCCACGGCAAAAAACATCCAAAACAAAATTGCTGGGTCTAAACTCACTCACGGAAGAGATGACCGATACGATAAATTCTTTGCAGATAATGATTTAAATATCCAAGACAACTACTCAATGCGTTGTGCACCACAAGTTTTAGGTGTGGTTCGAGATAATTTAGACATCTCTAAAAAATGGGTGGAAACAGAGATTAATTCCGTCAATGATAACCCGCTTATTGATGGAGAGAATGAAAAAATCTATACTTCTGGAAACTTCTATGGTGGATATGTTGCACACGCAATGGATACCCTTAAAATTTGTGCAGCTAATTTAGCAGACTTATTGGATAAAGAGTTTGCTCTGTTAGTTGACCACAAGTTTAACCGAGGATTAGGGGAGAACTTAAAACTCTCTCATGAACCATTTTACCATGGATTTAAAGCAATGCAAATCAGCTTAAGTTCTTTAAGTGCTGATGTGATTAAAAATACAACGGCTGCTTCCATTCACTCACGACCAACCGAGTCATTGAACCAAGATAAAGTCTCAATGGGTACCACTGCGGCGAATGATTTTGCTAAAATGATTCCAGAACTTTATAACATGCTCTCCATAGCATTTATTGGTATGGCACAAGCCGTGGATATTCGAGGAAATGACCAAGTATCTCCACACCTTAAAAATATCTACAATGCAACGCGAGAGATTGTTAAACCTTTATATGAAGACAGAAGAATGGACATTGATATTGTAGAGATGTACAAACTTTTAGAAGCTGGAACATTCAAATAAAAGAGGTTGTCATGGAAAGAAAAAGAGTATTAGTCACAGGAGCAACAGGAAGTATTGGGGAAGCCATCGTTAAAGAGTATGCCCAAAATGGTTACTTTGTTATCATCCACTACAACAGCAATCAAGAAAAAGCACAAGCACTGCTTGAAAGCATTGATAATGTGGGTGAACTTATTACGTTTAACATGCAAGATAAGGCTTCGATTAAATCTGCTTTAGAAGATATCACCGTGGATGTGTTAATCAATAATGCAGGTATTATAAAAGACAACCTCTTTTTCTTTATGAGTGATGATGAGTGGGAAGATGTGATTAACACCAACCTTACAGGAATGTACTACGTTACGAAGATGATTTCAAAAAACATGATGATGCAAAAGAGTGGAAGCATTGTTAATGTGGCTTCGATTTCAGGTCTGGGAGGCAATGCAGGGCAAGCCAACTACAGTGCAAGCAAAGGAGGCGTGATTGCCTTTACAAAAACGCTTTCAATTGAACTTGGACGATACAACATTCGAGTGAATGCACTCGCCCCAGGTATCATTGAATCAGAAATGATTGAGAACATTCCAAACACCAAAGAGTTAAAAAAAGGAATTCCTTTAGGACGATTTGGACAAGCACAAGAAGTAGCACAATGTGCTTACTTTATAGGAAACAGTGCAACCTATGTCAGTGGAGAGGTTCTGAATATCAGTGGGGCAATGGTGCGTTAACGCATGAATACCCTACTGGCAATTGTTTATGCACCATTGGTTTTTTATGCCTTAAAAACCTTTGATATCAAAATGGTCTCAGTGGCCATCATGATTGCCAGTTTACTTTGGACACTTGCTTTAATCAAAAAAGGATTCAAAGCAATTTTATACCCTCTTTTGTACCTCATCGTAGGATTAATGACTTTTCTTTTAGATGATTTTATGGTTCTAAAAATCTTACCTTTACTTATCACTGCATTTATTACAGCTGTTATTACGCTTTCATACATTAAAAAAGAGTCCATTATTTTGCACTTTGTCAAACGTTTCTCAAAAAAAGAGTTCAATGAACAACAAGAGGTCTATATAGAGCGTTCCACTCTTTTTTGGGTGATGGTATCGCTTCTTAATCTTGGGCTTCATTTATACGCATATCTGAGTGTTGATATCAACTTTTGGGTATTTTACAGCTCCATTGGAGGTTATGCCCTGCTTTTATTAGCTGGACTGTTTCAGTTTTTACATAAAACATTTATTTTTGATAAAAGAGTGAATGGCTGATGGATATTATATTTGTAAATCCCCCGTATGAACAGATTGCCAAAGGGTTTGATTGTGTACGACATATCTCAAACCAATCACCCTCTTTAGGGCTTTTACATTTAGCAGCACAAGTGATTGAAGATGGTTTTTCTTGCTCTATCATTGAGTGTGCGATTGAAAGACTCAGTATTGAAGAAACCGTTGAGAAAATCTTAGAACACAATCCAAAATTTGTGGGCATCACACTTTTTACAGTGGGAGTACACAATGCCAACTTGATTGCCAAAGCTTTGAAAGAAAAAGCACCTCATATCACCATCTTAGTTGGGGGTCCTCACATCTCATCGATGGGAATGGAAACCATGGAGCGTTTTCAAAGTTTTGATATTGCGGTGATGAATGAAGGAGAAATCACTCTTTCTAAACTCTTACCCGCACTTAAAAACAACCAAGACATCTCTAATGTAGAAGACATCATTTACAGAGACCAAAATCAACTTGTTCAAACAACCAACAGAACAATACAAATAGAACTGGATGACCTGCCTCTGCCTTCTTGGCATTTGTTGCCTAACTTTCCAAAAGGGTATCCTTTAACAGTTTTTGATTATCCCAAAGGACCCGTGGCTACTTTTTCTGCTTCAAGAGGCTGTCCATTTAAATGCGAGTTTTGTGATACCTCTACATTTGGAGCAAAGATTCGGTACTACTCGCCACAAAAAGTGTTTGAAATCATGCAGTATCTTCAAAACACTTATGGCATCACGCATCTGCAATTTGTGGATGATTTGTTTGTGGCCAGTAAAAAACGTATTTTAAAACTGTGCGAACTCATCATTGAAAGCAATTTTAAAATGACATGGAGTTGTACGGCACGTGTTGACAGCATTAACCCTGAAATTCTTCATCAAATGAAAAAAGCGGGATGTTGGGAAATCAGCTACGGTTTGGAATCAGGAAGTGATGCCATGCTTAAAAATATGCGAAAAGCCACCAAAACAGAGCAAGCACGTAATGCGGTGCAATGGACACATGACGCGGGTATTCGATGCAAAGGACTTTTAATGTTGGGGTATCCAGGTGAAGATGAAAGCACTATTGCACAGACCAAAGCCTTTGTTAAAGAGTTGCCATTGACAACCATGAATCTCTCAAAATTCACACCTTATCCAGGCTCCCCTATTTATATCAAACTCTATGGTACCTCTATGAGAGATGAGGATTGGGACAGAATGAACGGGATGAACTTCATCTATGAACCTGAACATGTGAGTATGGAAAAACTGCACTTTGAGTATCGAAATATTTTAGAAGGTTTTTACCAACGTCCTCAAATTGCGCATCACTATGTTAAAATGATATTGAGATATCCAACGCATCTTATGCGATTGCTCAAATTTGGCTTGTGTTCTTTTAAAGCCAAATATCTCAAAAAGGCACGATAAATGTTTAAAGCACTGTTGATATATATTTTCTTACTTCAAGCACTCTATGCACAAACGATTGCATTTAAAGAGGAGCGTTTTTTTCAAGCTTTGAATAACTCTGTGTATAAAACAGGCGTCATCACCTTTGAAAAAAAGAGCATACAACTTCAATACGATAACTCACCACAAATTTTTATATTTAAGAACAATCAACTGATTGAAACGTCAACCAATACCATCATCAAAAATCAAGCATCCATTATCTATTTTACCATTTTACAAGCTCTTTTTAATGAGGACTCAACGACTTTAAAGTACTACTTTACACTTGATAAAAAAGAAAAGATCCATCTACTTATTCCAAAAGAGCAAATCAGAAACTCTATTGATAAAATAGAGTATGAGAAAAAAGAGCACCAGTTACAACAACTTCGTGTCATTTTAAAAAACAGCGATAGGATTGTCATTGAACCTCTTTATTAAACGTCTTAACCTTATTGTCTTACTCATTTGTGCAACTCTTTTTTTCACGCAAGGGTACCATCATCACATCAGCAACTCTGTTCTCTCTATTTTACCTAAAGGGGAAAACAAAGAGTTGCTTAAACACTATGACCAGTTTCAAAACAGTAAAACGCTGTTGGTTGCGTATAAAGGATTGGATGAGGCTTCATTTAAAGCTTTTCAAACGCTACAAGAAAAACTGCTGTCTTTAAAAGAGCTCACCCTTCAGACGGTTGAACCCAATGAAGCTTTTGAAGCGTATAAAAAAGAGTATGCACTTTATTACCAGACATTTAACCAAGAGAAGTTTCAAACCCTCAATACCCAACAAGAACTTCAACAACTCTACACGCAACTGACTCAAAGTTTTTTTGCGCCACACATAAATACTCGGGACCCTTTTGGTCTTTTTAAAAACAGTACCACTGCAAACTCACTTCAAATTCGAAACAATCAATTAAGTGTTTCCAACTATGGTTATGTGGCTGTTTTTAATATTGATTCAAATGTCAATACACTCAAAGCATATCAATCACTTTATAAAACTTTACATGAACTCGTACCTCCCAATGAAAATATTAAAATGTTCAGTACACTTTTTTATTATGTTGAAAATGAACACGCCATCAAAAGCGATGTGAATATCATCATCACGTTAGCTTTGCTTGTGCTGATTATTTTGTATGTCATCATTGTACGCAACATTCAACTGCTTTTTCATACGTTAACTGCCCTTCTTACTTCAACCGTAGTGGCCATGCTTTTTATTACTGTTGTTTATGAAGAGGTCTCTGTTTTTGTGATTGTCTTTGGGGTGTCCATCAGCTCTGTAGCAATTGATTATATGTTTCACCACTACATGCATGACTACTACACTTCAAATAAAGGTTTTAACCAAGAGGTCTTTTATGGTTTTATGACCACCTTTATTGCTTTTTTTGTGGTCAGTTTTATCTCTTTTGATTTGATCAAACAGATTTCACTTTTTACGTTGGTTGCGCTTTGTATCTCTTATATTCAATTCGCATTTCTTTTTCCTATCATCAAGTTTAAAGCACCCAAGTGTCTGCCATTTGCCTTTGTCAACTACTCACTGCCTTCAAAATATATTCTTCTTTTTTCTGTTGTAGGGATTATGGTAGGTACGTTTTTTATACGTTTAGATACCAACTTAAAAAATCTGGATTATGATAATAAGACACTTAAAGCACAAGAACAGTTTTTCAAACATCTCTTTGAACAACAACCCTCTCTTCCTTTAATTCTTACAGCAAATAATGTTGAAGCGTTGCTTGAAAATTTTGCTCAACTTCAAAAGCACTATACAACGGTGCAATCTAAACTGGCTATGGTTGTGACCGCCCAACAATTTAAACAAACCAATGCACTGCTTCAAAGCAAAGCCTTTCAAATACTAAAAGAAGATATTCAAAAAAATGCCGTAACTTATGGATTTAATCCTGAATTTTTTAAAGCAAGTTATCAAAGCACAACCAAAGTGCCTCACTGGTCACTTGAAAAACTTCAAAGTATGGGCTTTGATATATTACAAGTCAATGACCAACTTGCCACATTGGTCACCGTCTCACAAAAAGAGTTTGCACAAAAATCCACACTAGAGTTTGCAAAACCATTGAGTTTGCGACTGATGTTTGAAGAGGCATTAAAAGCAATTCAACAGCAACTCATATTCTTAGGGGCCATTACTGTGATGATTATTTTTATACTTTTAGCCCTGATTACTCGTAAATCGTTTTTTAAAGCAGTAAACTTTTTACTCTTTCCATTAAGTATGATCATGCTCTTTAGTCTTACGACACCGTTTAATGTACTGCACTTGTTTATGCTTTTTATTATTATGGCATTATGTATTGATTATGCGATTTATACCGCAAAGAGTCTGGATACTCAAACAAAAAAAGCTATAATATACTCACTTTTAAGTACCTTTGCAGGATTTGGGGTACTGGTCTTCAGTCACATAAATGCCCTGCAATCTATTGGAAGTATTGCAACCATTGCGGTACTCTCACTTTTTATACTCTTAATTTTTTCAAAAAGGTTTTCTCAATGAATCTGATCGTTTATCACGATGACTTATCTGTAACCAAACACGCTTTAGAAAAAGAGCACTTTCATAATCCTTCCATTCAAAACAAAGTAGGATATATCGGTTCAGATAAAAAAGAGAACAATGCCTTGCAATTTTTTGAAAGTTTTTACAATGATGGCAAAGCCATCTTGTTTGACCATACCAATAAAGTCATCTCACAAAAACTACAAACACTGGGTATACAACCTTTTGGTTCAAAGACTCCTACACCCACTATTTTTGATGAGAAAGATTTTTCAATGATGTACTTTACAAGTGGAAGTACAGGAGAGTCTGTGGGCGCACTCAAAACCAAACAGCATCTTTTAGAAGAGATCAAAGTCTTAACGCAACTCTTTAGCAGTAAAAAAATCAAACGTGTGGTGGTCACCGTTCCATTTATTCATATTTACGGTACGTTGTTTGGTCTTTTGTATCCTTTGTTAAATGGTTTGGATATTATTTTAAAAGAGCATTTTTTACCGCATGATTTACTTCACTTAATTGATGAACACTCACTTGTGGTAACAACACCTTTATACATCAAAGCACTAAATAAAATTGGGGAGCACAAAGATCTTTCAAACAGTACATTTGTGAGCTCCACTGGGCCATTGGATGCACAAAGTGCAGTGACCTTTTCTCAAAAGTTTAACACCGATGTCATCCAAATATTTGGTTCAACGGAAACAGGTGGAATTGCCTATAAAACAAACGATGAAACACTTTGGACGCCTTTAGAGAGTGTAAAGGTATCCACGAATGAGCAAAGTGAACTTCAAATTGCGTCTGCATTTGTATCAGATGAGTTGTATGAAAATGGTTTTAAAACCATCAATGGTGTGGTTCAAAGTTTTGACTATGTCGAACTCAATGCGCATAACCAGTTCAAACTCATTGGTCGCAGTTCTCAGATTTTAAAGATTGCAGGTAAACGTTACTCCACCATACAAATAGAGCACATTTTAGAAGAGCAAGAGGATATTGCCAAAGCCTTGGTTTTTGTAGAGCATGTGGATGATGCCTTAAAAGATGAAATTTTGGATATCACCTTAGAGACAAAAACGCCTTATACAACCAAACAGATTAAACAAATTTTGCAACACAATCTATCGAATTTGAAGTTTTCCATAAAACTCACACTTGTAGAGCATATCCCCACTTCAAGTGTGGGTAAAAAATTGAAAATAACCTAAGTTTTGATATACTTTCAAAAATTTAAAGAGAGAAAATGTCCATAAAAATAGAGAACTTGAAGAAGTCTTATGACCAACAAACCATTTTAAACAATCTGAGCCTCACTATTGAAGAGGGTTCTGTATTTGGTCTTTTAGGTCCCAATGGTGCAGGAAAAACCACCTTGGTCTCTATTTTAAATTTTCTGATTCCTAAAAACAGTGGACAGATTTCTGTTTGTGGTTACGATTTGGACCATCATGCCAAAGAGATTAAACAAATTTGCAGTTATGTACCACAAACTTATGCCTTTTATCCCAAGCTTACCACGTATGAAAACCTTGAGTTTTTTGGTGCCTTGTATGGTTTAAAAAACCAAGCCTTAAAAGATAAAATTGATGAGTGCATCGAAGCCACCTCTTTACAAAACTATGTGAACAAACAAGCACATACGTATTCAGGAGGACTGAAACGTCGTCTTAATATTGCCATTGGACTTTTAAATGACCCCAAAGTTTTATATTTGGACGAACCCACTGTTGGTATTGACCCACAATCTCGAAACTATATTTTAAATGTGATTAAAAACATCAACAAAGAGAAAAACACAACGATTATTTATACCTCGCACTACATGGAAGAGGTGGAATTTTTGTGTGATGATATCGCTATTTTAGACCATGGAGAGATTATATTGCATGAAAAAAAAGAGCAACTGATACAACAAAGTGCACAAATACACATTGAGCTTGAAACGGGTGAAAAGAGATCCATAGAGACTCAAAATGGGTTTAATGCCCTTGTGGATTACTGCAGTGAACTGAAATTGCATAATCAAAACATCAAGCACATTGAGTTTGGACATAAAAATTTAGAAGCGATGTTTTTATCATTGACAAAACAGGATTTAAGAGACTGATGTTTAGCTACCTATTAAAAAAAGAGTTTACCCTAATACTGAGAGACATTCATGCACTTTTAGTGCTTTTTATTATGCCCACACTCTTTATACTTATCATGTCACTGGCACTTAAAAACAGCTACTCCAATACCATTGATGTAAAACTCAAAGTAGCGGTACAAAGTAGCACTCAAACCCAAGTCGTCACCAAACTCATAGAAAGCATCAATCAAAACAGCTTTTTTGACGCTCGTTTTGTGCAACAAAATGAAGCCAAAGAGAGGCTTTACAGAGACCACTACGATTTTGTACTGAATGTGCCTGAAGCCTTTATCTCTGAAATCAAAGAGCAAAAAGAAGATTTTAACATTGAGATTTTCACCACGCCAGATATGCAACAACAAAAGAGTGCTGTGCTTAAAAGTTTGATTGCTTCATACAGTACAAAAACCATTTTAGATGAACTTTTGAGCATGCAAAATATCAGCAATGATAAGCTTGATTCACTCTCTTCTAATATCACAGTGACCACACTTGCAAAAGATGAAAACTTTAACATCACACCCACTTCCGTACAACAAAGTGTACCTGCGTGGTTGGTTTTTTCAATGTTTTTTATTCTTATTCCTATTTCCAATACCTTTATCAATGAGAAAAATTTTGGAACCATCAGTCGAATACGAAGCATTAATGTATCACTTTTACCCATTTTAATCAGTAAAATTTTTCCTTATTTTATCATCAATCAAATCCAAGTGGTATGTATGATACTTGTGGGGATGTACATTGTGCCACTGTTGGGAGGCGATACTTTAGAGATTTCAGGTAACTATGGTATGATATTTTTAGTATCGAGTGTAGTGAGTTTGGGCTCAATTTCATTTGCACTTTTAATTGCAAATATTGCTAAAACCACCGAAGAAGCGACGACTTACGGCGGTATATCCAATATTATTTTAGCAGCCCTTGGGGGTATCATGGTACCCAAATTTGTCATGCCAAAATTCATGCAAGATGCCACAGATTTCTCACCCATGTCATGGGGACTAGAGAGCTTCTTAGAAGTGTTTGTTCGTGGTGGGTCGTTCAGTGATATTTCCCATTATGTTTATAACATGGTATTTTTTGCTATAATCTGTTTAATATTGGCATATATTTTATTACAAAAGAGGAGTTAGGTTGATAGGTTCACAAGACGATCAATTAAAATTAGAGTTAAAACAATTAATTATAGAAGAGTGCGATAAAGATATAGAACCTCAACAAATAACCGATGATGAAGTTTTGTTTGGAAGTGATTCCCAACTTGAATTAGACTCAATGGATGCATTACAAATCTCAATGGCTTTACACAAAAAGTATGGTATCAATACCAACGACAGTAAAGTATTACGAAAAATTATGGAATCCATTAATACTTTAGCAGACTACATCCAACCCAAATAGATGAACGCATACATTACTGGAAAATCTTTAGTTTGTACTTTAGGAGATGACAAACAATCTATCATCTCTTCGGTGCAAAACCTCAAACAAGAGAACTACTTATCTCATCTGCAATCGATGTTTCAAGAGCGTCTTTTTTATCCCATTAAATCATTTGATAACCACTCCAATGTAGAGCGTTACCACGCTATTTTAGACAAAGTGGTCTTTGATGCCTTAAAAGATGCGAAGATTACTCAAAAAGAGCAAAAGGAGTTGCATATCTTTATTGGTTCAACTTCAATGGAGATGGGAAGCAATGAAGAGGTACGTTCACACAGTATAAATGATACCACCCAACCTCTTTTTAAAGATATTGGAAATGGTTCTATTGGAGAGTATGTGGAGCAACTCATTGGTTCAAAGTATAAAGCTCTGCTTTTTACAACGGCTTGTACCTCCAGTGTCAATGCTTTGTCATATGCTTCAAGGATGATTGAGTCAGGAAAAATCAAACGTGCCATTGTAATTGGCTTAGAGCTTTTTAACCAATCCACTTTGGGTGGCTTTTCCTCTTTAATGTTGCTTTCGCAAAGTCAAATTTACCGACCTTTTGATAAAAACAGTGATGGTATCATTTTAGGAGAAGGGTGTTCCGCTGTTGTGGTTGAAGCAAACCCAAAAAGAGATACTGATTTTAGATATTGTGGTTTTACGAATGTGTGTGATAACTACTCTGAGACCACCAGTGACCCTTCAGGAGTACCAATCTTTAAAACCATGCAAAGCTGTTTAGAAAAAGCCAATCTCTCATTACAAGATGTCACCTGTATTAAAGCCCATGCAACAGGCAGTGAAAACAATAATCTCTCAGAAGCCAGAGCATTACACCAACTGTTTGAGAAACATCAACAACAAACATCAGTGACTTCACTCAAACCTCTTCTAGGGCACACTTTGGGTGCATGTGGTACCAATGAAATTGTCTTGATGCTCTATTGTGTAGAGTCGGGCTTTCTGCCTGCTACTTTCGGCTTTGAAACCCCAGCAGAAGATGTGGTATTTACACCATTACAACAACACACCTCGTGTGATCACAAAGCTACGTTGCTTTTTAACTATGTTGCCTTTGGTGGAAACAACAGTGCCATTATTTTAACGAATAAAGAAGGTAAGTGATGTATTTACATGCCACTTCACATGTTTTAAATCCTCTTTTAGACATCAAAGCGTATCGAACTTTATTAAAGCCTCTTACAAACATCAACTTAAGACGTTCAAGCAAGTTTAATATTCTGGCTGTTTACGGTGCTTTGCTGTGCATGAATGAGGTGAAAAGTTCACAACAATTTGGAGTTTATGTGGCTACTGAGTATGGTCCCATTATGGATGTGCATAATGTTTTAAATACGGTGAATATGGATGACTCTATTATCATGCCTTTTGACTTTTTAAACATCAACAGTAACAACGTCAGTTTTTATGTCTCAAAAGCATTGGACGCTTTTGGTAAAAACATGGTTTTAACCAGCGAAGAGGTCTCCTTTGAAAAAGCTTTACAGCTTGCGCTCTTTGATTTGGAAACAAAGGATGTACAAGATGTTCTTGTTGGCGCAGTCGATGAATCTTTAGAACAAATCCCTCATTATGCACAATACACTTCAGATGTACTTAAACAACCAAGTTGTGATGGCAGTTTCTGGCTATACGGTAACTTAAAAAAAGAGCATGCCGTAGCACAAATAGTTTGTATCAAAGAGTATGAAAATGTTGAATGCTTCTTAAAAGAGGTTAATCTAAATGGCACCACTGTTTCATGCAATCAATTTGCAGCATGCAATGAAGCGTTAAAAAAGGCTGCACAAACAGTTTTAACACCTAAAGCGTTTTTTGGTTGTGATGGGGCAGTTACTTTTTTTGAACTTCTTGAATATAAAGGAGAAGTTTACCATATTGCTCAAGATAAACACGGTAAACTCATAGTTATTACACTCAGAGTGTTTTAAGAATCTTACACGCCTTCTCTTCAAACATTGATGCTTCAATCAATTTTTCTGAGATGGCTTGTGGGCTAAACTTCTGCGTTTTTTTACTTGATTCTACACATAAAAGAGCAAACTCTCTTAACGCATTTCCAGATTTTACAAAAAGTTCTGATGCTTCTTGAAGTTTGCTTTCATCTAATCCATACCCCTTAGCCTCTTGTAAAAATGCAGCGTACAAAAATCTAAAACCTCCCCCACCGGTTCCTATCTCCTCTTGCATACGAACAATGTGCGTTAAAAAGTTTTTTACATATCTTTCATTGTTATCAAGTTTGAGTTTGGCAATCTTTTTAGCTAAGGTGCGCATCCCTTTTACTCCCGCATAAGGAAAAGGCGTTAAAAGAGTCTTGGCATTTTTAATGATGGCTTTTTTAATCACCTTACCTAAATCGATGTTTTCAGGTATGTGTTGGGGATAGTATAAGAACCCTTTTGGAGCAAATATTCCTCGTGCAAATCGAGCTTTGGTAAGCTCTTTTTCATCACACGTCACCAAATCTTCAAACACGGGGTCTGAAATGGTGTAATCACTTCCCTCTTTACCTACAACTAAAAGGTTATGTGCATTAAAGTGAAACCGCATATCTTTAGGGAAATATGGCAGATAAAAAACCGATGTTTGAAGACCAACGAGTTGATTCTCTTCAACAAATTTGGTTAAATCAGCGTTGGCTTCCAATGGATTTTTATAGTGCTTTTTTACCATGGTTATACCCAAAACTTTTGAGATATTTCGAATGATATTTTTAGGCAAGTTTCTGTAAGCAATCAAAGGCATGTTGCTGATTTTTACCACAGGCAAATAGACAAAAGAGAGAGAACTGGTGATTCCAAATGCCATAGGCTCACTGATTTTAAGTCCATAACTGGTCAATAGGGTTGAAATCACTCCACTTTCACAATGTGCAAACTGTGAGTGTTCAAATGTTCTGCTCATGCTTTAAATTCCTTTAGCTCTTGAAGTCTTATATCAAATGCTTCACAATAGCGTTGCAAGATTTTGTCATTGAGTTTTTTAAAATGCTTCATTTTCAAGTGTCGTTTTACTCGAAAGGCAAACATACCCACTACGGAGCAAAGCGTGGGTAAATCCATTCGATTTTTATACATAAAAAACTCAATCGGAGAGCTTTCATTGTTTTTAATTCTTTCCAAACTCTCTTTACAGAGTTGTTCAAACTCTTCTACTGCAACTTGTGTCGCAAACTCTTCCGCACTGCTTCCATATTTTTGACGTTCAAAGTGACCACTCTCATCGGTGACATACATCACTTTACGTTGACCTTCAAGAATTTTATTCTCTTCTTGTGGTATCTCTATTTTTTCCATTACACCACTTCTAAATACATAAAGGCTGTAGAGAAACGTCCACTTTCAGGGATATAACAAAGCAGTTTCTCCCCTTTTTTGAGTTTCCTGCTGTTGAAAAGCTCTTCAAGCATGATATACATCGATGCACTTCCAGTATTCCCAAACTCGACTAAGTTGGTGAACCATTGCTCAAAAGGTATTTCAAAGTCGGCCTTTTTCATCCCTTCATAGACTTTTTCTCTGAAAAAAGTTGAAGAGTAGTGAGGCAAGAAGTAATCAACATCATCGATTTTCAAACCACGTTTTTCAATAATCTTTTTCATGGGTTTGGTCACAGTGTACTCAATGATATTTTCATTGAGTAATTTGACGTTTTGTTTGATACCCAACAAGGATTTTTGCATCACCTCTTTTTGCTCGTATGCTCTCCATGAAGTTGCTTTGTCATTTTCGTCCACATGACATCCACTGTACATGCAAATTGGCATTTCACCTGCATAAGAGTAAATATCAATCCACTTCACTTCCAGTGAGAGTCCTGAACTGTTTGGTCTGTTTTGAAGCAACATTGCTCCTGCACCATCTGAAAGCATCCAACGTAAAAAGTCTTTTTCAAACTCTATTCCAGGATTTTTCTCTAACTCTTTATGGTCAGACTCCTCTTTAAAGTTTCGTGCACTTAACACCATGGATGAGACTTCAGACCCTGTTGAGATTCCATTTTCAAGCTCACCTGCTTTAATTCCATAGTAGATGTATTTTAATGCATTGATTCCACTTAAACAAATCCCTGAAGCACTGATGGTCTCAATTTCAGAGATACCCAACTCCCCTTGAACCATCAAAGTGTGGTTGGGCATAAGTTGGTCGGGTGTTGTTGTACCACATGAAAGCGTTTGTAACTGTGAGAGTTTAAAATCTTCATTCTCAAGCTGTTTTACTGCATTGGCTGTAATTTCTGCATTTGAAAAAAGAGGGTTTTGTGTCCCTTTTTCCATCACATAGAATCGTCGTTTGATTCCATTGCTTCTTAAAACAATACTTTTGGCTTTTGATTTTTTGCCACCAATATATCCCAGATACTCCTCCATCTCCGCATTACTTACGGGTTCATTTGGCATAAATTTCTGTATATTATTAATAAATACCCTATTCATTTGTTAAAAATTCCTTCATTCTTTCATCGCCATTACCCGAAGGTAATTCATAAAATTCTTTTTGTTTTATTACTTTTTGTTTATTAATTTTTCGTAAAATGGTTTGTATAATCATATTTAAAGGCACAATTGTCAAAATAATCAACAATAAAAAAACAACATACAACATCACAACAGGACGTCGTTTTTTGCTTCCAAATGGTCCCATTTTTCGTATGAGTTTTCCCCATATCTTAAAACTTTTGGTTGCAATTTGTTCACTTTTAATGAGTTTCACATCCACATCCACAGCTTGAAGACCTTGACATAAAGGAGCGAGCTTTTTTTCTTTATCGTTTTGAAGTGCTTGTTTAATGGCTTCACCAAAACGCACTGATTTTCTTAAATCCTCTTTGGCAATCCCCGCTTTTGGAAAGACTCCCCACAATCTGTTTTTTTTACCTGTGAGCATCCATCGAGGCGTTGTTACAAATGTGGCCAAAGAGTTTCCTTGGTCAATGAGAACAATATTGTCAATGAGCGTTGCTTCTAGTTTCTCTAAAAGCATTTTCACCTTCTCTTGCGCCATAACCCACATGTTTCGGCAACCAATCACTGTAATGACAGGTTTACCTTTGAGTTTCTTTTTCGCATACTCACTTTTTAAAAATGCCGTAATGGGCAAAGAGGGTGATAAAAACCATACTTGATAAGGTAAGATGACCAAGTCATACTCATTGTCATCCTCTTCAATCGGTTTTATTTCAGGTGGGTCTAAATAGACAGACTCTGGGAAAGCATCCATAAAGGTCATAAAATCCCAAGGAAAAGGGTAAGGGGTCACGGGTTCAATTTTCTTAACCGTCACCTCTATGCCTTCTGTTTTCTCTAATGGTAAAATAATATTATGAGTCAATTCATCGAGTTGACCCGTTTGAGAATAGGATATAACTAATATTTTTTTATTCAATGTTTTCTCTCATGTTATTAAAAAATATTATATTATACCAAACGTATTATTAATATCGGATTCGGCTTGCATCACCAAGCATTGCATTGTCCATTGGGCTAAAGAGCCAACCTGCGACATCTTTTCCTAAAGTATCCACTGTTCGGACTAAAACTGAACACGACCCTTTATACGCACCCCAAAAACCTCCACCAGAGATTCTTGCTGCTTTAAATGATCCAAAACTCTTTTTTCCTTGTACTAAAACACCTGAAATAGCTGTGTATTTATTGTGTCCTCTGAATGCTCCACCTTGACTGATGGCATCATCAATTTGAACTTTTAAATATAAATCATTACTTCCAATATTGTTTTTAAATTTCACTGTTAGCCCTTGTTGCATTGCATATTGTTGAATAAACTCGGCTAACTGTTTATCAATTTGACACTCTTGTTTGATATTTGGGGCAATTCGATTCCCTTTAGCGTACGGGATAATGCTTTTCATATAGATGGTTTTTCCATTGGTATTAATGCTTGCACTGCTTTTAGAGTAATTGCTGGTATTCAGTGACGTCGAAGCAGTAGTACTACTGCTTGACGAAATTGTTGTTACATTTCTGGCTGATTCATTTCCCATTACACCAATTTTAGATAACTCGTAGTTGATGTCTCTCTCTAAGTTTGCAACCCATTTGTTGTAGTTTGGATGGATTTTATTGGTTTGTGGATCATATTTTAAGTTTTGACTCTCTTTATACATGATTTTATATCCTCTTGTATCAAAAGAGATATTCAATACAACCAAATATCTTCCACGAACGTTGTTTCTTACTTCGAGTAATCCTGGTTTAATTCGTTTACTGATCCACCCTCGTCTCATTGCACCTTTTTTGATGGTTGCTTCCACTTTTGACAGACTCAGTTTTTTATCACTGATATAACCACTGTTGTCAATATTTTGAACCAATGCTCCACCGCAACCTGTAGCAATAAGTACAACTAACGTCACTAATGCCGTTAAGCTTAAGATTTTTTTCACATTTCCCTCCTTAAGTAGCTTAAGTGTAAGATTGTAGCAATGCTGAAGTTACAACTTCTTTAAATAACACTTGAGTTTATTTTATAATTATAAATTCGTCACTATTGTAAACTTACTGAAAGTGTTTGATAAGGGTTGTACAATACATTTGCTCCACTTTGAATTTTTACATTACGTCTTTGGGTAAAATCGACCAAATATTTCCCCGCATAATCCACTGAAAATTGTGCACACAGTTTTGCTGCTTGTTCAATGACTTCTTGTGGCAACTCTTTTTTTGTGTTTTGCACAATCACATGACACGAAGTTCGGTCTTTTAAATGGAACCAAAAATCACTTGCTTTACTGTTTTGCAGTACATAGACATTCTCTCGCTCACTCTTACCCAAAAGAATTTTATACCCTTTATAAAAGAAACTTTCACACAACTCTTGTTTTTTTGTTTTGGTCTGATTTTTCTGCTTTTTAGGCATTAAGAACTCAAGTTCATCGCTGTTTGAAGATGCATTGATTTGTTCAATCATACGCTCTAAAAAGGCTTGTTTTTGTTCAAGATTGTCTCTTTCAATGTGAATATATTTCGCTCGTTGTTTTGCTTTTTTTGCTTTAGAAAAGAGATGGTTGGCATAACTTGAAGGCGTGGGATAATTGGTATCCAACACCACTTCTATTTCATTGCCTGAAAAATCCGTTAACACCACTTTGCTTTCATACGCTTTGATATTATGAAGATTACTTAAAATCAAATTGGCTTTTTCGTACAAAGTATTGGCTTGTTCATACAGTGACTCTTCAGACGAGAGCGATGTTAAGAGTTTTTTGATTTTTGAGAGTTGTTTAAAAAGTTGTTGCACCTTTTGCTTTTTTAGCTGCTGTAACAGTTGTGCCTCTTTTTGTTCATAGTTGGCATACAAAAAAGCCTCAATATCATCTATTTTTTCATGTTTAAAATCAAAATTTGGCTTTGGAACCGCCTCTAACTTTTGTCCGACTTTCACAATACGAGAAGAGGAAAACTCATCAATGTGTCGCAGTGCTTCTAATACAATTTCATTTTCATCTAAAATAATACCGTTGGTATTTTTCCCCGTAAACTCAAACTGCATGGAGCCTTTGAGTGCTTTATACGAGGATTGTGATACCACATCAAACCGTAACACTTTATCCTCATTGACTAACACTATGTCCTCTACTTTTACATTCATAAATCGTTTTTGAAGCACCACATCAAAAGGAGCATTAAACTCTCTTTTTGAATTAACATGTCCCTCTTTTTTATAAATGAGTGCATTTCCTTTGGTCATATCAAAATAGAGTATATTTTTATCGTTAAATTCCACACTTAAAAGATTGTTATCCAAACGTTTCATTCTTTTAATTGTTTTTGCATTTTCTTTTAAATATTTTACAATCTCTTTTAATTCATAATATTTCATCTGTCCACTTCTTTAAGAGTTTTATAGTCATAACTTATGACAAGTATCATTTTAAGTAATATAAGTTTTTTTAATATTTTTACTCTTATTTTTTCAGAGTTATTTTATATTCCTTTGATATAATTGTAGCAAAATTAATATTTCTAGGAGAATAATCGATGTCAAAATTATTGAAAATTGTAATGGCAAGTTCATTAGTATTAGGTTTAGCAGCCTCAACAGCGTCAGCGGATGCAGTTAAAGGTCAAAAACTTTTTTCTAAAAAATTAAAAAAACCATGCGGTATGACAGGAGCAAAATTTGCAGCAAAACACTCTCAAGATGAATGGGAAGCAATCAAAGAAGCAGGTAACTTTGAAGCTGAAATCATTAAAATTTGTCCAGCTGTAAAAGAGGGATATATCAAAGAGTCTTGGCAAGAAGATATTTATGATTTCTCATATGAGTATGCAAACGATTCTGGAAACGTTCCATCTTGTTAATCATATTTTAAAGCGAATAAAGGCGGCAGTGTTCTGTCGCCTTTTTTTAGTTATAATTAATATAAGAAAAAGTAATACAATTTTAAGATATGCTTAAAATTTAGAGGCGTATAATCATTTATAGGGAAAAAGGAGTCTATATGATAAAAAAACAACTGCTTGCTTTAAGTGCGGTAGCAGCACTGAGCACAACATCATATGCAGCTACGGATGCAGATGTATTAAAGCAACTTGAAGCTTTAAAAGCTCAAATTGCACAACTGGAAGCAAAACTGAACAATCAAAATAAAAAACTGGAGGATCAACTTAAAAACCAAGATAAAAAATTGGTCAAAGTTGAAAAAAAAGTTAAGAAGAATAAAGAGAACATCACTGATGTAAAAATCCATGATGCCGGGGATAACATCAAATGGGATGTTGACTTTAGAACTCAAGTGGACAATGTATCATACAAATTGGCCAATGGTGAAAAACGAACCAATGATGGAATCATGTCAAACCGATTGTGGTTAAACATGAAATTCCAAGCAGATGAAAATTCATCGTTCTTTGGTACATTATCGTATAACAAACTTTATGGTGATAACCGAGCGGATATTACAAATGCAGGTGGAACTGCAAACAATGCAAGCTTTGACTGGATCACCAATGAAGCGGCAACCAATGACAATGAAGTTAAGGTAAAAGAAGCTTTCTGGTTATACTCTAACAGTTCATTTTTAGGTAATGATGATATTTCATGGACTGCATCTGTGGGTCGACGACCTTCAACAGACGGTTTAGGAATCAATTATCGAGCGGATCAAGAGAGAAAATCTGCTCTTTCTCATACGGTTAACGTAGAGTTTGATGGATTAAGTGCTCGATTTAACTTAGATAAAATCAC
The DNA here is from genome assembly GCF_004116335.1 of Candidatus Marinarcus aquaticus. Lineage (NCBI taxonomy): Bacteria > Pseudomonadati > Campylobacterota > Epsilonproteobacteria > Campylobacterales > Arcobacteraceae > Candidatus Marinarcus > Candidatus Marinarcus aquaticus. The sequence continues at coordinate 47,447 of NZ_PDKN01000003.1, forward strand.
AGGGGTACCTGGGATGTGGTTGAAGTTTTGTGCCGGTCGAGGGTTGACCAATGCGAAACTTCGATTCTCTTCTGATGGAACAGACTACTTAGAAGATAATGACACCGCTGAAAATGTAGACATGGCGGGAATCATTTTTGTCCCTTATGACGATGGTCAATACTCTGTTCACATGAACTATGCAAAAGCATGGAACTTAATTGGTAACAAAGACCGAAATGGTGATGGAATGGCAGATGAAAACGGTAAATTCTATAACTTCGGTGATATTGAGTTAGCCACTGTGATGTTCAAAGCATTTGGTATTGGAAATGGTATCTCTGACTTTTTAGATGATACGACTTTCTTTGCTTCTTATGCCATGAGTAAAACAGACCCTGACTCAGGAGAGATGATGTTAGGTTCAAGCAACACAGAGCGTGGTCACTCATACCTTTTAGGACTTAATATGCCTTGTCCCATCACCGATGATGCACGAATTGGTGTTGAGTGGAACAAAGGGAGTAAATATTGGCGTTCAATCACGTATGGTGAAGACACAATGGTCGGAAGTAAAATTGCCGCACGTGGTACAGCGTGGGAAGTTTACAGACACCAAAAGTTAACGGATGCGTTAAGTTTTACACTTCGATATACAAAAATTGATTACGATTATACAGGAAGTAATGGATTCTTTGGAGACTATGGTACCCCAATGTCAATGGGAAATCCACAAGCTGCAACAGCAGTTGAAGAAGCTGAAAACTTTACAGCAAATATTCGATACCGGTTCTAATAAAAAAGGGAGTTCTACTCTCTTTTTTATACAAACTTATACTGTTCTAATTCCCAAATAATTTTTTCTGCAATATTGATCATGGAGACGTTGAGTGCTTTAAACTCTTTATCTTTGATATTAATTAACAATTTATCATACACATTGGCATACGGGTAAATAATAAAATAGATGTACTCTTTACTGCGAGATTCTTTTTGCAGTTCCGCAAACCATGTTGCCAACATAGAGAAGTAAAGCATCGAAGGGTTAAAGGGTTTTCCATCCTTTAACTCTTTACTTAAGGATTTGTTGATATGCTCATATGAAAGCAAAATCGCTTTAATACGAGAGTTGTCTCGATTAGTTAAATAGTATTCGTGTGATTTCGTCAGGTTTTCAAGTTGTTGTAAAATATCATGGGTCATAGAATTGATGTAATGATGTGTCTCTTCATTTACATCAAAAGAGAATTCATCGGCATCTTGATAAGTTAAAATAATGTCTTTACAAAAAAGCAGTAAAGCTTCTGTTTTTATTTTTGATATATTGAGAATCATAACGACTATTGTAACCAAAATATAATTACAGCACAATTTTTTAAGTCTTATTAAGCTAAAATAGTGTTATTTTATGAAAAAATCATCTATAATGATAAAAGAAAAAGAAAAGAAAGGAACTTATTGGAACCAATTGGTGTATTAAAAGATGGTCAAATTTATGACCTTCAGACTGCGGATGCCTTGAATATCCAAGGTGAAGAGATAAAAGCCGATGACTCAAAAGAGGCTTTAGAAATCTTAAGACACTCTTGTGCTCATCTCATGGCTCAAGCCATTAAAGAACTCTATCCAGAAGCTAAATTTTTCGTAGGTCCAGTAGTAAACGAAGGGTTTTACTATGACTTTAAAGTCGATTCAAAAATCAGTGAAGAAGATCTTCCTAAAATTGAAAAGAAAATGAAAGAGTTAGCTGGGGAAAAATTTCCTATTGAACGGCAAGAGTATACACGAGCACAAATTGAAGAAAAATTTGCAGGCGATGAACTTAAGCAAGCTGTACTAAAAAATATCGATTCAGATTCACTGACAATTTATAAACAAGGTGATTTTGAAGATTTATGTCGAGGACCTCATGTTCCAAATACCAGAATGGTAAGAACCTTTAAGCTCACAAGAATTGCTGGAGCGTATGTAGGCGGGGATGAAGAAAATGAGATGATCACGCGAATCTATGGAATTGCTTTTTTTGATAAAGCAAAACTCAAAGAGTATGTAACACAACTTGAAGAGGCAAAAAAACGAGACCATAGAAAACTGGGAACAGAGTTAGAACTCTTTACCTTTAATGACGATATTGGTGCAGGATTACCACTTTGGCTTCCAAATGGAGCACGACTTCGAGGTAAAATCGAACAACTTTTATACAAAGCACACCGTATCAGAGGTTATGAACCCGTACGTGGTCCTGAGATTTTAAAAGCCAACCAATGGGTAAAATCTGGTCACTATGCCAACTATAAAGAGAACATGTATTTCACTGAAATTGATGGTCAAGAGTATGGTATTAAACCTATGAACTGTGTGGGACACATTCAAATCTTTAAAAACTCACTGGTTTCATATAAAGATTTACCGTTGAAGTTTTTTGAGTATGGAGTGGTTCACAGACATGAAAAATCAGGTGTAATGCACGGATTATTCAGAGTAAGAGAGTTTACTCAAGATGATGCTCATATTTTTTGTACACCAACTCAAATCAAAGAGGTTATTTTTGATGTTCTTAGTTTTGTTGACAGTTTAATGAACCTATTTGAGTTCAAATATGAAATGGAAGTATCCACCAAACCTAAAAAGGCTATTGGGGATGATACATTTTGGGAAACAACCACTAAAGGTATCATGGATGCTTTAGATGAAAATGGTTACAGCTATGGCATTGATGAAGGTGGAGGAGCCTTTTATGGTCCAAAAATTGACATCAAAATCCTTGATGCCATTGGACGAAAATGGCAATGTGGTACGGTTCAAGTAGATATGAACTTACCAGAGCGATTTGATGTTGAATATGTGAATGAAAATGGTGAAAAAGAGCGACCAGTGATGATTCACCGAGCCATCCTTGGTTCATTTGAACGATTCATTGGTATTTTAACAGAGCATTATGCCGGGGAGTTCCCATTTGTTATTGCACCAACACAAGTCATTTTCATACCAATTGCAGAGCAACACAATGCGTATGCACAACAACTTCAAAATGAGTTATTACAATTAGAGATTGACAGTAAAATCTTTAATAAAAACGAGAGTTTGAATAAACGTATTCGAACCGCAGAGAAACAGAGAGTTCCGATGATTGTTGTTATTGGCGATGCAGAAGTTGAAAATCAACGAATTGCCTTGCGAGACAGAAGAAAACGAGAGCAATCTGAATTAAGTAAAGATGAGTTTATCTCACTATTAAAAGAAATCAAAAATGGGAGTGAAGTTTGAGTAGACAAACAAAAAAAGACGATGCAATAATGAATGAGGACATTACTGCAAAAGAAGTAAGGTGTATGAATGATGATGGTACCAACTATGGTATCATCCCAACAAGAGATGCATTAAAAATGGCAGAAGACGATGGATTAGATCTTGTTCTTATTGCACCAGATGCACAACCTCCAGTAGCTAAAATCATGGATTATGGTAAATTTAAATACCAACAAGAGAAAAAGAAAAAAGAGGCAAAGAAAAAGCAAAAAGTGATTGTGGTTAAAGAGATTAAACTCTCTGTTAAAATTGCAGACAACGACATCAACTATAAAGTCAAACATGCCCGAGAGTTCTTAGAAGCAGGGAACCATGTAAAATTCAGAGTTTTCTTAAAAGGTCGAGAGATGGCTCACCCTGAATCTGGTGTGGAAGTTCTTGAAAAAGTATGGCCAATGGTTGAAGACATTGCAGTTATGGACAAAGCTCCAAAACTTGAAGGTCGATACGTTAATATGATGGCATTACCTAAAAAAGAAGAGAAGAAAAACTAACTCCCACCTCACAGATGTCTGATTTTTTATCAGGCATCTTTCCTATGTTCAAATAACTTAACCAAATATAAAGCTTATTTTAAGTAAAATCACAAACTTTTTCTATAAAGGGTACCTCTAAGAATTAATAATATTCATAGAAAGAAAAATTTTTAGAGGTGCCCTAAATAAAGAAATTGCAAATTTAAAAGGAGGAATCCAAGATGCCAAAGATGAAATCTAACAGTGGAGCTTTAAAAAGATTTAAAGTGAAAAAAAATGGTTCTATTAAATGTGGATCAGCGTTTAGAAGTCACATTTTAACTAAAAAGTCACCTAAAAGAAAAAGAAATCTTAGAAACCCACAAACTATTGCTGATGTTGATTCAACAAGAGTTAAAAGAATGTTAAACCAAGCGTAATTATACTTTCGTATAGTTGCATGTCCCTCCACAAAATGTGGACAAGTTCGATGGAAACATCGACACCTATTATTGGAAAAATATACGGTAAAGGAAGATAGATGCCTAGAGTAAAAACGGGTGTAGTTCGAAGAAGAAGACACAAAAAAGTATTAAAAGCTGCTAGAGGATTTTTTAGCGGTAGAAGAAAACACTTTAGAAAAGCGAAAGAGCAATTAGAGCACTCTTTAGTATACGCTTACAGAGACAGAAGACAGAAAAAAAGAGATATCAGAAAGCTTTGGATTGTAAGAATCAATGCGGCTTGTAGATTAAATGATATCAACTATTCAAGATTCATGAACGGTATTAAATTAGCGGGAATTGATTTAGATAGAAAAATCTTAGCAGACATGGCAATGAATGATGCTGCTGCATTTACTACTGTTGTAGAAGCTGCAAAAGCTGCATTAAACAAATAATTTTAAATTTGCAACTTATAAAAAAAGGGTTATAGGAGACTATGACCCTTTTTTATTGCTCGTAACAAAAACCCAGAAATTATTCCTATTTATTTTTAGAGCTTCTTTTAATTAACCTATAGATACCTCTTGGTACCCAACCCATCACATACACAACCAATGTAAACACCAATGGATGTATGGCTCCTATACCATATGCTCCCGCATTTGGAAGATGTTGCAGATGCTCTATGGGGTGTGAAAACCACTCCTTATGATGCATACCCAACGTTAAAATAAGGAATATTCCTACAAATATTATCAGCTCTCTTTTCATTTTCCCTCAATAAAAAAGCCCCAAACTTTTCTGTTTGAGGCTTTTTGTTATTCAAAATTTGAATTATGCTTTTCCAGAAAGCATACCGTACATTGTCATTGGTTTTAACATATACACTTTTAATATCCACCAGATATATCTCTCTTGAGTTGGATCTAATGGGAATGAAGGTGTTGGTTTTTTTGTCCAGTTAAACTCTGCAAGCATAACTTTTCCAATATCCGTAATCAATGGACAAACAGTATACCCTTCATATTTCGAAGTTAATGGTTTACCTTCCATTGCTGCAACTAAGTTATCCACCAATACTTTATATTGTTTTCTAACACTTCCACCCGTTTTCCCCATAGGAACAGCTGCAATATCTCCAATTGAGAAAATGTTATCATATTTAACGTGTTGCAGTGTCTCTTTATTTACTGGTACCCAACCTTTAGCTGAACCAATAGGAGAGTTACCAATCTCATCTGGAGCTTTCATTGGAGGTGTGATGTGTAAGAAGTCAAATGGCACTTCAACATTTTCATGTTTTGTAACCATTGAGTACTCTTCTAAATCTACATCATATTCACCTTTTTCTTTCCAGTGGTGGTCAAATGTAGCAATCTTCTTCTCTAAATCCACACCTGTTAAGTTGTGGTTATAGTTCCATTTCATATCTCTTGCTTTAAATTGATTAACAATGGCTTCATGATATTCTGGTACACCAAACATGGTTCCACCATTTGGATAGAATGTTAATTCTGCATTTTTTCTTGCACCTGCTTCAACCAATCTAGAATTTGTTAGGTACATGATTTTCTTTGGAGCTCCACCACATTTAATTGAAGTATTAGGGTGTGTAAATACACCTTTTACTTGTTTTCCTGCTTTGGCATCGTTCACAAATTTTTGCATGTTTTCCCAAGTAGCCACAGCACCATCTGTTGAATAAATTGAAGAGACACCTGAGTTAGCAAATGTCTTTAAAATTTTAGAAGCATCACCTAAAGTATACGCTTCTCCAATTGACTCTAATCCAGCAATTTGTCCAAAGTTGAGTTTTAATCCTGCTGCAACAATTAAAAAGTCATAATTAACCACTTGACCTTTTTCAGTTGTTAACTTATTGTTTTCAGGATCAAACTCTACGGCTTTATCTTGAATCATTGTTACACCACTTGGTACGAAATCTTTTGTATCGTACATGATATCATCTTTTGTATACACACCTGAAGCAATCAATGTATTACCTGGTTGGTAAGAGACTGATTTTGGGTTTGGCTCAATAATCGTAATATCTGGGTTAGATAACGTGTTGGTTAATCTCGCTGCAGTAGCAATACCCGATAATCCCCCACCAACAATAACAATTTTAGCTTTTGCATCACTTGCTTGCGCAGAAGTTGCAGCTTCCGCTTCGCTTCCATTTAATAAAAATGCAGCTGAACCAATACCAGCAACTTTCAGTGCATCCCTTCTTGACAATCCTTGTTTTTTCAATTCATTGTCAATAATCTCTAAAGACTCTTGAAGATCCTTCTTTAACATTTGAATTCCTTTTACATTTTTCGGTTGTTTGTAGGGTAACAAAAAAGAAATAATATGAAACTTAAAAATTACTTAATATTCTTATTTTAATTATAAGTATTACTTATATAAAGAGATTTTAAATTTACTTATTAGTCAGACTTATACGTGCCAGCGCGGCTTTGTAGTCATCGGGGGTGTTCATATTGAGAAACTCTTCTTCATTTTCGCACTTTAAGTAGTTTGTACGTGAGTGTTTCAATAAGTAACCAACTTTGTGTATATTTTTTCTAAGCATGTTTTTAATAAAAGATAAAACATTCTTAGAAAAGACACCACAAAGATTATGCTCTCTATTTGATGTTGTTGCAATCGTAATATCAGAAGCCAAAGATGCATTGATGAGTTTATTAATCGTTACTGTTGTTATCAATGGTGTATCAACCGTAATAATACAGACTTTTTCACTTTTGAGTGTTTCAAAGATAGTTTGTAAAGCAACGATAGGCGAGTACTCTTCATCTTTGTCATAAATAATATCCTCATGCTTTGAATCTAAGAAATCAAATTTATGCTTTTTAGTAGAGATATATACATCAGTAAACTCAGATTTGAGTCGTTCATATTGATATTGGATGAGCGAAGTATAGTCATTAAATGGCAGAAGAGATTTATCCCGTTGCATTCGTGAACTCTTCCCACCGCACAAAATAACGATGGGAGTGTTCTTGTTATTCGTAAGCGTTGAAGTGACGTTATTCATCGCTTACACTGCTTTTATAAGCTTCTTGGGTCAGTGATGTAACCTGAGATTGCTGAAGCAGCTGCCACAGCAGAGTTGGCTAAGTAGATTTTAGAGCTTCGTGAACCCATTCGTCCCACAAAATTTCTGTTTGTAGTAGAGATACACACTTCATCATCTCCCAAAATCCCCATGTATCCACCTAAACATGCTCCACAGGTAGGATTAGAAACCACTGCACCTGCATCTACTAATGTATCAATGTATCCCAGTTTTGTCGCATCTCTTAAGATTTTTTGAGTCCCTGGTGTTAAAATCAATCGTACATGTCGAGCCACTTTTTTATCTTTTAGAATCTCTGCAGCGATTTTAAAGTCACTCAATCGTCCGTTGGTACAGCTTCCAATAAATACTTGGTCTACTCTGATTTCATCCGCAACTGCTTGAGAAACAGAGTGGCCATTAGATGGTAAAAATGGGTATGCAATCACTGGCTCTAATTTTTCTACATCAATTTCAATGACTTGACAGTAGTTTGCATCGTCATCAGAGTAATGAATTTTTGGTTCAGCTCGTAAAGAGTCTCTTGAATCTAAAAACTCTTTTGTGATTTCATCGTATGCCACAATACCGTTTTTAGCTCCTGCTTCAATGGCCATATTACATAAACTGAATCGGTCATCCATGCTTAAGTATTGGATGGCATCTCCTGTAAACTCCAATGCTTTATACAAGGCACCATCTACACCTAAAATTCGTATAATCTCTAAGATCAAATCTTTCCCTGTAACAAACTCAGATGGTTTTCCTTTAAAGATTACTTTAATTGACTCAGGTACTTTAAACCAGTTTCCACCTGTGATCATTCCAAATGAGATATCGGTACTTCCCATTCCTGTAGAAAATGCTCCTAGCGCACCATGTGTACAGGTGTGTGAATCTGCACCAATGATGACATCTCCTGGTAATACCAACCCTTTCTCTGGTAAAAGTGCATGTTCAATACCCATATCTTTTTCATCAAAAAAGTATTTTAAGTCGTGCTTCATTGCAAAATCTCTCGAGATTTTTGCTTGGTTTGCAGATGCAATATCTTTTGCAGGAATAAAGTGATCCAGTACAATAGCAAATCCTTCAGGGTTGGCCAGTTTTTCAAAACCACCCTCTTCGAAGGCTTTAATAGAGATTGGCGTTGTAATGTCATTTCCAATAACCATATCAATTGGACTTCGAACAATCTCACCTGCGTAGACCTCTCTTCCAACGTGTTCACTGAATATTTTTTCTGTAATAGTTTGTCCCATGTGTTTACCTATATTTTTCATTTTTAATTAATTTTGAGCGATTATATCTAAAATTTTTTTAAGAGCCCAAATGCGTGTTGTTTTTTTCTGCTTTTTCTTTTTTAGAAGATTTAAACTGAAACCATATGATTAATACCACTGCCAAGTCGATAATCACATCAGCTAAGTTGAAAATAGCAAATTCAAATCCACAATGCCAATAGACATAATCCACCACCGCTCCATGTACAAATCGATCAATAATATTCCCGATACCACCAGCGTACAGAAGTGCTACAGGTAACAAGTAGTAGTTTAAAACCGATTTATTAAGCAGCAGATAAATCGCCCCACCTAATAAAAGTGCAATTTGTATGTATTTTAAATACTCTGCTAAAAATGCGAACATTGAAAATGCCACACCATAATTGTATGCCAAAACAAAAGAGAGACACTCTCCTTCATACTCTAAACCATTGACAAACAACATCTTGACGTATTGGTCAATGATTAAAATTGCTACAAACAGAAGTATTGCAACAAGGTATCGTTGTTTCATATTTTACTTTGAATAAACGCTACGAGTTTGTCCATAGCTTTTTTCACTTCTTTTTCATCTTTACCTTCTAAAAGCAATCGCATTTTATTCTCTGTTCCTGAGTATCGAATAAGGTCTCGAATACCTTGAGATCGAATGCTTTCAAGCTCTTCTTCTAAACCTTCAATTTGATCAAGTGGCAGTTTTTGACTCACATTCAAGTTCACCAAAAGTTGTGGATAGAGTTCAAATGCATTGAGTACTTCACTCGCTTTTTTACCGCTTTTAATCAGCATGGCCAATACTTGAAGCGCTGAAGCCAGACCATCTCCAGTTTTTGCCACATCACCAAAAATGATGTGCCCACTTTGCTCACCACCAAAGTTCAAGTCATTATCTTTCATATCCATCAAAATATATTTATCACCCACATCCGTACGGTTGAGTTTAAGCTCATACCTTTGCAGATAATCTTCCAATGCTTTATTACTCATGACCGTTGCCACGCAAGTTTGTCCTTTGAGCAATTTTTCTTGATGCAAATAGACACACAACGCACCAATAAGTTTATCCCCGTGTACGACTTCACCATTTTCATCAACAATCACCAGTCTATCGGCATCTCCATCTAAAGCAATTCCAATATCTGCACGTACTTCTTGTACGATTTTCCCCACATTTTTAGGATGCAGCGCACCACAATCTTCGTTGATGTTGTATCCATTGGGTTTATTGTTAATGGTAATCACTTCAGCCCCAAGCTCTTCAAGAATCGTTGGTCCTACTTTATAAGCTGCTCCATTGGCACAATCAAGGACAATTCTCATGCCATTAAGCGATAAATCTTTAGGAAAAGAGCTCTTAATTGAGACGATGTATCGTCCTATAACATCATCAATTCTTTTTGAAGCGCCAATTTGTTTTCCAGTTACTTGTGAGCTTTTAATAAGTTCATCGTTATAAAAGATTTTCTCTATCTCTGCTTCACATCCTGTACCCAACTTATCTCCGTTTTTGTTAAAAAATTTAATTCCATTGTCATCAAAGGGATTATGAGAAGCTGAAAGCATGATTCCTGCATCACATCGCATGCTCTCTGTTAAGTAAGCAATCGCAGGTGTGGGCATAGGACCAATTTGAATCACGTCATATCCCACTGCGGTTAAACCACTGACCAATGCGTTTTCTATCATGTATCCACTACGTCTGGTATCTTTACCCACTAAAATTTTGTTCGTATATGACTGTTTTCTAAAAAATATTCCTGCTGCCATTGCCAATTTCATAGCGGTCATTGCATCTAGGAATTCGCCCGCTTTTCCCCGTACTCCGTCGGTACCGAATAGTTTCATTACCACTTCCTAAGTTTAAACTTTCTTTAAAGATATTTTCTGTAGTATTCTACCCTTAAAAATTTTATAAAGAGGTTAAAATTAAAATGGCAAATCACAAATCTGCTGAGAAAAGAGCACGACAAACTAAGGTTAGAACTGAGCGAAACAGATTCTACAAAACAAGAATTAAAAACATCACAAAAGATGTTTTATCTGCGGTAGAGGCTGCTGATAAAGATAAAGCTTTAGAAGCAATGAAAACAGCGAATAAATACCTTCACCACTGCGTTGCAAAAGGTGTATTAAAAAAAGGTAATGCTGCTAGAAAAGTAAGTAGATTACAAGTAAAAGTGAACGCACTATAATCGACTTAACCGTACAAATATATGTTACAAGATAAACTTCAACCCTTTCTTGATCGTTATGAAGAGATCAATAATTTATTGGTTTCTCCAGACATCACAACAAATATCAAAAAGATGACGGAGCTTTCAAAAGAGCAATCGAGTCTTGAAGCAATTGTAAATGCTGCAAAAGAGTATTTACAAGTTATTCATGATATCGAAGAGAACAAACAACTTTTAGAAGACAGCGAATTAGGTGAATTGGCAAAAGAGGAACTTAAAGAGTTAGAACCTAAAAAAATAGAACTTGAGTCTGAGATCAAAATTTTACTTGTACCCAAAGATCCAAATGATGATAAAAACATCTATTTGGAACTTCGTGCTGGTACAGGTGGTGATGAAGCTGCCATTTTCGTAGGGGATTTATTTAGAGCCTATTTACGATATGCAGAACTTAAGGGTTGGAAAGTAGAAGTCATGAGCTCAAGTGAGAGTGAAGCTGGTGGCTATAAAGAGATGGTTTTTCTCGTAAAAGGTGATCAGGTCTACAGTCGATTAAAATTCGAAGGTGGAACACACCGAGTTCAAAGGGTACCAGCAACAGAGTCACAAGGAAGAGTTCATACTTCAGCAATCACAGTAGCAGTGATGCCAGAAATTGATGATGTTGAAATTGAAATTAACCCAAATGATTTAAAAATAGATGTAATGCGTTCATCTGGTTGTGGTGGTCAGTCTGTAAATACAACAGACAGTGCGGTTCGAATCACTCACTTACCAACAGGTATAGTGGTGACTAACCAAGACCAAAAATCACAACACAAAAACAAAGAGAAAGCAATGAAGGTTTTAAAAGCAAGGCTATATGACCTTCAGATGCAAGAACAACAAGAGAAAGAGGGTGCCAACCGAAAAGAGCAAGTGGGTACCGGTGATAGAAGTGGACGAATTCGTACCTATAACTATCCTCAAAACCGAGTGAGTGATCATCGTATTAACTTGACACTCTATCGTTTAGAAAACATAATGGAAGATGGGGTTTTTGATGAAATCATTGACCCACTCATTGCCAATCACCAAGCTCAACTTATGGAAGCCAGTGGACTATAAGTCCCTTGGCTTTTCTTATATAAACCATTCCACGTAATCATACTGTAACCATAATACTCTACAATTTCACATCTGTTTCTAATATTTAGAGATGTCTGATTTTATAATTAGATCTTCCTCTGTTTTAAGCGCGAACAAAATAGTCCAAGATCTAATTATAAAATACCTAACTTATAAAGGATTTATATGTTAGAAAAATGGATTAATATACTTAATAAGTTAGATTTCGCTTTTCAACCCATTATCCACACCTATACTGGAAAGATTTATGGCGTAGAAGCACTTCTTAGAAATGTGGAGATTGCAACAGAATACCACAACATACAAAATCTTTTTGATTGTGCTTTTGAAGATGACCTTCTTTATCAAGTCGATTTAGAGCTTCGAAAAAAAGCGATTAAAAAACTCAAAATGCTTGATATTGAAAATGTCAAACTCTTTTATAACTTAGATAATCGAATCATCTACAGTAAGAACTGTCCACAAGGACAAACAGCCAAACTGCTTGAAGAGAATGGGTTAAAAAAAGATGCCATCTGTTTTGAACTGAGTGAAAAGGGAAGCATGATAGAACAAAGTGCTCTTTCCTCTATGATTCAAAAGTATAAAAAAGATGGTTACAGCATTGCCATTGATGATTTTGGTATTGGAGTATCGGGTCTAAAACTTCTTTATTACAGTGAAGCCAATATCATCAAACTCGATCGTTTTTTTATTACGAATATTCATAATGACTCAAAGAAAAAGCTTTTTTGTACTTCCATAATTGACATGGCGCACACCATGGGAATGAAAGTGGTTGCTGAAGGGATTGAGAAAAAAGAGGAGTATTATACGTGTAAAGATATGGGTGTGGATTTTATTCAAGGCTTTTTGGTACAAAAACCCACCATCAAAGTCAAACAAATTGAACCCATATATAAAAACATCCTCAAACTCTTAAAACAAGACCGACGAGATGAAAACAAAAACAATATTGATTCCAGTTTCATTGAATACATCAAACCCATCAATATCAATACATCACTGCATGATCTTTTTTTATACTTTAAAAACCAACCTCATAATACGTTTGTACCCATTGTTGATAATTATGACCACTTAAAAGGGGTCATTTATGAAGTGGATATTAAAAAAATATCCTACTCTCAATATGGTTTGTCATTGGCCAAAAATGTGTCGTACAGCAGTAACTTGTGTAAGTTTTTAAAACCAGCACTTTGTGTAGAAGCGACATGGGGAATTGATAAAACATTAGAAATATACAATATGAATCAAGATCACTCCCGAGGAATTTTTGTCACCAAAGCCAATAAGTATCATGGCTTTATCAATGTCAACTCTTTGCTTTCACTTTCACATAAACGTACCATTGAGATTGCAAAAAATCAAAACCCATTAACCAAACTTCCTGGGAACAACCAAATTGAAGAGTATATCTATAAAAGTTTCAAACAACTCAGAAATGAGATGGGCTTTCATATGCTCTATTTCGATTTCAATGATTTTAAACCCTTTAATGATTCGTATGGTTTCAGACAAGGAGATCGTGCCATTTTAATCTTTTCAGAACTGCTTCAAAAACTGCTGCCAAGCGATGTCTTTATTGGACACATTGGAGGAGATGATTTCTTTATTGGCTTTAAAGAGTATGATTATGAAACCGTATATGAATTTGCACATACCATTCAAAGAGAGTTTGAATCCTCCGTTGCCAATCTTTACAACAAAGAAGATCGTGAAAGAGAATTCATGGTGTGCACTGACCGATTTAATATTCAACGAGAGTTCAAACTGCTCTCTGTGGCTTGTGCCATTGTAGAAATTGGTCCAAAAACAGTTAAAAAGAACTTCGATTTTACATTAGGAAAAATCAAAAAAGTCTCTAAAAAAGCCACCAATCCTATCGGAGTGTGCTTGTAACCAAAGTGTAACTGACGTGTCTTACAATTTCACCATAGAAATTAACACACGGAGTTGAAAATGAATTTAAGAAAATCTGCTTTAGCATTAATTGCTGCTGCTACTGTTGCTTCATCTTTAGGAGCAAATGATCAAATTAGAATTGTTGGGTCATCTACTGTTTACCCATTTACAAGTTACGTTGCTGAAGAATTTGGTGCGACAACGGGTTTTAAAACACCTGTCGTTGAATCAACTGGTTCAGGTGGTGGTATGAAAATTTTCTGTGCAGGTGCAGGAGTTGATACTCCAAGTTTTACAAATGCTTCACGACCAATGAAAGATAAAGAGTTCGCAACGTGTCAAAAAAATGGTGTAAAAGAGATCACTGGTTTCATGGTAGGATATGATGGGATTGCAATTGCTCAAAGCAATGACAATGCTCCATTAAACTTAACAAAAGAGCAAATTTTCTTAGCATTAGCACAAGAAGTTCCTTCAAAAGATGGTAAAAAATTGATCCCTAACCCATATAAAAAATGGAGTGATATTGACCCTTCATTACCAAACAGAGAAATCAGAATGATTGGTGCTCCAACAACATCTGGAACAAGAGACTCATTTGATGAAATGGTGATGGAACACGCTTCTAAAAACTTTAAAATCTATGGTGGGAAATACAAAAAAATCAGAACGGATGGTGCATATATCCCTGGTGGTGAAAACGACAATTTAATCGTTCAACAATTAACACAAGATAAAGCCGCTTTAGGTTACTTCGGTTACAGCTTCTTAGAAGAGAACCATGACAAAATCAATGGTGTGACTTTAAATGGAATTGCGCCAACTGCTGAAAATATTGCAAACGGGAAATACCCAGTATCAAGAAGTCTGTTTATGTATATGAAAAATGGGCACATTGGAAAAGTTAAAGGTGTTGCTGAGTTCTTAGATCTTTATGCTACAAAAGCAATGATTGGACCAAAAGGTGTTTTAAGAAACATTGGTTTAATCCCTATGCAAGACAAAATGCTTAAAGAGGTTCAAGCTTCTGTAAAAGCAAGAACACTTTTAACTGCTGATATGGTTAAACACAAAACAGTTCTACCAGTAAAATAAATAGAACATTATTAAAATAAAATCCTATAAAACCTCTGCTTATTTAAGTAGAGGTTTTATTAGTTAGAAAAGAAAGGTTATTCTATGTCAAATGACTCTTTATATTTGATATTCTTTGGAGGGCTTATTCCACTCATCTTTATTGCCTATATGATTGGAAAAAATAAAGCTCAAGTCATATCAAATAAAGGCATTCATATAAACTCTCAACCTGAGCAATATGGATGGTTTACCGCACTTTATACAGGGCTTCCTGTGATCATGCTTTTAGTGACTGTAATGTTTTTATATCTGTTTGGACTAAAATCTGTTCCACCCATGCTTATTGTTATTTCATCTTTAGCTTTAGGGGCCATTTCACTTATTTTTGTTGTTAAACGTTTAAGCCCAACTACAAAAGCTCGTGACTCTATTGAGTCTTTTATTCGAATTGTTCTTATCTTCGCTTCACTTATTTCAGTATTGACCACTTTTGGTATTCTTTTTTCAATTATTTTCGAATCAATTCATTTTTTCCAACGTGAAAGCTTTTTTGGATTTATTTTTGGTACCGATTGGAATCCTGATACAGCCTTTTTAGAGGGTGCTGGACGAGCAACTGAAGGTGTTGCCCAAGCACAATTTGGTGCAGTGCCTATTTTTGCTGGTACCTTTTATATTACTCTTATTGCGATGGCTGTAGCAGTACCTATTGGTATTTTAAGTGCGGTGTTTATGTCAGAGTATGCGAGCAAGAAAGTGCGAAATACGATTAAACCCACTCTTGAGATTTTAGCAGGTATTCCAACCGTTGTGTATGGATTCTTTGCGGCCATTACTGTGGCACCTTTTATTGTGAATGTTTTCAGTGCTTTGGGTATTGATGCATCATATCGAAGTGCATTGGGTGCAGGTGTGGTGATGGGGATCATGATTATTCCTATTATTTCCAGTTTAAGTGATGACGTTATCAGCTCTGTGCCACAAAACATTCGAAACGGTTCATTAGCCCTTGGAATGAACAAAGCAGAAACGATTATGTTTGTTGTTATTCCTTCAGCCATGCCAGGGATTATTGCTGCTGTGTTATTGGGTATTTCAAGAGCATTGGGTGAAACCATGATTGTTGTAATGGCAGCAAGTTTACGACCAAACTTAACCATGAACCCTTTAGAAGATATGACCACCGTTACAGTTAAAATCGTAGAGTCTCTTGTAGGGGACCAAGAATTTGACAGTTCATTAACGCTTTCAGCCTTTGCGCTTGGTTTGGTTCTATTTGTTGTAACTCTTATTATTAATATTATTTCAATTACAACCATTAGAAAATTCCACCAAAAATATAAAATTTCGAATCTGTAAGGCAGCATGATGAAAAAAACAAACGACTTTTACATACCACAAATTGCACAACGAAACAGAAAAGCCAAACGCTTTATGTATATTACAATGGCAGCCGTGATTCTTTCACTCTCTTTTTTAGGTTTTTTCTTGTTTGATATTGTTAAAAATGGTTACCCTGCATTTCAACAATCTTATATCAAAGTTGATGTGACCATCGATGAAGAGGCTGCTGAAAACCCTTACGGTATTTTTGATCGTGACATGAGTCAAATCATCAGCCGTGCTTGGTTACGAAGCCTTCCTCAAGAAATCAGAGAAAATCCAGAATGGATGGGAACCACTCAAACATTTTGGGCATTAACCAATGCAGAAGCAGACCAACATGTCAAAGGGAAACATTCACGACTGAAACAACGAACAAAAGATAAAATCGATCAACTCTTAGCGCAAGGTGAGATTGAAAAACGATTTAACGTCATTTTCTTTTTCACGGGAGATTCAAAGATTCCTGAAAATGCAGGTTTTTATGCTGCGATGATTGGTTCAGTTTTAACCATGATTGTAACGATGTCATTGGCAGTACCTATTGGAGTGATGACCGCCATTTATCTTGAAGAGTTTGCTCCCGATAACAAAGTAACACAAATCATTGAAGTGAACATCAATAACCTTGCAGCCATACCTTCAATTTTGTTTGGTCTATTGGGCTTGGCTATTTTCATTAACTTCTTTGGGGTTCCAAGAAGTTCACCACTGGTTGGGGGTATGACACTGGCATTGATGTCCTTACCTATTATCATTGTAAGTTCAAAAGCAGCTCTTAAATCCGTACCAGCAAGTATTCGACAAGCAGGTTATGGATTGGGATTAACAAAATGGCAAGTGACACGTGACCACGTTTTACCTTTAGCATTCCCTGGTATTTTAACGGGTTCAATCATCGCTTTAGCACAAGCCATGGGGGAAACTGCTCCTTTGATTATTGTAGGGATGATTGCTTTTGTTCCTGATGCGGTGACCAATATCACATCAGCTGCAACGGTTATGCCAGCGCAAATTTTCACATGGTCAGGAATGCCAGAGCGCGCCTATATTGAAAAAACAGCCGCAGGTATTATTGTACTGTTAACGGTTCTTATTTCTTTAAATACCATTGCTGTGTTGTTAAGAAAGAAATTTGAAGTTAAATGGTGAGAAGCGCTAAGGCAAAGCCAACTGCTTGGCTTTGTTAGCTTCGAAACCGAAGTTGTTGTGCGAAAATGTTGAGCACCAACGAAGGGGAAGCGTTCTTTTGAAGTTGTTGTGCGAAAGTTTTGAGCACCAACAAAGGCTAAAAAGCATAAATAAAATTAGAGATAAAAGAGAAAAATTATGAGTAAACAAAACGTTAAAGTAGATGTCAAAGATTTAAACTTATGGTACGCAAATAATCATGCTTTACATGATATTAATATTGATTTATATGAAAACAAAATCACTGCACTTATTGGTGCATCAGGGTGTGGTAAATCGACCTTTTTACGATGCTTGAACCGTATGAACGATTTGGTTGCCAGTGCAAAAATAAAAGGAAACGTTGTCATTGATAAAAAAAATATTTATGACAAAGATGTGGACGTAGTAAGTGTACGAAAACGAATTGGTATGGTGTTTCAACAACCCAACCCTTTTCCTAAATCAATCTATGAAAATGTGGCTTATGCCCCATTGAAACACGGGATTGTTAAAAAAGGGAAAGCGTGTGATGCTTTAGTTGAAGAGTCACTTCATGGAGCAGGTATTTGGGATGAAGTTAAAGATAAACTCCATGCTCCTGGAACATCACTCTCAGGTGGTCAACAACAACGGTTATGTATTGCACGAACGATTGCTGTGCGACCCGATGTTATTTTAATGGATGAACCAACCTCAGCTTTAGACCCAATCAGTACAGAAAAAATTGAAGCTTTAATGTTGGAACTAAAGAAAAAATATACCATCATCACAGTGACACACAATATGCAACAAGCTGCACGGGTTGCAGACTATACAGCGTTTTTCCATTTAGGTCAACTCATTGAGTATGACGAAACGGAAACGATTTTTGTAAACCCAAAAGAGAAAAAAACAGAAGATTATATTACAGGAAGGTTTGGATAATGTTACAAGTATTTAAAGAGAAACTTGACACCATTAAAAATGAGATTATTTTTATTGGTGATAAAGTAGTAAAAGCCAATGAGTTGGCACTAAGTGGTTTGGTTGAAGATAAAGCAGAGCTTTTCAATGATGCAAAATCAGAATTGAATAATATTGAGAATCTTTCCAATAAGATTGATAATTTAATTGTAACCACATTGGCACTGCATGCACCAGAAGCAAAAGATTTACGTTCATTGGTTTCATACTTAAAAATCACCAATGAAGTTGTACGAGCAAGTTCAAATACCAAGAGTTTCATCAAAGCGTTTTCAAAAGCAATGAACCATGATGTGGACGTAGAAAAAGTAAAAGAGTATGCTATTCCATTACACAAGTCAACAATTCTTTCACTCAAAACAGCTTTGGTGATGATCAATTTAGCCGATGACAACGACACTGAAGATTACTTTCATAAAGTCATCGTTGAAGAGAGTAAAACTGATGATTTATACTCGATGATTGAAAAAAATTTATTAAAGCTGATTACTAAAAACAGAGATCTTTCAAAAGACTATTTTGATCTATTGGGTTCATTTCGACGTTTAGAGAAAGTGGCCGACCGAGCAGCGAGTATTGCAAACTTACTTCTGTTTGCTCATATAGGTGGGGAAATTCTCCAAGCATAATAAGAAATATGGTACAATATTGCCATGAAAAGAGCAGTATTAAAAATAAAACGATACTTCAGTTATAACTATGAAGTACTCATTGCAGCGTTGCTGTTTGTTACCATTGTATTTGTCGGTTTGGAGTTTTACAAAGCCATTATCTTGATGCTTGAATTCATCGTGATCATGGAAGTTGTAAAGATGGTATCTGACTTTATTAAAAAAGAGAAGTTAAGATTACGATTTGTTATTGATATTTTTATCATTTTCTTGATTCGTGATGTTATTATTTTAGCTTCACATAGAACAAAAGACTACTTTGATATTGCCTTTTTATTGGGTGTCATTTTTGTCTTTTTCATCTTTAGAATTTTTGCGATTAAGTTCTCTCCGGGAGTGATTAAAATCTCTAAAGACACAGTGATTGAATATGAAGACGATAGAAAGTCAAAAAAAATCTCAAAAAATGACCCTAAGGTGCAACTTGGAAAAGAATACGATACTGATAGTTGAAGATGAAGAAGATATTTTAGAACTGTTGGAGTATACCCTTCAAAAAGAGGGGTATGACACCATCGGTTTTACAAAAGTCAATCAAGCTTTGGAAGATATTTTCGAAGAAGAGAGCATCGACTTGGTGCTTATGGACAGAAACCTTCCGGGCATTGATGGTACCTCATTTATAAAAAATATCAAACAACAAGGCATCAATGTGCCAGTGATTTACGTCACTGCCAAAGATAAAGAAGAGGACATCTTAAATGGTTTTGATGCTCATGCAGATGACTATATCACAAAACCTTTTAACTTAAAAGAGTTATGTGCACGCGTTAAAGCGATACTAAAACGTACTAAAAAAAGTGTTGAGATTTTAAAAGTCAAAGACATTGTCTATAAAAAATCCAATAAAAAATTTTATATCGATGAAAAAGAGATAGAACTCACGCACTTAGAGCATGATCTGTTCTTAGAGTTCATTAAAAACAAAGACATTCTGCTTTCAAGAGAACACCTTTTAGAAGCCGTTTGGGAAGACTCATTTGATAAAAAACTCAAAACAGTCAATGTAGCCGTGAAACGTCTTAAAGCTAAAATTGACCCTAAAGGGAAAAAAGAGTACATCAAATCAATTCGTGGTGAAGGGTACATCTTTTGCTAAAAATTCACCAGCTCTTTTTACGCTCTTTTATTCTTGTGTTTTTTGCGGTTTTACTCTCGGTGAGTATCACCACCTATTTTTGGATTAAAGCCACCTATCTTGAAGAGATTGAAAAAAACATGTCTCAAAACATCGATGCATTGATTGTATCTTTAAACTCACTGGATAATTTAGATGCAATGGTACAAGAGTTTAAAGATAAAACCAATCTTCGTCTGACCATTATCAATGCTTCTGGAAAGGTCATTGCAGAAAGCCATGAAGACAAACACTCAATGGACAATCACCTCAATCGAAAAGAGATTGTGAACCTGCAAGAAGATGGTGTGGGAAAGATTATTCGCCACTCTAAAACCATTGACAAAGACCTTTTATATATTGCAAAAAAAGTAAAAATCAATGATGAAACCATCTACATACGAATGGCGGATTCCATTGAAAAGATTCAAAACCAATTCATCGGCTTAACCTTTCAAATCATGGGCATTTTTGCTGTGTTTATTATCTTTGTATTTATTATTACCTATATCATCAGTCATCGTATTCGTATTCAAACGGATAAAATCCTGCAGTTTTTAACCAAACTGACCAAAAAAGATGCGATGAGTAAGTCAAACTTACGTGCACTGAACTCTCGATATACACAAGAGTTTTTTGAGATTTCAAGGCTTTTACGAAAAGTGGCCGTGAAACTCTCTAAGAAAAATAAACTCAAAGCCAAACACACCGCACGACTAAAACTGGCCAATCAACAAAAAGATGAGATTATCTCTGCGATTTCACATGAATTTAAAAACCCCATTGCCATTATCTCAGGATATACTGAAACGATTATGCATGATAAAACACTGCCTAAAAACATGCAAGAAAACTTTTTAAAAAAAATCCACAGCAATGCCAATAAGATGTCCGCACTCATTGATCGCCTTCGTCTGACACTCAAACTTGAAGAGGGAAAACAAGACGGTTTTTATAAAGAGTGCTCTTTGAAACTGCTTACCACTGAAATCATCAGTGATCTTAAACAAAAGTATAAAAACCGAGAGATTGTCTTGGATATAATTGATGATATTAGACTCAATATCGATGAAACGCTCATGACCATTGCCATTTCAAACCTCATAGAGAATGCTTTAAAATACTCAGAAGAAAAAGTCACCGTAGAAATCACCAAAGAGGACATCAAGGTGATTGATATGGGGATTGGTATAACTGCAAATGATTTAGAGAAGATTCAAAATAAGTTCTACCGAGTGTCAAAAAATGACTGGAATAACTCTTTGGGATTAGGATTGTTTATCGTTTCTAAAATCATCAACCTGCATGGTTTTGAGCTGCAAATTGAGAGTGAATTCAATTTTGGCTCTAAATTTATCATAAAATTTTAAATTTTACTTAAATTAAGTTAATATTAAGTATTACTACACTATTATTCGTGCTCATTAATACAAGCGGAGAAAATAAATGAAATTTACTCAAATGGCAAAAGCTAACGAAATCGAGAGAGATTGGGTAGTAGTAGACGCAACTGATAAAGTATTTGGTAGAATTATTACTGAAGTAGCTACACTTTTAAGAGGGAAACACAAACCTTCTTATACTCCTCACGTTGATTGTGGAGATAACGTAGTTATCATCAATGCTTCTAAAGCAAAATTTTCTGGTACTAAACTAGAGTCTAAAAACTATTATACACACTCAGGGTACTTTGGTAGTACAAAAACTCACAAAATGTCTGAGATGTTAGTTAACAACCCAGAGAAGCTATACAAATTGGCTACTAGAGGTATGTTACCTAAAACTAAACTTGGTAAAACAATGTTAAAAAAATTAAAAGTATATGCAGGTGCTGAACACCCTCACACTGCGCAAATTAAAGGATAAGACTCATGGCAAAAGTATACGCAACGGGAAGAAGAAAAACTTCTATCGCTAAAGTATGGTTAGAAGCTGGTAACGGACAAATTACAATCAACGGTCAAACTTTAGACGCATGGTTAGGTGGACATGAAGCAATTAAAAAAAGAGTAATGCAACCATTAGAAGTAGCTAAACAAGAGACTTCTGTAAATGTAGTTGTTAAAACACTTGGTGGTGGTTACTCTGCACAAGCTGACGCAGTTAGACACGGTATCTCTAGAGCTTTAGTTGCTTTTGATGAGCAATTCAGAGCAGTGCTTAAACCACACGGTTTATTAACACGGGATGCAAGAGCAGTTGAAAGAAAAAAATATGGACGAAAAAAAGCGAGAAAAAGCGGTCAATTCTCAAAAAGATAATCTGCGATTTACAGAAGAGAATTTCTTCTCTTTTGTCGAAGATTATGGCTTTTCCTTTATGCCAAAGGCATGGAAAAGACCGATGTCAATTCTATCAACAGGAATTGGTACTTTTTTTCCACAAAGATTTTTCTTTGTATTTCAAAAGGAGCGACACAAGTTGCTCCTTTTTTTATGCAGTTTTTTATAAAAAAAGATTACAATACCCTATGAAAAAAATCATTGCCCTTTTTATATTCACTTCATTATATACACTTTATGCAAGTACTTTAAACCTCTCTATGTCTTCAAACCCAAGTCGTATTAATCCTATACTTGCAAATGATTCAGCCAGCAGTGAAATAGCCAACTGGCTTTTTAATGGCTTGTTTAAATACGACAAAGAGGGGAAAATCATTCCTGATTTGGCCTCATCATATGAGTTTAAAGACAAAACACATCTGATCATCAAACTCAAAAAAAATGTGCGATGGCATGATGGTGAACCATTACGTGCACAAGATGTCATTTTTACTTATGAATCCATCATTAATCCAAAAGTCTTCAACTCCATTGTTTCAAATTTCCAAAAAGTGCAAAGTGTGAAAGCATTGGATGAGCACACTATTGAAGTCATCTATAAAGAGCCCTATTTTAAAGCATTAGAGATTTGGATGGTGGGATTATTGCCTTGGCATATTTTAAAAGATGAAAAAAATTTAATGACGAGCTCTTTTAACAAAAACCCTATTGGTACGGGTTCTTACAAACTTGATACGTATGAATCCTCATCTGATGTTATGTTAAAAGCCAATGATGACTCCTTTGAAGGTCGTCCTAAAATTGATACCATACATTACAGCTTTTTACCCGATCCCACAACCTCATTTTTAATGCTGAAAGAAAATTTATTGGATTTGGATGGTCTGCTACCCTTACAGTATGATCGTCAAATTGATGAACAATTCAAAAAAGATTTTAAAATCATTGAACAACCTGCTTTTGCTTATGATTATTTGGGATTTAACCTGCGTAACAAGAAGTTCCAAGACATACGGGTGCGAAAAGCACTCAGTCTGGCGATAAATCGACAAGAGTTGGTCGATATCTTATATTTTGGACATGGTCAAGTCTGCACGGGACCTTTTTTACCAGGTACGTTTGCATTTAATGACCAAGTAAAAATGCCTACACCCGATTTAAAAAAAGCCAAAGCACTGTTAAAAGAGGCAGGCTACGATGAGACAAATCCATTTGAGTTTGAACTGGTCACCAATACAGGTAACGAAATACGCATTGCCGCAGCTGAAATTTTGCAGTATCAACTCGAAAAGATTGGCGTGAAGATGAAAATTCGTGTCATGGAGTGGCAAGCCTTTTTAAATACAAAAGTGCATCCACGAAACTTTGAAACGGTTCTTATGGGATGGAGATTAGCATTATTGCCCGATGCCTATCCGCTGTGGCACAGCAACAGTGATAAAAAGGGTGGGTTTAATTTAGTGGGATACCACAATAGCAAGGTAGATGCACTTATTGAGCAAGGAGCGGTGACCATTGATAGAGAAAAACTCTCTGTGATTTATAAAAAGATTTTCAAACACATTGCTGAGGATATTCCGTATTTGTTTTTATATATACCAAACTCCATTACAGTGGTGAACAAGAACATTAAAAACATTGAGCCTTCCTTTATAGGCATCATGCATAATCAAAAAGATTGGATAAAAGAATGAAAAATATCATACTCTTTGACTTAGATGGAACACTTATTGATTCAACCGATGCAATTGTTTCAACCTTTCATCATTCCTTTACAAAAATGAACTTTAATTTTAAAGGCAATGATGAGGACATCAAAGCCCTCATTGGTTACCCACTTGATATCATGTATAAAGAGTTGGGTGTAGACGAGAAACTGGCATGGGATTTTGTAGCTGCTTATAAAGAACGGTATCGACTCATATCAAAAGCTCAAACGATTCTACTTCAAGATGCAATAGCTGCTCTGCAACTTGCAAGTACCTTTGCACGTTTATCCGTAGTAACAACCAAAACCGGAGCCTACACTACTCCATTATTGGAACACATGAGAATAGATACTTTCTTTGAACATGTTACAGGACGAGAACACGTTGAAAATCCAAAACCACACCCCGAACCCATTTTAAAAACAATGCAGCTGATGAACGTCACTACCAATGAACACAATATTTGGATGGTAGGAGATACCAAACTGGATCTGCTTGCAGCCAATGAAGCCCAAATAAAAAGCGTGGCAGTGTTATGCGGCTATGGTAAAAAAGAGGAGTTACAACAATATACACCACATGTTACGAATAACTCTTTTGAAGCTGTTGAGCTTATAAAAAGTCTGACAAAGTAGAAAACAGTAAAAAATTTGCAAATTCATTAGCTTTATTAAACCTTAAATATAAAAAACACAACTAACTTAGTAAACTTAGATAAGATTAATATTAAAAGCTATAAATAACTATAAAAATTATTTAATTAGCTTATTTGGACTAATTTTGTGTTATTTTTTAATTTAAACTTAACTATTCTTGATAATTTCTCTCATTTTTTGCCAAAAATGTAAAAAAAATGTAGATTTTAGGGTCGAGGATTTTATAATGAATTAAGTTAAGAGTAAGTATGCTATACGTTCATTAAAAAATTAAGGGAAATTCATGTCAAAAAAATTTGCTACAATGGATGGTAACGAAGCTGCTGCATACGTGTCATATGCTTTCACAGAAGTAGCTGGGGTTTATCCTATTACTCCATCTTCACAAATGGGTGATAATACAGAAAAATGGGCAACTCAAGGTAAAAAGAACCTGTTTGGAACAACAGTAAAAGTTATTGAAATGCAATCAGAAGCGGGTGCTGCTGGTACATTCCATGGTTCACTTCAAGCAGGTGCATTAACAACAACTTATACAGCATCTCAAGGTCTTTTATTAAAAATACCAAATATGTATAAAGTTGCAGGTCAACTCTTACCAGGTGTTATTCACGTATCTGCAAGAGCATTGGCGGCACATGCACTCTCTATTTTTGGTGACCACCAAGACGTTATGAGTGCCAGAGCCACTGGATTTGCAATGTTAGCAACAGGTTCTGTACAAGAAGTGATGGATTTAGGTGGTGTAGCTCACCTTGCTGCTATTAAAGGGAGAGTACCATTTTTACACTTCTTCGATGGATTCAGAACTTCACACGAAATCAACAAAGTTGAAGTGATGGATTACGATGTATTTGACAGACTTTTAGATAAAGAAGCCGTTCAAAAATTCAGAGATACATCACTTAATCCAGAATCTCCAGTTACCAGAGGTACGGCACAAAATGATGACATCTACTTCCAAGGAAGAGAAGCTTCAAACCAATACTATAATGCCGTTCCTGATATTGTAAACGATTACATGAAAGAGATTTCAAAAGTAACAGGAAGAAACTATGCGCCATTTACATATTATGGTGATGAGAATGCAACTGATATTATTGTTGCTATGGGTTCTGTTACAGAGACCATTAAAGAGACCATCGATTACTTAACAAAAACAGAAGGACGAAAAGTTGGTCTGTTAACCGTTCACTTATATCGACCATTCAGTATTAAATACTTTATGGATGCACTTCCAGACTCAGTTGAAAGAATCTGTGTAATTGACAGAACAAAAGAGCCAGGAAGCTTAGGTGAGCCTCTCTTCTTAGATATTAAATCAGTATTCTACGGTCAAGCAAAACAACCAAAAATCATTGGTGGACGATATGGTCTATCTTCTAAGGATGTTCCACCTGCACAAATCATTGCACTGTATAATAACTTAGCCAGTGAAACATCAAAAGACAACTTCACAGTGGGTATCAATGATGATGTTACTTTTACTTCAATTGAAGTGGGTGAAAATGTATCGGTTGTTGAAGATGTAAATGAATGCCTTTTCTATGGACTTGGTGCTGATGGTACGGTTGGGGCAAACAAAAACTCGGTTAAAATTATTGGGGATAAAACAGATTTATATGCACAAGCATATTTTGCATATGACTCAAAGAAATCAGGTGGATATACACGTTCACACCTAAGATTCTCAAAAGCACCAATTCGATCAACGTATCTTGTATCAACTCCAGGGTTTGTAGCCTGTTCTAAAGAGGTTTATTTAGAGCAATACGAAGTAATTGATAAAATCAGAGAAGGTGGTACTTTCCTTTTAAACTCAATTCACTCAGTTGCTGAAGTTCAAGAGAGAATGCCTGCGCGAGTTAAAAAAATCTTAGCAGATAAAAAAGTTAAATTCTATATCATCAATGCAACGAAACTTGCAAGAGATATCGGTTTGGGTACCAGAACCAATACCATTATGCAAGCTGCATTCTTTAAACTTGCAGATGTTATTCCTTACGAAGAAGCAAAAACATACATGAAAGAGTATGCAGAAAAAGCGTATGGAAATAAAGGTGAAGAGATTGTTAAAATGAACTTTGCTGCAATTGATGTAGGTGCAGAAGGAATTGAAGAAGTGCCTGTTGATCCAGCATGGTCAAACTTAGATGGTGGGGCTTTAGTGGTAAACTCTACATATAAAGGTTCTGAGTATGTTGAACAATTTGCAAAAGTAGTAAATGCTGCCAAAGGGGATGAAATTCCTGTTTCTTCATTCATTAATCTTGGAATGGAGGGTGGAACGTTTGAAAATGGTTCTACAAAATATGAAAAAAGAGCAATTGCAACCATGGTACCGCAATGGAATGCCGATACATGTATTCAATGTAACCAATGTGCATTTGAGTGTCCACACGCAGTAATTCGACCATTTTTGATGGACGAAAATGAATTTGCAAAAGCACCTGAAGGGGTAAAAGCAACGTCACTTGATGCAAAAGCAAAAGGAACAAAAGATCAAGGATTAAAATACAAAATCCAAGTCTCTATTATGGACTGTACGGGATGTAACGTTTGTGTTGATATTTGTCCTACAAAAGAGAAATCTCTTAAAATGGTTCCATATGAAGTGGAAGAAAAAAATAATGAGCAAGTTAATGCAGACTACTTATTCAATGATGTAACTTATAAAGATTATTTAGTGGATAAATCATCGGTTCAAGGTTCACAATTTGCTAAGCCACTGTTTGAGTTCCACTCAGCTTGTCCAGGGTGTGGAGAGACGCCATACATCACGTTAGCAACTCAAATGTTTGGTGACAGAATGATGATTGCAAATGCTACTGGATGTACTTCTATTTACTCAGCATCAGCTCCTTCAACACCATATACAAAAAATGAAAAAGGTGAAGGTCCTGCATGGGCAAACTCACTGTTTGAAGACACAGCAGAGTTTGGTTATGGTATGCACCATGCAAATGAAACCATTCGAAACAGAATTCAAACAATCATGAATGACACAATGGAGACTGCAACGAATCCATTAAAAGCATTGTATAAAGAGTGGTTAGAAAACAGAAATGATGGTGTTAAAACACAAGAAATCAGAGACAAATTGGTACCTCAATTAGAGCAAAACCAAGACTTACCAGGTGTAAAAGACTTATTAAGCCTTAGAAAATACATCGTAAGAAAATCTCAATGGATCATCGGTGGAGATGGTTGGGCATACGACATCGGTTATGGTGGACTTGACCACGTACTTTCAACTGGTGAAAACGTAAACGTACTTGTTGTTGATACAGAAGTTTACTCAAATACAGGTGGACAATCATCTAAAGCAGCAAGAACTGGTTCTATTGCAGACTTTACAAATGATGGTAAACCAAATGCGAAAAAAGATTTAGGTTACATCTCTATGACTTACGGTAACATCTATGTTGCACAAGTCAATTCAAGAGCAAATCAAAAACAAGTTGCACAAGCAATGAAAGAGGCTGAAGAGTACAATGGACCTTCACTTGTGATTGCATACTCTCCTTGTATTGCGCACGGTATTAAAGGTGGATTGATGAAATCAGTTGACCAAGGTGCATTAGCAACAGAATGTGGTTACTGGCCAATTTATACATTTGACCCAAGAAAAATTGAGCAAGGGCAAAACCCAATCAAAATTTCTGGAAAAAAACCAAAATGGGAAAAATATGAAGATTTCTTAATGCAGGAAAACCGATATATCTCATTGAAAAAACTCAACCCAGAGCATGCAACTGAGTTGTTAGAGCAAAATAAAAGAGAGGCTCAATACAGATATCGACAGTTAGCGAGAATGGCAGCTGCGGATTACTCAGATGAATTAGAAGGTGAACACGTATAATATAGAAGCAATCTTTGCTTCTATATGGCGTTGAAAAGCGAATTTAAACCACTCATTTAGGAACTCTAAACTCCTTGGGTTTAAATTCACTCTTCGCCTTATCTACAAACAAATCTTACTTTTCTATATATTTTTAGAATTTTCTTTAGGTATTATCTTTTTGTTAACGATTGATTAGTGATTGATTTATCCATGTAAGTTATAATTTTTTTACAGACGAATTACGAACGTCTATTTTTCATTTCTCTCCTAAAACAAAGAGGCTGCGCGAAGCTTCTTTGTTTTATTCAAACACATCTTTCAACTCTTCTCGAATCAGCAAGAACTCATCTAAATGTTCAAAGAATATATCCACCAATTGTGGATCAAAGTGTTTACCACGCTCCTCTTTAAAAAAATTAAAGATGCGCTCATCATCCCATGCTTTTTTATAACATCGGTCACTGCCTAATGCATCAAAAACATCCGCCATGGCTGTGATTCTTCCATAAACATGTATTTGTTCACCCTTAAGTCCTCGTGGGTAACCTGTACCATCCCACTTTTCATGATGCTCATACGCAACCGTTGCCGCCATTTTTAAAAGTGGTCGTTGAGAGTGTTGCAACATGTTATAGCCTAACTCTGCGTGTGTGTTCATAATCTCTCGCTCCGCTTCATCAAAACGGCCAGGCTTATTTAAAATCGCATCGGGAATAGCGACTTTTCCAATATCATGCATGGGACTGGCTTGTTTAAGAAGCTCTGCCTCTTTTTGAGGAAGTCCCAAATACAAAGCAAACACTTTTGAGTATTCTGCCACTCTTTTTACGTGGTTACCGGTCTCTTTACTTCTGCTTTCACCAATTGCCCCCATGGTAAAGACAACTTCTCTTTGAGTCTCTTCTATCTCTTTACTTAAAGCTTCTACCTCATCAAGTCGTATTTGCAATTCATCATACTCTTGTTGTTGTCGTTTATCACTTCGTGCCATGATTTTATCATGTCGTCGAATATCTTTTATAATTTTATCGGTTGTTTGTGCAAAACTCTTTTTAAGCTCTTCTAATTCACCTATGAGTTTATTCTCTTGGATAGTATCCATCACTCGTCTCCTATAGATAATAAGCAGTTCATGAACTTAAAAGTAAACACTGCACGGTTCACTTTCTTTAATGAGCTCATCAAGGAATTCATTACTTGCTGAGCAAATTAAAATTTAAGCTTTCAAAATCTTCTTTAAAATCCTCACCTGCTTCTAACGCACTCTCATTCTCTTTATCATAAATCCATCTGATTTCAATATCGCTTTTATCTCTGTTTTCTTCAATTAAATCAAAAAAATCAAAAAAGAGTTTTGAACTGCTTGAATTAAAATAAATAATTTCTAATTCTACTATCGTTTTTATTTGCGGTCTTGAGAAATACTCTTTCATCCATGACATGATGGGTTCATAAAACTCAAATGTATTTTCAGGATATGATTTTCCTTCCATTTTGATATGACCTGTTTGTGCATTTAAGTTAATGGCTGGTGTATATTTAGTCGCTTCTATTATTAAGTTATTCATTGATTTCTCCTTTATTGTTTGTTGAGTACTTCTACTTGAAAATGGAAGTAGTATTTTTCATCGTTGATGGGTTTAAACTCAAAATCGATTGCATCACACCGTTTTGCAATCTCATAAAAGCCAATTCCACCCCCTTTCCCATGAGTGTTTTTACCACTCCGTCTGAGTTCTCTGTAGGTTTGTTTTAATTCATCTTTATTGAGTTTTTTAATTTTTTGTAACACGGGTTCTATTTTGTCCCTGTCTTGTTTATCAATGATATTTTGCGAGTGTAAATAATAGCTTCCATTACTGTTTCTTCCAACCACAATCAAACCTTGAGATTTTAAATCAACGCAATCTTGAGATTTTGTTTTAGAATAGTTCATCATATTTTGCGACAGTTCAATGAAAATAGTAAAGATATTGTTTGCAATGCCTTTATTAAGATCCCCTATCTCTGCTTCATTTTCTAAAGCTTCAGTCATTCCTGCAATAAGCGTTTGAGATAAAAACCCTCCATATGTTAAAAACACAATTCCATCTTCTTCTACGATTTCTTGTATGACTTTAATATCCATGGTTTTGCCTTATAATATTTCTTCTATTGTACGATTAAATGTCTCTTGTGTATAGGGTTTTTTAATCACCTTTTTAACACCCAGTTTTATGGCATGTATCAACTCTTTTTTATCTTCAACAGAGGTGATTAATACAATTTTTAAATTTGCATCCAACGCCAACAATTGTTTAGATGCTTCAACACCATTGAGTACGGGCATCTCAAAATCCATCATAATATACGACGGTTTATATTCATGATAACACTTGATGGCTTCTTCCCCATTACACGCTTGAGCTATGACTTCATATCCCAATGAAGCCAAATATTCACAAACACGCTTTCGAGCCAAAGCTGAATCATCAACAACTAAAAATTGCATCTTTCACCCTTTTCTCATTTTTTTAAGTGTAAACATGGCACCATTTTCAATATTCTTTGCTTCAAGTTGAAGGCTGTTTTTTTCAGCTATGAGTGCACTCAGATATAGACCTATGCCGGTTCCTTTACCATCTTTAGATGTGGTGACATTGGCTTTAAAAATATCATTAATAATCTCTTTATTAATACCTCCTGCATTATCAGAAATTTCAATAACTTGATGCGTTGGTGTGGTATAGGTTTTAATATGAATGACTCTAGAAGAGATACTGTTTCGAATAAATGCATCTTTGGCATTATTGACAATATTTAAAAGGATATGTTTGAGTTCATTTTCAATGCCTATCATCTCAAAATTCTCTTCAATCTGCGTTGAAAAGCTTATGCGATTTTTTACAAACTCATCATTGACAAACAATAACACTTTGGCGATCATCTCTTTGACATAAAAGCTTTGCTTCTCTTTATCTTCTCTGAAAAAGTTTCTGAACTCTTTGAGCGTTGTATTCATGTGTTCAATCACATGAGATATTTTTTCTTGATGCTGTTGAATATACTCGGCGTTGACTTTACCTGCTTGGAAATCAAACTCTAAAGAAGAGGTATGCAGCTTGATGATACTCAAGGGTTGTGCCCATTGGTGTGCAATGGCATCGATCATCTCCCCCATGGCGGCAAACTTTGATTGGTCTAATAACATCTGCTCTTTTTGCTTACGTTTAACAATCTCCTCTTCCACTTTTTTTTCAAGATTGTTTTTATACTCATCAAGCTCTTCATTGGCTTTAAGCAGTTGCATCTGCATTTTATCACTTTGTTTGATGATTTTATCAAGCCGTTGACTCTTTCGTTTATAATCATCCAATAAATCCATCATATCATCACGAAATTGATGATACTCTTTTTCTAAGAATTTACCAATATACATCGAACTGTTCTTTTTTTCACTCATATTTTAACTCCTACAACTGCTATATCATCATTTCTCTCTTCGTCACCTTGATACTCCATCAGTGTATACAAAAACTGCTCTTGCTGATCAGCGCATGAGTAGCTATGAAATTCTTCAATAAGTTGTGCAAATCTTCGTTTACCAAAAGGAAATCCTTTTGCTCCACCGTTTTGATCCAAATACCCATCAGTACTTAAATAAAAACTCATCCCTTTTTGTGTTTCAATCACATGTTCTTTAAACTCAAAATTTCGATCACTCTTTTTATAACCAATCGAGTGACGATCGGCTTTAATGATATTAAGTTTGCCCTCTTTTACATAAAAAAGTGGAATATTTGCACCTGCATATTTAATCATAGCCTTCTTTTTATTGTAGCATAACACACCCCCATCAAATCCTGCATTGGAAATCGAATTTTCATCCTCTTGTTTTAACAGATGTTTCATGCTTCTGTTAAAAATTTTTAGAATTTTAGCAGGGCTTAGCTCTTCTTTTTTATTGATAATGGTGGATATAATTTGTCGTTCTATGGCTTTAACCAACATGGTTACAAATGCGCCAGGGACTCCGTGTCCTGTACAATCAATGACCATAAGCAAAGAAGTATCTTCATCCAACTCTTCAAACAAATAGACATCACCACCTACAATATCTTTGGGTTGCCAAATCGCAAAATAATCACTGAAGAAACCTCTAAAGATCTCACTTGAAGGGATAAGGGTATGTTGAATCAAGGAGGCATACTCAATGGAATCTTGTGTATTTTGATGCAATGCTTCAATCTTCTTTTTTGCATTTTCTAAATCCAAAGTTCTCTCTTCAACTTTTTTTTCAAGATTGATACTTAAATCCTCAACAATCTTTTTATTGGTAATATCTTGACTGATTGACTTATAACCAATGTGTTCTCCATCATTATTGTACTCTGGTTCAATTCTTGAATAGACCCAATAATCACTGCCATCTTTGGCCTTGTTTTTTATCTCTCCTCGCCATTGCATTTTTGATTTGATGGTATTCCAAAGTTTTTCAAACACCTCTTTAGGCATTTCAGGATGCCTTAAAATATTTGTTGATTTGCCTATCAACTCTTTTTCTTGGTAACCACACACCTCACAAAATGCTCTACTTGGATGGGTAATCACACCTTGCAAATCCGTTTGTACAAAAATTACATTTCTATCAAAAGAGTCTAAAAGTGTCTGCAACTCCTCTTTTTGTTCTTGAATATTTTGTGTCTTTTTATCCACCAAAGATTTAAGTTTTCTGTTCCAATATACAATCAATGCCAAAATAATGGCAATAACCAAAACTACCGGAATGATATAGGTAATAATGCGTTGAAGAGAGAAACCCGTATTTTGTTCAACTTTAATATCCAACCATCCATTATAGATGCGTTCTCTCTCTTTTTCTGTGATGGATTCAAAAATCTTATTCACAATAGAGTGCAACTGTGGGAGTGAAGGTTGAATCAAAAAGTGATGTGAAAAATCCTGCCCGGCATCACCTGAAATTTTCAGATTATCTTTTCCTATTTTCGCAATATTATACACTGCTGGTGCAATATGCCCCACAAAGACATCTGCTTTTTCATTCGAGACATTAAAAAGAGCTTCAGGAACATTTTTGGCCTCTAAAATCTTCGCTTTGGGATAAAGCGATTTAACATAATTATAACTGCTGTAATGTTTGGGTAAAGCAAATATATTATTTTTAATCGAATCCATTGAATTGACATATTCAATGTTTTCATTGGTCACAACCACCATGGGATATTGGGCAAAGGAACGAGTGATCAATCCTAATTGCATCTCTTCTTTAGTGTTACTCACTCCAGGAACCAAATCAATTTCACCCTTTTTAAACTTATCCAGTACATCTGGCCAAGATTTTGAAGGCACAAACTCAAACTCTATACCTGTAAGATCTGCAACCATATTGAGATAATCTCCCATAATACCAGACATAGCATTGTTCTCTATGATTGAAAGTGGTTTCCAATTTACTTCACTGTAACGCACAATAGGACGACGATCCAACCACGCATACTCTGTATTGGTAAATTGTACTCGTTTTCTTTGTTTAAACCATTTCAGACGAAGTTCATCAACCTCTTTTATAGAGACATGGTTCATTGTTTTTTTCAAAATTGATTGTAAAAGTGGTGCCCCTTTACGAACTGCTATATAGAGGTTCTCCATCTCTGGATCATCTGCTTTTACATCCGCTGTATATTTTAAACCTTTGATAAGATTTTCAGAAATCAAATAATTAAACACGGCTGTTTTTCCAAGGGTTGCATCCACATCACCAAAAACAACTGCCTTTAATGCACTCATTGCATCGTTATATTTCACCACTTCAATTTTTGGATATCGTTTTTCTAAAAACTCCTCATAGATAAAGCCCTTCACTACTGAAACTTTTTTTCCAAACAAAGATTCGAGGTTTGAAATATCTGTGCGATTTTCTTGCGTTAAAACACCGGCCACATTTCGTGCATAAACGCCCACGTAAAGCAGCTTTTTTTCTCTTTCTGATGTACGAGCAATATTCATCATCACATCAAGTTCATTGGTATATGTTTTGTTAAGCAATGTATCCCAATTGGCCGTTTGAAACTGTACTTTTAAACCACTTTTTTCTGCTAACAGTCGTATATAATCTATGGAGAAGCCCATTGGCTCACCATTTTTATTAAAATTAAAAGGAGCCCAATCTCTTTCATTGTGTACGGTTATGATCGGATGACTCTTTATCCAAGCTTCTTCTTCTTTCGTAAATTGAAGTTCTGGGATAACCTCTTTTAAACACAGATAAATATCCCCAATATCTTCCCCTTTGAGTTCAATATTAGACACTTTTTTTCTTTGACAATCATTGGACAATGTTTCATCAGTACTTTGACGAAGTCGAATGGTGCTGTATTGGTCTCGATAATATACAGCGAACTCTTCATTCACAATGGTATCTTTAACAATGATATATTGCACATCGATGTTATCATTCATAAAGGCTTCAAGAATTGTATTGGCTTCATTATTACTCAACTCAAACAAAGGATGAGCAAGTGCAGCAGAGAGTTCTCGAATTTCTCTTTTCTCAACACCCAACAAAAATTGAAACAGGACAATACAGATAAAAAAAAGTCGTATCATGGTCTACTCGATATACTGATTTATGATTTTTAGTATTTCATCATCTACTTTTTGAGAGCACATCATATAACGTTTATTACCTTGGGGCATATCATGCACAGGGATAAACTCTAAACTTTCATATTTTGATTGTTCTAATAAAACAGATGCCTCTTCATACGCCATGAACATAAAATCTGCTCTTTTTTTCATAATCAATTCAAGCATTTTCTGATTATCTGTATACACTTCCGTAGTACGTGTTTTATACTCTTTGATTTTATTGTCTACCAAATTCCCATAAGAGTAAGAAGCTTTGGTTAAAAGTCGTTTGGGTATTTTTAAAATATATTCGAGCTTTTTATTTTCAAAAATAGGTTTCTCTTGTTGCCGTATGACAATGCCCATGGGTTGATCTTGATACAACACTTTTGAAAATTTTGCAAAAGTTTCTCTTTGAGAAGTTTTAAACCAACCCAAAGCACATATGAGTTTTTGATTGCTTTTTATTTCATGTAGGTGTCGTTTTGAAGGTTTCTCTTTTAATTCATACTCAATACCAGAGCGTGTTAAAGCATTGAGTGCAGGTGTGGCAACCAATCCTTTTATTGAGCCATTATTTTTTTGGATATAAGGAATTCGTTCTTCATAATCAATCTCTAAAGAGCCTAACGTTGTAACAAGTAAAGGTATCATTAATAATATGATTTTCATCACGAAGCCTTTTAGGTTTAACTGTACTATAATATCATATTTCAATAGCAATTGTCATCTTTTCTTTACTATTGATAACTGTTATCACTCAATTGGTTACTCAATAATCTAAAAAGAGTCCTCTTATGCGGTATGTTTTTTGCATACAGAGTACAAAGGAGAAGATATGTCTGATTTTTTTAAAAAAGCTTACGATTGGGCACTAACCCATGAGTTTGAACCCATAGAGATAGAGTATGCTTCCAAACTCGCTTTAAAGATGCTTGATGACAGCTGTCGTATGAATGAGCATGACCGTGAAGTTTTTTTTAATGTATATGATGCTTTGTGTGACCGAAGTGATCTTGTTTTAGACGATGACGTCAATCAACTTATTCAAAAAGCACGTGACAGAAATACTATTTTTTCAAAACCCGAGTTCGCACAAGAGATTCACCATTGTCGTATTCGAGTCATTGAAAAGATGTTAAAAGTACATATGAAAGCGTATAAAAAAATGGTTCGAAAAAATATTGGTCTGACCTTACAAAACATATCAAGTACACTTTAACATCATTGTGCTACAATCCATTAAATGAATTAAAGGATTTTATATGCCACTATTAGACAGTTTTAGAGTAGACCATACCATTATGCCTGCCCCTGCAGTTCGAGTTGCAAAAACAATGAAATCACCATCTGGTGATGTAATTACTGTATACGATTTACGATTTTATGTACCCAATAAAGAGAAAATGAGTGCCAAAGGAATTCACACGTTAGAGCATCTTTTTGCTGGATTCATCCGAGAACACTTAAACTCAAAAAACGTAGAAATCATCGACGTATCTCCAATGGGATGCCGAACTGGTTTTTACATGAGCCTTTTGGGAAATCCAAGTGAGAAAAAAGTAGCAAAAGCATGGAAAGATGCTATGAAAGACGTACTTGCCGTTAAATCACAAAACGATATTCCCGAACTTAATGAGTACCAATGTGGTACCTATAAAATGCACTCTTTAAAATCTGCGCAAAGCATTGCCAAAGATATTTTAAGACGAGGTATTGATGTTATGAATAACAAAAAACTCTTCTTGAGTGAAAAGAAGATGAAAAAACTGGGTCTGTAATGCACAAAGCGCTTGAGCTCTTTAAAGACCTCTTTCAACCTTTTGAAAATATCGCTATTTTACATATCAACAATGACATGGATTTTCTCAATCCCGTCATTGAAAAAGTGGCCAAGAACTTAAATGGCCAAGTCAAACAACTCCCTTTTAAACAGGAAAAAGATGCTCGTTTAAAAGGTTCTGCCAGAGAGTATGAGTATATTATTTTAAGTGATATTCTCACCCATTGCCCTCATAAAGAAAAAATCCTCGGTTTAATGTACAAAGCGTTGGAGAACTCTGCCAATATCATCATCTTAGAGAAAAAATCACATAACAATGAAGATGAAATACGTACACTTTTAGACAACGCCTCCTTTGTTGCCATTAACAACATTGATGATCTGTTTGATGAGTATCACTGCTTTACAGCCAAAAAACTTCATATGTGGGGAAGTGGGCTTTAATGGTCACCACTATAGATGGTTCGAATACTCTTTTTTCTAAAGAGTATAATCAACACTACCATAATGTCAATGATGGAGCAATCAATGAAGCTCTGAGTAAACATGTCATACCTGCTTTAAAGTTTCACAAAGGGAAGTCACATCTTCGTATTTTGGATATCTGTTTTGGGTTAGGCTACAACACCTTCTCAACGCTCTACTACATCTTAGAACACAATCTTTCACACAGCGTTGAAATTTTTACCCCCGAACTGGACCCCAATTTAATTGAATCTTTAAAGAAGTTCACTTATCCAAAAGAGTTTGTAATTTTACAACCCATTATCAAAGAACTGCTTACAAACAAAACATACAAAAGTGACCGTTTTTGTATCCATTTGTACATTGGAAATGCACGAGATTACGTGAAAACACTGAAAAACATTGACATTGTATATCAAGATGCCTTCAGTTCAGAGGTCAATCAAGAGCTTTGGACTGTGCAATACTTTACCGATATTTTCAATGCGTGCAGTCAAAATTGCATCCTAACAACCTACTCGGTTGCGACACCTGTGCGTCTTTCGCTCTATAAAGCAGGTTTTTTCATCTATGAATATATCCCAACAAAACGAAAAATTACACTGGCATTTAAAGCCTCTTCATCTTCTATGGGGGAATACATTGACATGGAACTCAAACAACAACGTAACAAAAAGGCCAAAGCTTTACTGGACGAATGATGCAATTTGTGCTATGATTAAAGTATGAAAATAGCTCTAAATTCAAAACTCATTTTAGTCATACAGTTTTGCTGTATCCTCATACTTTTGTTCAATGATGCAACGATATTTGATAATGCATTAGCTCTATTTTTCTCTGTTTTAGGAGCTGCAGTTGGTCTTTGGGCACTCATTCATAACGACTTTTATAACTTCAATATCACTCGTAATCAAAAAGAGCATGGTCAACTCATAAAAGATGGTCCGTATAAATACTCTCGCCACCCAATGCACTTAGCATTGTTGCTGATTATGTTAGGGGTTACTATT
This sequence comes from Candidatus Marinarcus aquaticus, assembly GCF_004116335.1. NCBI lineage: Bacteria > Pseudomonadati > Campylobacterota > Epsilonproteobacteria > Campylobacterales > Arcobacteraceae > Candidatus Marinarcus > Candidatus Marinarcus aquaticus. The sequence continues at coordinate 85,953 of NZ_PDKN01000003.1, forward strand.
TCTGTTCATGAAATGTTTGATTACTTTATTTATATATTACTCTTTGTTGTGCTTTACTATAAAGCCTTAAAAGAGGAACATCAATGGAATTTAAGAAGCAGTGAGTATAAAGAGTATCAGGAAAAAACGAAGATGTTTGTTCCTTTTGTGTTTTAATTACTCTTTAATCAGATTGTCTAAAATATATTTCTCTAAATCTTTTTTTGTAATTTCAGCCTTCATCGCTTTATGAAAAATCTCTTCAATTTTATATCGATACTCTTCATATGAAAAATAAGGAAAGTGTACTTTCCATGCTGCTTCTATCACTTTACTGGCCATTTTATCTTTTATCCAAATTCTAAAGAAATTAAAACAGATAAAAATAACTGCTGTAAAAATAATAGCTGCAACGATTGAAGCATGTGAATCAATATTGGCAAAAATATTATGTGAGAAACCTGCCAATGGAATTGCGATGATGGATACAATAAGAATATAAACAAAATAGGCACGTCCAATTTTTAAACGAAATCCCAATTTTGCTGCATCCACATGCATCTTCTCATTATGCTGTACGTTGGCCACCAATAAATCTTTTAAAAGTACTGGTTGTTTTGATGTAACAAAACAAAAATCAAGTATTTTATTCAGCAAAATAAGTCCTTACTATAATTGTTATAAAGAATGATACCCTATTTTTATTAATTATCAGTTAATAGCGGGCGTAAAGCCCTACTATACCGCGAGTTTTTCCTTTAAATCTGTCACAATATTATAACCATGATTCAGTGCCAATGCAATTGAACCACCAATGCTACCTGCAATATCGCCTGCAACATACAAACCTTTGTCATTTTTATTTTTTTCATCTAAAATAATATTATCTTCACCATCAAGTTGTACCGAACAATTCAGTAGAAACTCTTTAGGAGTCACGCCACCCAAAGCATAAATAGCTCGGTCAAAAAGTTTAATCTTCCCATCAGTAAAATAGGCTTTAATTTTCCCATTTTCATCTTCTATTTTTTCAATATCCACACCCATTCTAAGCTCAATTTTTCCTTCTTCAGCACTTTTCATAAGATTATCCACATTATTGGGATGCGCTCTTGTTATGACCTCTTTACGATAATTAAACGTCACGTTGTTATCTTTACAGATAAAATATGCATATTCACAGGCACTGTCACCTCCACCTACAACCAAGACATCTTCATTGCCTTTGCACTCTATAATGGTATGATTGATTTGCTTTTTAAGTGTTAGAGGGATTTTATATGAAGGCATATTGGGCTTTCCCATTTTACCAATGGCAATGACCACATTCTTACTTAAATAACTCTCACCTGAAGTGACAACAACTTCAAAATGGTCATCGACGCGTTTAACGTGTGATACTTCTGTGTTAAATTTTGCTTCAATAAGATGTTTTTCCAAAGAGTCATCAAACAGATCCAAGGTGCTCTCTTTGGTGCCACCTTCAAAATTGATGTTCCCAATTAAATCCACATGAATCCCTTTCCAATCTTTATCCACAGGCTTGTTATCTTTAAAATATTTACGAATGGTATTGGAGTGATTGTTCCCTTTTTCAAAAACAATAATTTTTTTAATACCAAAAAGTACCGCTTCACAAGATGTAGCAATACCACCTGGTCCAGCTCCTACTATTGCGACGTCATATATATTTTTCATCATCAATCCTTACAGCTAATATCTTCAATTATAACATAAACTATACAATTGAGTGTATGAAAATGGTTAAAAAATAATCAAGTAAAAGGAGTTGTTTCAAAACAGACCGTTTGGTCTGTTTTAAATATTGTAGTAGTTGGCCTCTTTATGAGGTACAATAATCGCACATGTACTTTGTTCGGGATGAATCTGAAAAGTCTCAGAGAGCTCTATACCAAACTCCTCAGGTCGTAAAAGGTCAAAAATTTGTCGACTCATCTCTAAATCTGGGCACGCAGCATACCCTGGAGAGTATCGACATCCTGTGTACTGTTTCATCTGTACATCTTTAAGCGTATGCCCCTCTTTTTGTACAATATCCAAATCCAATCGTACTTGCTTGTGCACAATTTCAGCTAAGGCTTCAGCAAGTTCGACTCCTAGTCCATGTACATGGTAGTACTCTTGGAATTTTCCTGCATCATACAAGGTTCGTTCATATTCACTGATTTCAAGCCCTGCACTCACACACGAAAACGCAATCACATCCAGTTTGTCTGCAGTAAAAAAGTCCGCAATACATCGATGTGGTGAACGTTTTTGCCGAGGGAATTCAAAGACTTGTACCGCTTCATCTAAGCTTGGCAAGTTGTTTGTCTCATCTTGATTGTTATACAGATGTTTTTCATCAAAAATATAGAGTTTGTTATCCAAAGCCAAACACGCATAGTAACCATACAGTACCACAGGATTGAGCAAGTTTTTATCTAAAAACTCCCCTTTGAGTTTTTCATAGAGTGGTCGTACCACATTCTCTTCTTGCTCTAAGAATTTCTCTGTACTCATATCAGCACGCTTATATCCCCAACGCTGTCTAAAAAGCACTCGATGGTTAATCCACTCAAATGCCAACTCTTTATTGAAGTTCTTTGCATGCATCACTTGACGTCCCCAAAATGGGGGTACCAATTGTGTAAGACTTCTTGATGGCATCGCAATTTGCTCTAATGGAGGAATTTCTACTTCCACTTTTTTCTTCTGTTTGCTTTCATCAATGACAATCTCATCAGCTGGCAAAGAAGTATTCATCTCCCCCTTTTCAATTCTCTGCATTGAAAGCACCCCATCAAAAGCATCTCGACAATAAAAAATCGGTCCATCGTAAATGGGTCGACAATAATCATTGATAAATGATTTCGTTAACGCAGCACCCCCTAAAAGAACAGGGATATCAATACCTTGACTTCTCAACTCTTCCAGATTGTCTTTCATCACTGCCGTACTTTTAACCAATAATCCACTCATACCAATTGCTTGTGCCTTGTGCTCTTTAACGGCCACAATGAACTCATTGATATCGGCTTTGATCCCAATATTAATCACTTTAAATCCATTGTTTGAAAGGATGATATCCACCAAGTTTTTACCCACATCGTGAACATCCCCTTTTACCGTACCTAAAACCAACACCGTATCACTGGCTTTCTCTTTTTTAGGCAAGTATGGATTTAAGTAATCCACTGTGGCTTTCATCGTTTCTGCACTTTGAAGTACAAATGGTAATTGCATCTGCCCTGAACCAAACAACTCCCCGATGACTTTCATGCCATCAATCAACCACTCATTTACAATGAGTTCCGGTGCTACTTGGGTTCTTATGTCTTCAACTAAAGGAATGAGTCGCTCTTTATCTCCATCTAAAAGTAGTTTTTTGACTTTCTCTTCACTGCTTAACGCATTGTACTCTTCATCACTTTGCTCTTCTACGGCCTCTTTTGAAGAGAAGTGTTCGATGAACTTAAAAAGTGGATCCCCTGCTTTTTGATTGTTAAACAACAAGTCATCACAACACTTTTTGTCCTCTTCACTGATTTTATTCATAGGCAAGATGTGTTTTACATTGACAATTGCACTGGTTAATCCAGCTTCCACACAATGATGTAAGAACATAGAGTTTAAGTAAATACGTGCATTGATGTCCAAACCAAATGAGATGTTTGAAAGTCCTAAAGTGGTACCCACATCTGGGTGTCGCTTTTGGAACTCTCGAATAGCTTCAATGGTTTCAATAGCAGCCGTTCGGTACTCATCATCTCCACTTCCCACAGTAAAAACAAGCATATCAAAGACCAAATCTGTGGCTCTGAAACCATGCAGGTTTACTGCTCGGTCATAAATTCGTTCAGCGATTTCAAGTTTTCGCTCCGTGGTTTTTGCCATTCCTATTTCATCAATCACCAAACAAACAAGGCTGGCACCAAATTTTTTTGCTAAGGCACACACCTCATCAAACTTCTCTTCCCCATCTTCTAAGTTCACAGAATTGATTATCGGTCGTCCACCAATCTTTTTAAGTGCGGTTTCTAACGCTTTGATTTGGGTTGAGTCAGGCATCAATGGCAGTTGAATTTTTTGAGAATAGAGTGAGACTACTTCATTCATATCATGGGTTTCATCTCGTCCTGCAAATCCTACACTCACATCAATCACATGAGCCCCAGCTCGTACTTGTTGTTGAGCAACAGAAAGTGTTCCCTCATAATCATTCTCTTTTAAGAGTTCTCTGAATGCCTTACTTCCTGTGGCATTACTTCGTTCACCAATTAAAAGAGGTGCGGGTTCTTGTTTTAAAGGTACCGTTACAAACAGTGAAGCCAATGAGGGTTCCATCACCCCTTTTGGAGGTTTAGGAATAATGCCTGCAATTCCATCGGCTAAGGCTTTGATGTGTTGAGGCGTTGTACCACAACATCCACCTAAGAAACTCACTCCATTAATCTCTAAAAACTCTTTTTGTAAAGCAGTAAACTCTTCAGGCCCCATTGGATAATAGGTATATCCACCTCTGTTTTGTGGTAACCCTGCATTGGCATGCACTGAAATTGGAAATTTACACACTTCACTGAGTGTTTTTACATGTTTAGCGACTTGTTGTGGTCCCGTACCACAGTTAAACCCAAGTGAGAGAATGTTAAATGGCTCTAAAATGGTTGCAATGGTTAATGCATCTGTTCCTATAAGCATCGTACCACTTAACTCAATGGTCACAGATACCATGATGGGAATCTCAGTGGTTAAATCACTGATGGCATGCAGTGCAGCTTTGATTTGAAGTGGATCTTGGCATGTTTCAAGTAAAAATACATCCACACCACCATCAATCATCCCTTGCGCCATGATTTTATACCCTTCGTACATTTCATCATAATCAATGTGTCCTAAGCTGGGCAGTTTTGTTCCAGGGCCTACGGATCCTAAAACAAATCGAGGTTTAGCAGGTGTGCTGTAAACATTACATACCTCTTTTGCAATTTCAACCCCTTTTTTTGATAACTCATATGAACGCTCACCAATTCCATACTCATCCAATACCCACGGCATTGAACCAAAGGTATTCGTCGTAATAAAATCTGCATCGGCTTTGGCATAGGCCCCATAAATTTTTTCTAACACATGAGGCGCTGTTGCATTCAGCAATTCATTACACCCTTCTAAATCTTCACCATTTTCACCCAACCACTCTTCAGGCTTTATTTCAGCCAGTTGCAGTTGTGTTCCCATGGCACCATCTATGACAAGTGCTCGTTTTTTAATAATCTCTGATAGTCTGTTTCTCATCTAATTTAATCAACTTTTCTTCATTTTATTTATCTTTAAAGTATTGATTATACCTTTTTTTGGGTCAAAAAAAGTTTTAATAACATCAACTACGCTATAATCAGTGTTTATAAGGATTTTGACATGAAAGACATACTCTTTTTTTTACTTTTTACAAGCACTCTACTCTTTTCAAATGCACAATTTCAAGAGCATAAAATTGATGTTTCCAATTACGAAGCAACTCTGACATATCAAACAGTAAAGAGTTCAAAAAAAGCGATTTTATACATTCATGGATTTAATGACTACTTTTTTAATACTCAGTTTGCGCAAAAATTTCTTGACCAAGGTTACGCTTTTTATGCCTTAGACTTACATGGATATGGACGCAATTTGAAATCCAAAGAGCGCGTCTTCTCGTTTAAAGATATTCAAGAGTTCGATGATGAAATAACTCAAGCCATCACATTTATAAAAAACCAAGGACACACAAACATCACCTTGTATGGTTACTCTCAAGGTGGCTTGATAGCAACTTTGTATGCCAATAAGTATCGCAATATAGACCAACTCATACTTGACAGTGCTTTTTTTGATTTTGCTTTTTCTCCTTTTTTAGAGTCCTATGTTTTGCCTTTAGTTGCAAAAGTGGGTAAATATTTTCCTAATCTTTTCTTGCCTTCAAGTGCTCCCAATGTATTTGGGCAAACCTTGCATAAAGACTTTAATGGGGAGTGGGATTTTGATATGAACTTAAAATATACGACAACCAATGCACCCATTTATTTTGAGTGGATTCATGCCATTTATTCTGCACAACAACAACTGCATGCAGGTTTGGATTTACAAATCCCTGTATTAAGTCTCTATTCTGATAAATCCTATAACGAACAGTCTGATGTAAAATATCATCACATCAGTGATTTGGTGCTGGATGTAAACGACATAGAGACCTACTCCAAAAAACTCAATCAAGATGCTTCACTGACCACACTTACACCCATAAAAGATGGTATGCATGGTGTTACTTTTTCCAAACCAAAGGTAAGACAAGAGGCTTATAGAGTTATTTTCAACTGGCTTCAAACACAAAACTAATGATTTTTTTGTTACCATTATTCACTATTTTTCAAGGGTTTCAATGAACACACGCGTGCTATTAACTCCAACTCTGTTTTTTGTACTATTACTTCTTTTTGCAGGTTGTTCACAAAACCAGTTAAATATGACTCAATACCCTCTTTCTGTCAATGAGAAACAAGCCATTCCAGAAATCTGTCAACCTTTTTATAAAAACCAACTTCCTACCATTGCGGTTATGGATTTTACCAATAACTCTACGTTTGGAAAAGCCAAAGTTGAGCACACGAGCACAAGTAAACGAGTAGGGGTTTTAGGAGGCATTATTATCAACTCTGATGGCATTGGATTAGGCGGCACAGCCAAAGCTGAACAAAGCAGTGTCAATGTAAAACGAGAAGTGGATGCCAAACTCTCAGAAACATTGACCCCTTTATTGGAAACAAAAATATCTCGCTTAAGTGGTATTACCTTAGTTGCTCGAAATGACATCGAAAAAATCAATAAAGAGTTGCAACTACAAGACAGTGGACTTTTAGATGAATCCACCACCGTTCAAGCAGGAAAACTTTTGGGTGCTAAATATATCGTTACAGGTTCCATAGACAACGTGGAAATCAATCAACGAAATCATGAAAGTGTAGCCATTGCTGTGAATAGTGTCACTTCACGCACCGAGCATGTGGGTGCGCAAGTTGCAGGACTTTTGGGACGTGTTTTAACCTCTTTTACGGATGGTATTTTGCTGAAAACCACGGTGAGCATAAAAATATTAGATGTTCAAACAGGAGAAATACTTCATGCTCAAACCATACAAAAAGATATTAATATCGGAAAGTTTTCAAACCCAACGTATGATGTCTATATTGGTGGAATCAAAGCAGCCATCATCAACTCGTTAGAGAGTTTCAACTATGAATTTTCAAACAATTTCAGTGTCACGGGATACATTACAAAAATCAAAACCAATGGTAATGATGCCATTGTGCAAGTCAATTTAGGAAGCAAACACAAAATCAAACCGCAAGACAGATTCAATGTCTATATGTTTGAAGAGAGCATTGACCCCTTGACCAACCAAAAAACATGCGATAATATTTTATTACCCATCAAACTTGAAGCAAGTTCAATGGTGAATTCATTTACAAGTTGGTTGCATGCAACACAACAAAAAGCGCCTTTGAAACTCTTATACTATGTAGAAAAAGATATCAGCAAGGAGAGTCTCTTTGATTTACCACTATTCTAAACATCTGTTACTTACTTTTGTAGTACTTTTTTTTACAGCGTGTTCCTTTTCTTCCACACAAAGTGCTCAAACGCTTCCACAGTGGTTTTTAAATACCCCTCAAAACAGCAATACAACACTCTATGGAAGTGGTCAAGCAACAACCTTGCAAGAGGCTAAAAACAGAGCCTTAAATGATTTGGCTTCACGATTGAGTGTGCAAGTCAATTCAAAAATTGAACAAAGCACATATCGATACAGCAATCAAGATGGAGCTTCAACATACAACAACTCCACACAACAAAACATTGAAGTGTTGGTTAAAAACATTGAGTTTCAAAATCCTAAAGTCATTCAAAATGCTTTTATCGCTCAACAATTTTTTGTCTTAGTCGAAGTAAATCGTGAAGAGCTCTATCGACAACAACACAGTGCTTTTTTACGTCTGTATAAGCACATTGATACCCAATACAAAAAAAGTCAAACACAATCAAAGCTTGAACAGATACATCTGCTTCAAAATTTGTCAGATGATATACAAAAAGCCTCCGCTCAAGCCCAACTTCTAAATGCAATAAATGGCACCTTTGATGATAACCACTACTTAAACTATTTTAGTTCCATAAAAAATCAAGCCTCAACACTGAAAAGTAGCCTAAAGATAACTGTTTCTGACAATTTAGATGAGCCCTATTTTAATTCAAAAGTAATAGAATCTCTTAACCACTCTTCATATAAAGTGGTCTCCAAAAATGAGGATGTAAAAATTGCTTTAAACTCCAGTGTGAATTACTCCGTTGCTATGGGCTGGCAGATTGCTAAAGTGACAACATCGCTTCATGTAATAGCACAAGGAAAAGTGCTTTCAAGTCACACCATTCACAGTGTGGGACGTTCCACTTCAAGCCAAAACAATGCACTTATTTCTGCTTCACGTGAATTTGCTCAAAAGCTTCAGGACAGAACAATAGAGGCGATTTTACTCAACCAATAACGTTTCTTTAATAAAAACTTAGCTAGACTATTAGTTAAAAAATTAACTATGTAGGAAAAACAATGACCGAAGCAAAATACATCTGGATGGATGGTGAATTTAAAAATTGGCATGATGCTACAACACACGTGTTAAGCCATACGCTTCATTACGGTAATGGTGCTATTGAAGGTACAAAAGCATATAAAACTGTGGATGGTAGATGTGCAATATTTAAACTCAATGAACATACAAAACGATTAATAAACTCAGCAAAAATGACTCTTATAGAGGTGCCTTATTCATTGGAAGAGCTTAACAAAGTTCAAGTAGAACTTTTACAAAAAAATGAGCTTTTTGAAGGTGCTTATATCCGACCATTGGTATACTTAGGTTACGGTGTTATGGGATTGTATCACAAAGATGCACCTGTAAACGTATCGGTTGCTGCTTGGGAGTGGGGAGCATACTTAGGTGAAGAGGGAATGAAAAAAGGAGTACGTGTTAAGATTGCTTCTATGACACGAACGCCTAACACTTCAGGTATGGGTAAAGCAAAAGCGGTTGCGAACTACCTAAACTCTCAAATGGCAAAATTTGAAGCAGTAGAAGCTGGTTATGATGAAGCTTTACTCAGAGATGACCAAGGGTACATCGCTGAAGCATCTGGTGCGTGTTTCTTTATCGTACGAGACGGTGTAGTAATCACACCACCAAACGATAACTCTTTAGAGTCAATCACTCAAGCAACCGTGATTGATTTAGCAAAAGATTTAGGGTACGAAGTTGTACGACGACGAATTACTCGAGAAGAGATCTATATTGCGGATGAAGCATTTTTTACTGGAACTGCCGTGGAAGTAACACCTATTCGAGAAGTTGATTGTCGAATCATAGGTGCAGGGGAAAGAGGTCCTGTGACTGAAAAACTGCAAACAGCTTACTTCGACGCCGTAGCTGGTAAAAATGAAAAGTATTTGAAATATTTAACTTATATAAACTAAGGAAGTGTAATGCCTATAGATAATGACTATTTTAAAAATAGACAACAAAATAGTAACAACAATCAAAACAGTGGAAATGGTGGCGGTGGCTATCAACCTCCATTTGAACCGCCTGAATTTTTTAAAAATTTAGGGAAAAAAGCAGGTTTTATTTATGCCATTGTAATTGTTGTGGCTGTTTTAGTACTTGCCAAACCATTTGTGATCATTGAATCAGGACAAGTGGGGATTCAAGTCACCGCAGGTAAATATGATGAAAAACCATTAAACCCAGGTTTTCACCTCTATATTCCTATCATTCAAAAAGTAATTGTAGTGGATACAAAAGTTCGATTGATGAACTATGCTTCTGTTGAAACGTCAACAGGGTTTGATCAAAGTATAAGAAGCAATCCAGCCATTAACATTCTTGATGCAAGAGGTCTTCCTGTTTCAATTGAATTAACCGTTCAATACAGACTAACTGCTGTGGGTGCTCCTGCAACTATTGCAACATGGGGACCAGCATGGGAAGACAAAATTGTTAACCCTGTTGTAAGAAACATTGTAAGAAACGTGGTGGGTGGATTTAACGCTGAAGAGTTGCCTACACGACGAAATGAGATTGCAACCATGATTGAAAATGGTATTCGAACGCAAATAGAGTCTTTAGAAGGTCGACCTGTTTCTGTTGAATCCGTTCAACTAAGAGAGATCGTACTTCCTCCAAAAATCAAAGAGCAAATTGAACGAGTTCAAATTGCAAATCAAGAAGCAGAACGAGTTCGATATGAAGTTCAAAGAGCACGTCAAGAGGCTGAGAAAAAAGCTGCTTTAGCCAAAGGTGAGGCAGACAAAAACAGAATTGAAGCACAAGGTCGAGCAGATGCAGTGACCATTGAAGCAAAAGCGCAAGCAGCTGCGAATAAAGAGATTGCTCAATCGTTAACCAGAAACCTACTTGAAATGCAACAGATTCAAGTTCAAGGAAAATTCAACGACGCACTTAGAGAAAACAAAGATGCAAAGATTTTCCTCACACCAGGTGGTTCAACTCCAAACATTTGGGTTGATACAAAAGATAAAACACGAGACTCTTCAATCAACAAATAAACTCAAGAGTAGGGAAACCTACTCTTTAGGATATATGCCATGGTCAGAAATATTTTAATCGCCATTCTTGCTATTGTCACCGTAATTTTGTACGACCAAAACAGCGAACTCTCCTCGTATTCAAAAAACATTGAAAAAGAGAATCAACAACTGCGAGTACAACTTCGTCATTTGACATTAGAGACTAAAGAACAAGCGGAGCTTAAATATTTCTCACCATTGTATATGCAAACACAGTTTTACAGTGCTTTGCCCTATAAATATCAATGGTATCTTCAAAATGAGTATCAACACATTGAGAATTATAAAGAACCCGATATGAACAGTTGGATTGATTTTTACAATGAGCTGAATATCTTACCTGAAGTAACCTACGATAAACAAAACGATGACTTATCCATCAGATTACAGATGAAAACAGTCTTTTAAGGAAAAAAATGAATAATGTCAATAAGATTGATTGGAAAAAAATAGAAGGTTTGCTTCCTGTGATTACGCAAGATGCAACTACAAATGAAGTACTCATGTTGGCTTATATGAATAAAGAGGCTCTGGAGTTGACACTTTCAAGTAAACAAGCACACTATTTTAGCCGTAGTAAACAACGACTTTGGAAAAAAGGTGAAAGTTCAGGTCATATTCAAACAGTAAAAGACATTCTCATAGATTGCGATAATGATACCTTACTTTTAAAAGTAGAGCAAACGGGTGTAGCATGTCATACGGGAAGAAAAAGCTGTTTTTTCACTGACTTAGAAAATAATCAAGAGGTACACAAAGTTGAAGTGGATACGACTTTGGCATACGGAGTCATTGATACGTTGTATCACACCATTTGTGAAAGAAAACATGATGACCCTCAAAAATCATACACCGCCAAACTGCTTACAGGGAAACAAAACTCCATGCTTAAAAAGATTGTTGAAGAGGCAGGTGAGTTCACGTTTGCAGTCAAAGACGATGATAAAGAAGAGATGATTTATGAAGGGGCAGACTTGGTTTATCACTGTTTGGTTGCACTTGCAAGCAAAAATATCTCACCCGATCAAATCAAACAAGAGTTGGCTCGTCGATTTGGACTTTCAGGAATCGAAGAGAAAAATTCAAGACCTCAAGAGTAGCCATCAGAACGTAAGTTTAGCTGCGACTAAGTTGCATTTAAACTTAACGTGATATACTTGGAAAAAAATCGAATATAACCAAGGAAATTATCTATGGCGAATGTTTGTCAATATTGCTCTAAAAAAATACCAATAAATAAAGTTTTCTGCTCAAAAGAGTGTAAAGAGAGCTTTTTTCAAATGATAGCAATCAATCTGCCTAAACCATTTTTAAAACGACTCTATTTCTTTTGCAATGATCAAGAGAGAGAAGAAGAGATTAAACAATTTGCGGAGCGTCATCAATGGAGTGAACCACTCGTGCGCGAAAAAATACAGCAACTCAACAGTGAGTACTTTCGATAATGACTACTCTTTATTTCTTCTAAAATATTTCACAATATAACTTAAGCCCATAAATATGAGCAATCCAACAAATACAAAGAGGGCGATTTTTTCTAAGTACATAATAAATCCTTATAGTTGAATCTTTAATTATAAATATTATAACACAGAATTTAGAAACTCGTTGTATTATTTTTTATTATACATACTTTTTTATTCTTATAGTAATAATGTGAGTATTTTTGTTTCTAATTCTTTATTATCTTCATTATAAATGCTTTTAAATATACCCATCAAATCTCATATAAAACCATATAATGATTAAAATATTAAATAAGCAATTTCCAGATTGCAACTGATTTTATATTATTCTATACTTTCTGTGAATTTCATTTCATAAAGGAGAAAAAGATGCCAACAATATCAAAAGTTTTATACATCAAAGTTGGTGGTGTAACGGTGACAAAACTCGAAAACCAAAAGAGAGAACAACTGGTTTCTGGTATTAAAAAATATCCTGTTACACAAGCATATTTATCTAAAACGGGGTTTGTAAATGATGCTCAAGCAGATTTACTTCACCACGGAGGCGAGAATAAAGCACTCTTTTTATTCTCAAAATTGACATATGAAAAAATCAATGCACACTATAATGACAGCTTTGATATGACGGATGTGTCTTATTTTGGAGAAAATATCATACTTGACAATGTGTGTGAAAAAGATATTTGCGTTGGTGATGTTTTAAAAATAGGTGAAACCACTGTGCAAATAACACAACCTCGACAACCTTGTTGGAAATTAAGTGCAAATACGCATCAAAAAGATATGACCAAGTTTATTTTTGAAAGTGGTTTGACGGGCTTTTATGCCAAGGTATTAAAAGAGGGACAAATTTTTCAAAACGATTCGGTTATTTTAGAACATCGTATACATCCCAATTTAACCATCGAAAAACTCAATGAGCTTATACTCAATCCCTTAAAGGATCAAAAGGTTATGCAAGAGGCATTACATTGTGAAGAGTTAGGTTATCAATTTAAAAACTCTTTACAAAAAAGAGACCAATTTAAAAATGACGATACGCAATTTTTAACTTATCACACATAAAAATAACTCATATCATTTAAAATGGAGAAACAATGAGACATCGAACAAAAACACATTTATTGACAAATGCACAAATTGAACAACTGCTTTTAAAAGCACAAGTGGGAAGATTAGGGACAATCAGCCAAGATGGATTTCCTTATATTTTACCCATGCATTTTGTATATTATAATCAAACAATTTATATGCATGGTCTGCCAAAAGGTAAAAAAATTGACAACATAAAACGGCAAACACAAGTCTGTTTTGAAGTGGATGAAATGTTGGGTTTATTGTATGAAAATATTGAAGACCCTTGTGATGTCAATACAGAGTTTAACAGTGTTATTATAGAAGGAATGGCTTCATTGGTAGATGATATCAGTGAAAAAAATCTTGCCTTAAGACAAATTGTTAATAAATTCACACCGCATTTACTGCATAAAGAGATGCCTGAAAAGATGATAAAAGGAACGGCCGTAATCAAAATTGATATTATTAAGTGTGTTGGACGTTATTATAAATAAACAACATATAAATGACAACAACTTTTAAAAAGTTGTTGTCCATGTTTACTCTTTTCTATTTTTTTCATATTCGATTAAAAGTTTTTTTCTTTCAATGCCCCATCTATAACCACTCATAGCACCGCTTTTTGCAATGACTCTGTGGCAAGGAATAAGATAACCTATATGATTTTTCCCAATGGCATTGGCAACGGCACGAACAGATTTGGGTTTATTTAAACGATTGGCCACATCACTGTAAGTAATAATCTGACCATCGGGAATATTAATCAACGCTTTCCAAACATTGATTTGTAAGTTTGTACCTTTTACTAACAGAGGATACTTTTTATTTTTTATAAAAATATTTTCCAAATATTCATTGGCCAATTTCTCATCAAAGATCAAATTTGCATTTTCCCAAAGCTCATTAAACCGCTGAAACACCTCCTCTTTATTATGATCATAAAACCCTAAATAACAAATCCCTTTAAGAGTAAATCCAATCAAAGCTTTTCCAAAAGGTGTCTGACCAAATCCATACGTAATTTGAACATCTTTCCCTTTTTCTTTCCACTCTTTGGGTGTCACACCGATTAAATTGACAAAGAGTTCATGAAGACGGCTTGAACTGGAAAGTCCGATATCCAAACTGCTGTCAAGTATTGATTTGGACTCTTTGATATGCTCTTTCGCATAATTAAGTGTTACACTGTGCAGAAACTGCATGGGTGTGACTCCCACATACTCTTTAAAAACCCTTATAAAATGGTATTTACTCATACCCACATTATGTGCAACTTCTTCAATACTGGGATGCTCTTTAAAATTGGTATCAATATATTGAATCGCTTTTTCTATTTGTTTATAATGATTATTTAAAGGGATATTATCATTCATGGTAACTCTTTACATATTTAGTACGTGGATTTTGTATACACCACAAATTCAGAAGCCAACTCTTCTAACTCTTTATTGATCTTCTCTTGAAGCTTGATGTTATGTATATCATCCAAAATATCACATATTTTATGAGCAATAAATTCAAACTCTTTCTCTTTCATTCCTCGTGAAGTTAAAGCAGCCGAACCAATTCGTACCCCTGAAGTTATAAAAGGACTTCTTCTCTCACCAGGTACTGTGTTTTTATTCACCGTAATCCCTGCATTACCTAAAGCAAGATCGGCATCTTTCCCCGAAAAAGGTTGTTTCAAAAATGACACCAAAACCAAATGATTGTCTGTTCCACCTGATACCAAATCATATCCTCTTTTCAGTAAAACTTCTGCAATGACTTTGGCATTGCTCTTTACTTGTTTTGCATACTCTTTCCATGATGGATTCAATACCTCTTTAAAGGCAACTGCCTTTGCAGCAATCACATGCATAAGTGGTCCCCCTTGTGTTCCTGGGAAAATGGCTGAATTAATTTTTTTACTGATCTGTTCATCATTGGTCAAAATGATACCACCTCTTGGTCCTCTTAATGTTTTGTGTGTTGTAGTGGTGACCACATCTGCATAAGGGAAAGGCGAAGAATGCTCTCCTGCTGCGACAAGACCTGCAATATGAGCAATATCTGCAAACAAAATAGCTCCAACACACTGTGCAATCTCTTTAAACTTTTTAAAGTCAATCTCTCGAGCATATGCACTTGCACCACACACAATAATTTTAGGTTGTGTTATTTTAGCAATATCTAAAACCTTATCATAGTCAATTCGTCCATCCAATTCAACTCCATAATAAAACGATTGATAGTTTTGACCTGAAAAAGAGGGCTTAGAACCATGAGTTAAATGTCCTCCATGAGATAAATCCATACCTAAAATTTTATCACCTGCATTTAAAAGTGCTGCATAAACTGCTGCATTGGCTTGACTCCCCGAATGAGGCTGAACATTAGCATATGTACATCCAAAGATTTCACACGCCCTATTAATAGCAAGTTGTTCAACTGCATCGGCTTGTTCACACCCTCCGTAATATCTTTTATACGGATACCCTTCTGCATATTTATTGGTAAAAACCGAACCCATTGCTTGCATCACTGCTGGGCTTGTGAAATTTTCACTGGCAATCATCTCCAGATGATATGTTTGTCGTTTTAACTCATTCTCGATGGTTTGAAACACTTCGTTGTCGGCTTCTTGCAAGTTTGCTTGAGATATAAAATGCATTGTTTTGTCTCCATTTTTTTATAACTATAACCGTTTTAAAAAAATTAAACAATCTGAAAATTGCTCTTTTTAAAGATTTAAATCTGTTTTTATTTTGTATAAAATGAGCCTAAAAAGAACGACTATAAAACTGACCATTTGCCTCTTAGGTTACTTTTTTTGATAGATTATTTTTTCGCCATTTGTATCATACAGTGGATATTTTTTTTCATTCTTTTTCATCTTTTCAATGATCGCTTCTTCTAAATCAATATCATATGCCATACAAATACGAAGCAAATAAACGGCCACATCGGCTACTTCTTCTTTGAGATGTTCATGTTTTTCAGACGTTAAATTGTCGCACTGTTCAGGAGTGAGCCATTGAAAAATCTCTACAAGCTCAGCCGTTTCAACGCTGAGTGCCATAGCAAGATTTTTAGGATTGTGATGTCTGTCCCAATCACGTTCACGAGAGAATGTTTTGATGATGTTTTGAATTTTTTGCATGTCCATTGTACAACCTTTTGTAACGTTACAACAGTTTATCAAACTCTTTTTTAATCTCTTCTATATCTTCACACCCCACAGAGATACGAAGCAAATTGATGTCCATATCAAATGCTTTAAGTACAGCTTGCCCCTCTTTGCTTTGAATCATATCATAATGTGCCAAGTAAACATAGGGCATCAAAAGTGTAAATTCTGTTCCCAAGCTTGGGCCTTTAGCAAAATTAAGTTGGTCATAGACTTCATCAAATGGTTTATGAAACACCACTGAAATCAGACCACCAAAGGCAGAATCATCTCGTTGTATGGCTTGATAATTGGCTTTACACTTCTCTTGATGAGTATGATAGATGGTTTTAACATAAGGCTGTTTTTCTAAATACTCAACTAACAGTTTGGTGTTATGGTTGATTTTTTTCATACGTGCTTCATAACCACGAATTTCATATGAAATACGTTGTATATCTTGAATATAGGGTTCATCACAATGTTTAAAAAACTCACTTTGCATACAGGAAAAACGCGAGTTTTCATTAAGAATAATGGCTCCCATAAGTACATCAGCATTGCCACATGCAAACTTTGTCAGAGATTCTATAAAGATATCGGCATACGGTTTTAAATCCACATTATAAGGCGTGGCCAACGTAGAGTCAATCACCAAAGGAATATTATACGCATCGCACAGGTTTTTGAGCCATTTAATATCCACTGTTTGAACCAAAGGATTGGTAGGAACTTCCGTAACAATAGCGGAGACCTGTTTCCCATATGACTTGAGATACTTTTCAAGTGCTTTTTTATTGTGAATATCATAAAAGACACGATTGCGTTTAAAGTAGTGTTTCACCACATTCATGGTATCCAAATAGAGCCATCCAAACTGTACAAGAATATTTCTGCTGTTGGCATTTTGAATCGATTTAAGCCCTTTTAATACGCCATAGACTGCATTCATACCCGAAGGTGCCAATGCAATATTTTCTACTGGTTGTTTGTACGCTTTACCCAATATATTAAGAAGCGTGGTTTTAGCAATGTTTGTATCCAGCAACTCTTCTTGATGCAATCTATCAATAACCCCATGCTCATACAAATACTTTTGTGCAAAACGAGAAGAAAGGTTACAGCCCACGTGTTGAATAAAACTGAGCACTTTTTGAAGCTGAGAAGTCTCATTTAAAACCAAAATAACCCCAAAAGGTTCATCAATTTTAAAAGGATTGTGTATAAAATAGGTATCACTTACAAGTTTAACCGCTTTCTTAGAAGAAAGCAACACCACCTCATAACAAGAAGGAACATTGTACTTTGTTTTAAGGTATTGTGCCATGAGTTTTAAATAGGGATGAAGCATAAATCTTGGGTATCCACTTTTAATCTTATCATGGATACCATTTAAACCCTCTTCATAATCTATAACTTCCCTTAATGTAGGGATACTTACAGATACTGCATGTATATTATTTACAGGTAAAGTGGCACCACATGCAATGGGTTTAAAAGTGGTCTTACTCATCTATTTTACTGCTTGTATGATATCATCAATGAGATCTTCAATGTTTTCTAAACCTATAGAGAAGCGCACCGTACTGCCTGTAATACCAATGGCAGCAAGTTCCTCTTTAGAAAATGAAGCATGAGATATTTTAGCAGGGATTTCCACTCTTGAATCAGGGCTTCCAAATGAGCACTTCTCACCAAATATTTTAGTCTTTTCAATGAACTGCTCTGCTAATTCTACGCTTACGAAATCAACGGTGAATACACCTGGGATATACTCCATTTGTTCTTTTGCCAATGCATGCTGTGCATGCGATTCAAGTGCGGGAAAATTCACTGATTTAATGTACGGTTGCTCTTGTAAAAACTTCACAATCTCTAAAGCCGCTTCTTGGTGCGCTTTCATTCTGATTTTTAATGTTGGAATTCCCAATGAAATCAAAAAAACATCCATTGGATTTTGGCTTCGACCATGTGCATTGGCATAGTAATGTATTTGCTCTGCTAACTCTTGCGTTTTTGCTACAATCGCCCCTGCAACTACACTTCCATGACCACTGACATATTTTGTGGTTGAAAATAAAGAGAAGTCGGCACCCAATTCAAGTGGACGTTGAGACATAAACGTTGCCAATGAATTATCCACTGCAAATAAAGCACTGTTTGCTTTACACACTTTTGCAACGGCTTTTAAATCAATGATTTTAAGCCCTGGGTTGGTTGGAGATTCACACAATACCAACTCGATTGGATTGTTTTTCAAAATACTCTCTAAGGTATCTAATTCTAAAAAATCAGCAAAGTGTACGGTAATATTGTATTTTTCTTTAAATACTTTAAGCAGTCTAAAGGTTCCACCATAACAATCGGCTTCCACTAAGATATGAGAGTTGGCTTTTAACACCGTTTCAAACAGCAGTGCCACAGAGGCAATACCTGTATGCGTACAAACGCATCCTGCTCCACCTTCAACTTCAGTAAAGAGGTTCTCTAAGACTTCTCTGGTTGGGTTATCACTTCGAGTGTAGTCATAAATTTTATCACCCTTTTGTTTCTTTAAATCAAATGTACCTGTGTTATAAATAGGAAAGTGGGAAGCACCAAAAGGGTCCTTAATCTTTGAAAATTCTTGTAAGTGTGCAAGCTGTGTCTCTATCTTTTTTTGCATGGTTGTCCTAACATTTTTTGGCATTATAGCCAATGATTTATAATGTTTAGATATAAGAAAGATTAGAGGTGCTTATAATAATGCAACCGTACAGAGGAGATTCCTCTGTAAAATGGCTATAGATTAGTGGCTACAACCACATCCTCCATCGTTTTTCTGAGCTTGTGTAGCACCTGCTGTTGAGCATGCACTTACCCCTGGAGGTGTGTTTGGTTGAATGGCTGCATTGTCTGCCCCACCACCTGCATTCACAGCATCAATTTGTGCAATCAATGTTTCTGCTGCTTTCATATATCGTTTTCCTGAAAGGCTCTCTGGATAGTGATAAACAATTGGTTTACCCTCATCCCCGCCTACTCTGATGGATGGTTCAATAGGAATGTTTCCAAGAACTTGTGTATCATACTGTTTTGCTAACTCTTCACATGTTCCTTGTCCAAAAATGTCTGATTCTGTTTCACAGCTTGGACATACAAAGCCGCTCATATTTTCAACAATACCGGCAATAGGAATATGCAGTTTTTTAAACATGTCTAAACTTCTTCGTGAGTCATCCAGTGCAACGTGTTGTGGTGTGGTTACATTGACTCCTGCTGTTACAGGAACACTTTGAGCCAACGTTAATTGAGCATCCCCTGTACCTGGAGGCATATCAATAAACAGAATATCCAACTCTTCCCATAAAATATCTCTTAAGAGTTGTTCGATGGCTTTCATGATCATCGCACCTCTCCAAATAAGGGCTTGTCCCTCTTCCATAAGTGAACCCATAGACATCACATCAACACCATACGCTTTAAATGGTTTCGCTTTATTTCCAACGACTTCTACATCTTGACCTTGAAGTCCCATCATACGAGGAATATTTGGTCCATAAATATCGGCATCTAAAATTCCTACTCGTTTTCCTTGCATGGCTGCAGCTACAGCTAAGTTTACAGTGGTGGTTGATTTACCCACTCCACCTTTTCCTGAACTGACCATTACAAAATTTTTAATTTGAGGTGCTACGTTTTTGCCACTCATTGAGTTGCTTTGTTGTTTAGGTGCTTCGGGTTTTTTAATCTCTAATTTGAGATCATCAACACCCACTTTTTGCATACATGCTGTGATGTCTGCACGAAGTTGTTGCTCAACATCTTGCGCACTTGAAGTGATTTCTATACTTATGTCCACACCACTTCCATTGACTTGTACATCTTTTACAAAGCCAAAGTCCATGATTGATTTGTTGAATCCCGGATATAAAACAGATTGTAATTCATTTTTAATATCAGCTACTGTTGCCATATTTGTTCCTTTATATCGTTAGTTTTTCGTATTGTATGTTAAATAGGATAATTTTTATCTTAATTAGACGGTTTAATTCCAAAATTTTCTATTAAAAAGGTATTATAGTCAAATTTTGCTTTAGTTCAAAAATAAAAAAGGCTTGGATTTTAGCCCAAGCCTTCGTTATTTTTACTCTTTTAAAAAGTGTTTATTTGCTTCCCATTGTTGCTGGATGCTTCTCCACAATTTGTTGTGTGATTTTATACGAACAAAATTTTGGTCCACACATAGAACAAAACTCTGCTTCTTTAAATACATCTTGAGGCAATGTTTCATCGTGGTACTCTTTTGCTCTCTCAGGGTCTAAGCACAACTCAAATTGTCTGTTCCAGTCAAAAGAGTATCGAGCATCTGACATCTCATCATCAATGTCTCGTGCCCCTTTTCTTCCTCGTGCAATGTCTGCTGAGTGTGCCGCAATTTTATACGCAATAATCCCTTCACGTACGTCATTTGCATTGGGTAATCCTAAGTGCTCTTTTGGTGTTACGTAACATAACATAGAAGCCCCATGCCATCCACCAACGGCAGCACCAATAGCAGAAGAGATGTGATCGTAACCTGCTGCGATGTCTGTTGTAAGTGGTCCTAGAATATAAAACGGTGCTTCATGGCAATACTCTCGCTCTAATTTCATGTTTCGCTCAATTTGATTTAATGGCACGTGTCCTGGTCCTTCAATCATTACTTGAACATCTTTTTCCCATGCTCGCAGTGTCAATTCACCTAGGACTTTAAGCTCACCTAGTTGTGCTTCATCACTTGCATCTGCTAAACATCCTGGTCGTAAGGAGTCTCCTAAAGAGAGTGATACATCATATTTTTTACAAATATCTAAAATATCGTCATACGCTTCATAAAATGGATTCTCTTTATGATAGTGCATCATCCAAGAAGCCATGAGTGAACCACCTCGCGAAACGATACCCATTTTACGTTTTGCAACGTGTGGCATCATTGACAGAAGAAAACCTGCATGAATGGTGAAATAACTCACCCCTTGCTGTGCTTGTTTTTCAAGTGTTTTAAGCATCGCTTCAATTGTTAAATTGTTGATGTCATTCCCACAATCATGAATAATTTGATAAATAGGTACCGTACCTACAGGCACAGTTGAGTGGGCAATAACTGCTTCACGAATGGCATCCAAATCGCCACCCGTACTTAAATCCATAATGGTATCTGCACCATATTTAAGTGATACATCTACTTTTTCAATCTCTCCGTCAATATCCGAAGCCAGTGCAGAAGAACCAATGTTTGCATTGATTTTACACGTAGAGGCCATACCAATTGCCATAGGGTTAAGGTTTCTGTGATTTACATTGGCTGGTATAATTAAACGACCTCGGGCAACTTCACTTCGTACAAGTTCGACGTCTAGATTTTCTACTTTTGCTACATACTCCATGTCTGGCGTAATAATGCCTTGTTTGGCATAATACATTTGCGTTCTTACTTCATCATTTTTATGATTGTCTAGCCAATCTCTCATAATATAAATCCTAATCTAAATTTTCAAAAATTATAGCAGATTAAGATTAGAAAACCTTAATTTACAAAACTAAATTAAAGATATTATCTGCGACGTTTCATTTTGTATTATGTCTACTTTATGTAAAGATTAAGTGAGATAATTAATTTTTTTATCGATGAGGGCTTAAGTTTTGTTTCAATATACTATGTAACTTTTTTACACAAAGGAGTAGAGTTGGGTAACATTACACTTGTAATGCTGTGTGCTGGGTCTTCTAGTAGATTTGGTCTGTCTGCCAAGAAGCAATGGTTAAGGACTGAACACAATCCTTTGTGGTTATTTGTTACAAACAAATTATCTTCTTATTATGATTTTGACAAAATTATTGTCGTATCTTCCCACCATGAACTGAACTATATGCAAAACTTTGATGACCAATTTCATTATGTAGCAGGTGGTCAAACACGTCAAGAGTCGATGAAAAATGCGCTTCAAAAGGTTACGAGCGAATACGTGATGATTTCAGATGTTGCACGAAGCTGTGTGCCATCGCATGTGATTGATGCGTTGGTTTCAAACAAAGGGAATGCTGATTGCATTGTTCCATATTTAAATGTCAGTGATACAGTGGTGTATGAGGATGAGACGATTCATCGTGAAAATGTTAAACTCATACAGACACCTCAACTGTCCAAAACAGCCAAACTCAAAGAGGCACTGAACTCTTCAAAAGAGTTTACAGACGACAGTTCAGCGATTAAAGATGCTGGTGGTACCGTTAAGTATATTCTGGGAGATAAAGCTTCAATGAAGTTGACCTTTGATGAAGATTTAAAACACCTAAGCTGTGTAAAAGCGCCATCAAATGCAACCTTTGTGGGCACTGGTTTTGATATCCATCCTTTTGAAGAGGGCAAAAAGATGGTTTTAGGGGGCGTTGAAATCGACGTACCGTATGGATTTAAAGCGCACAGTGACGGTGATGTTTTAATTCATTCATTGATTGATGCCCTTTTAGGAGCAGCAGGTGCAGGAGATATTGGAGAGTTTTTCCCCGATACGGATGCTCAATATAAAAATATTGATTCAAAAAAATTATTAACAGAGATTGTGGCGTTTATTTATAGCGTGGGTTATGAGATTGTCAATGTGGATCTGACCATCGTTGCACAACAACCTAAAATAAACCCTTATAAACACAACATAAAAACGACCATCTCAGAACTGTTAAACATACCAAAACAATGTGTGAATATCAAAGCGACCACAGCAGAAAAGCTTGGTTTTGTAGGGAGAAAAGAGGGAGTTGCTGTACAAAGCAGTGCAGCGTTGAAATATTATGATTGGAAGTGTTTATGAATATATTAATCATTGAAAATGAGGTCTACTTAGCCCAAAAAGTTGTCTCAAGGTTACTTGATGACGGTCACCAGTGTGTCTATGCTGAAACAGCAAATGCCATTCCGGATGAAACAGATTTTGATATTGTTCTTTTATCCACATCCATGCCCAACATCAACTGCAGTGAAATCATCAAAAAATTTGAAGACTCTATTGTGATTTTATTGGTTTCTTACATCAGTGATGAAACGGTAACAGACCCAATTAAATCTGGAGCCAAAGATTATATCATGAAGCCATTCATCATGGATGAATTGCTTCGAAAAATCTACCACTTTAAAGACTGTAGACAGCTCAAACAAGAGCTCAACAATATGCGTCAATACCTAGAGTTTATTTTCCGAGATATTGATTTAGAAGATACGCCACTGCACTCACACTTCCCACTGCTGATTGAAACCAACTCACAAAAGTGTGTGGACAAAATTGCTTTTGAATTCTCTTATAAACTCAATACGCCTATCAGCTTTATCTCTTTATCTAAAGATAACTGGCAACGTGATATTCAAAACTCTAAGCCTAAAGAACTTCTTTATTTAACCGATTATCATACGCTTAAAAAATCAGCCAAAGATAACTTAAATGCCATCATTGAAGACAAACAGTGTATTTTATGTTCACTGGAATCTGAAGATGACTTTCCGTATGAAAAAACGAAATTGAAAAGACCTGACATGGTAGTGATTAATGATAATATCATGACCATTAACGATTATGTGAAACTCATGGTTGTATCGTTTCAAAGCAAATACCCTGATACGGAACTCTCTAAAAAACTGGGGATTTCACGAAAATCTCTTTGGGAAAAGAGAAAAAAACTGGGTATTGAGAAGAAAAAGTAAGGACACCTTTTGCGAAAACTATTTTTAACTGTTTTTTACACTGGGCTTAGCCCAAAAGCACCCGGAACCGTTGGAAGCCTTTTGGCTTTAATCTTGGGACTGGCACTGCTTACATTTATGTCTGTATCCAACCTTTTTATGCTCTCTGTGTTAATTACTGTTATTGCAGTTAAACAGATTGATGCGTATGAAAAAGAGGTCGGAGAGCACGACAGTAAAGAGATCGTCATTGATGAACTTGTAGGAATGTGGATTGCCCTTTCTGTATGTAATATCACCATGGATAATATGCTTTATATGGCGCCGTTGGCATTTATTTACTTCCGACTCTTTGATATTTGGAAACCATCTATTATTGGTAAGATTGATGAGAAGATTGAAGGTGGTTGGGGTGTCATGGGTGATGATATTATTGCAGGGATTGCGGCAGGTGTTGCCACTGCAGGTACCTACCAACTCTTGGTAAAATTCATCTTATAACGAATTTCAGCGTCAAATGAGCGAATTTATTCGCTCACTTAGACAACTAAGCTCACTCACAAATTAACTCCTCTTCCTTGAACTTCATTACAATATGAATTTTATATTTATCTTCCTACTTTATTGTAAAACTTATATCATCCAAATCGAACCCTATCTTGTCAACTAATATTCTTAGTCTAGTAAGTATTGAGTCTGCACTTAGATTTGTATACATATGAAATCCATCAATAGCAAAACTATCTTTATCTTTCGATACACCATCATAATCATAATGATGTTCAAATACTATTTGTTTAAACTTTACTTGATCTAATTCTGATAATTCAAGATTAACATCAATAAAAAACTCTTTCCAACTTTTTACACTTTTTTCTTTTTCATCCATAAATCTATATGTAATTATTTTTTCTCCAGCAAAACTTACATCTTCATCACTTAAAGTGTAAAGTTTAAATTTTTCATTATCTTCTTCTGGTATAAAGTTTGTACTTGGATACTCCCAGATTTTAAGAGCTCTGTCTTTTAATATATTTGCTCGCTGAATAATTGTATTCTCATTCCATATTTCACATTCTTTTATATATTCATTTAAATATAGTCTACTATGTTTAAAGCCTTTCTCCATATCCCTTTTCTCTTGAAATGGTCTATTGCTCATTTCTGAGTTATATCCTGTTAACGTAATATTCCCTATCGTATGTAGATATTTATGATAAATTTCATCATGCTTTTCACCTAGCATATTCCTCCACTTATTATTTAGCTTTCTAGGCATAATATGCTCTATTGTTAACTCATTATTATTAATAAGATGTTCAAGTTCAACTCTTTCTTTGTTATTATAGTTTTCTAATTGTTCTAATAAAAATAATTTGTTCTTATTCTTAAAATTATAAATATCTTTTAACATAATTTTTTCACTAAATTCATCATTTTCTGGGAATCTTTGAGAGAGTCTTTTTTTAACCAATACATATTTGAATATATCAACATAGTTATTCTCATAATTATTATATCTTTTGATTTCTCTTCCCAATACCATAAATATTTTATTTAAAGCATTAGTAGGTACTTCACAAATTAGCCTTCTAAAAACATAATTTACTATTATATTTAATATTGACTCCACATCTTGTTCATTAATGATTTTTTCTTCTTTATCATGCATTACTTCCATTATAAATGGATATGTTACTATACTTTCTAATTTATTGATTTTATATATAATTTTGCTTATAGTATTTGAATTACTACTACTATTGATTATTGCTTTATAATATTTTGAAAATTGTAATAAGTCTTTCAGTAATGGTTCAACATTATCTATATCTTCTATTGTAAAAAAATTCTCATTTACATATTTTTTAAAATGAAAATATACTTTATTCTTATTAGGGATTGCTCGTTCTTTTATTGTTAAATAGTCTCTTATGAAATCACTAACATTATAGTTAGTATTTTTTTCTATTCTATTCCAATAGTCATTGTAAAATTCCTCTTGTTTACTTGGTGTTTCTTTCATTAAAATAAAATTTCTTACTTTGTCTGCTTCTGTTAAATCTAAACCTGTTGAATTAAGACTTTCAAATATTAATTGGGGGTCGTCTTCACCATTTTTTAATTCTATTTCTACAATTACTAATTGTCTTATAGCTGCAAATAGTTGCTCTAATGATATTTCTTCCTCTAAAATTCTATTATAAAAATATTTATAATTAATTGTAATATTTGAATTTTCAATAAAGTCTTCTTCATCTTTAAAAAGTGCAGAAAAGGCTTCTTTGTCATTTTTAACTGGTTTTAAACGTATTTTTTTTTCATCATTTGAATATTTATTTATTAAATACTCATCTTTTATTTGTTCTTTTTTAATTGTAGTATCCAATAATTCTTTTTCAATTATTTTATACATTGCTAATAAACATAGTGATAAAGTTGTTACTCTTTGTTGTCCATCAATAATTAAATATTCTCTATCTTCTCCATTATCATTATATATTGATACTAGTGAGCCTAAAAAGTGTGTACGGCTATTTTCAGACACATCAATTAAATCATTAAACAATTGCTTACAGTGTTCTTGTTTCCAATCATAATTACGTTGATAAACAGGTATAACAAAATGTTTATCAGAACCTTCTAAAAAGTGTAAAAATCTTCTTTCTTTTGCTTTCATAATATACCACCATATTGTTTTATAAAATAAGTATATTATTTAAATAACTTAATAGTCATAAATTTGCGTCATTTTAGTTTTTAATTTTATAACTGTAACTTAACTACATAAATAGCTAGTTATGTTTAGATTCAAGGCAGAAGGGAATTTTAGTGAAGGAGCTTACTGAAGTAAGTGACTGAGCTACAATTCATCTTCGAACGCCGAAGATGAATATAAATAGCTGTTTTAGTGAATTATTTTACTATTTTTGCAAACTCAGCGAAGATATACTTCGACTCATGAGGTCCTGGTGAAGCCTCCGGGTGATGCTGTACTGAGAAAATCGGTTTCCCTTTATATCTCACACCCTCAATCGTATTATCAAATAAGTTTTGATGCGTAACTTCGGCAATCTCAGTGATGTTATCAGGCACATTATAGTTGTGGTTTTGAGCCGTAATCTCAACCACCATTGTCTCAGGATTTGCCACGGGGTGGTTACCACCGTGTTGACCAAATTTCAACTTATATGTGTCATATCCATGTGCAATCGATAACATTTGGTGTCCCAAGCAAATAGCAAAGATTGGGATATTTTTATCAAGAAGTTTTTGAACTTCTTTTTTCTCTTCAACCAATGTCAATGGATCTCCAGGACCATTTGACAAGAAGATTCCGCCAATTTCACCTGCGTTAAATCGTTCAATTAACTCTTCAGCTTTGAATGTTGAAGGTACCACTTCTACTTCAAGTCCTGATTCAACAAGCTCATTTAAAATGTTTCTTTTCACACCAAAGTCAAGTACCACAACTTTTTTATCACTCATCACCGCTTTATTATACGCCATTTTTTCATGGTTCCAAGCACCATATTTATGAATGTAAGACTCTTTTGTAGAGACTTGTTTGATGTAGTTAATCTCTTCAATTCTAGGGCTGTTCGCAAGCTCTTTTGCCAACTCCTCTTTTGAAAAGATTTCAGTTGAAGCAATCATCATCATTGCCCCTTCATCTCTTAACATTTTTGTCAAAAAACGTGTATCAATGTTGCAAATACCCACCACATTGTATTTTTTCAGTAGTGTATCCAAATCCCCTTGTGAACGGAAATTTGAGTGTTCATGATGATAGTTTCGTACCAATACACCTTTACAGTGTGCTTGAGCACTCTCCATATCATCTTCATTGACCCCAACGTTACCAATTTCAGGCATTGTAAACGTTACAAACTGTCCTGCATAACTTGGGTCAGTGATAATCTCTTGGTATCCTGTCAGTGAAGTATTAAATACAATTTCACCCACTGTTGTACCAGTAGCACCAAATGAATCTGCTTCTAAAAACGTTCCATTTTCTAAATATATCCACACTTTTTGCATGTTACATCAATCCTCTTTTAATCAATTCTTCTTCGTATAATCTTTGATAGATTAAGTCGTACTCTTCTGTTCCTGGTATCAATTTTCGTTTATAGTTTTTAATCTTTTTAAACACGGCATCATCTGCTAATTCAAACCCTTTGATAAACTCATCAATTGAAGCGAAAATCACATTTTTAACTTGGTTATCTGAAACCGTATAGTGAATAAAGTCCTCTTCCCATAAATAGTCTAAAATTTGGTGTGCAATATCAGAAAATCGATCTTCACTGTTTAAAATAACACCGGCTTCATTGGCCATTCTTTTTTTAGCCATCCAAAAAAGTTGTCGGTAATCTGCGTTATAAAACTCTATATTATCCTCTTGTTGTTGCAGTACTTCATCTACTTTTTCGTCTAGATCCAACTCTCTTTCAATATCGGTATCCAGAATTCTTTCCACTTCTCGTGCAATGCTGTCTTTCTCTTTTCTGATTTCAACAAAAGGACAGTTCACTAAGTCTTTAGCAATTCTTCTTGATATATAAGGCGTGTGATGTAACTTCATTTTCATAGGCTTATCCTCTTATAATTGTATCGTCTCTTTCTGGTGAGGTAGAAACTATACCCACTTTTACATTCGTCAATTCTTCAATTTTTTTAATATATTTTTTTGCATTCTCTGGAAGTGCATCAAACTCTCTGCATCCAACAACACTCTCCCAACCATCAAACTCTTCATAGATAGGTTTTACACTCTCTAAATCGGATGGCATATAATCAATTCGCTCACCGTTTAAATCATAGGCAACACAAATTTTGATTTTAGGGAATCCATCTAAAACATCCAGTTTCATTAATGAAAGCTGGTCACAACCATTGAGTCGTGCAGCATGTTTAACAGCAATCGCATCAAACCAACCACATCGTCGCCCTCGTCCTGTTGTAACGCCCACTTCTTTACCGATGCTGGCAATCTTTTGCCCTTGCTCAGTGAAGTCTTCAGATGGAAACGGTCCATTTCCTACTCGAGTTGTATAGGCTTTAACAATACCTGTAACCACGCCAATATCTTTTGGCGAAATTCCTAACCCTGTACACGCACCTGCACTCACACAAGATGAAGAGGTAACGTATGGGTATGTCCCATGGTCGATATCAAGCAGTGTACCTTGAGCACCCTCTAACAATATCTTTTTGTTTTGGTCAATTGCTTCCCAAATCATGTTTGTTGTGTTGGCAATATATGGCTCCAGTTTTGCTTTGTATGAACTTAACAGTTCAACCAACTCAGCTTTGTTTGGTGTATCAATCTCTAATACATCAAAAATTGCTTTGTTTTGCTCAAAGTACTCTACAATACCATCAGCTAATTTTGTTGGGTTTAACAACTCACCTACTCTAAAACCTGTTCGACTGATCTTCTCAGAGTATGCAGGTCCGATACCTTTACCTGTTGTACCAATAGCTTTATCCCCTTTAAGCTTCTCTTTTGCTTGGTCTATTAACGCATGGTATGGTAAATTTAAGTGCGCTTTATCAGAGATAAAGAGTCGCCCTTGTAAATCATTGAACTGCTCCATCTCTTTGATAATGGCTTCCGGAGAGACAACCACTCCATTTCCAATGATGTTAATGGCCTTTGGATTTAAAACTCCTGATGGAATCAAGTGTAAAGCGTATCGTACACCATCTACCCAAATCGTATGTCCTGCGTTGTGTCCACCTTGACTTCGACACACCACATCATACTTTTGGGCAAGCATGTCCACCATCTTACCTTTTCCTTCATCTCCCCATTGAATACCTACAATTACATCTGCTTTCATCTTAATCCTCTAAAACTTTTAATAAATTATCTGAATATAGTGCAAACCCTAAAGAGTTCATCCCTTCACTCTTATAACTTCCACCGTTACACAGTGTTAAATTTTTATCTATCACTCTGTAATAAATATCATCATAATATTTCATGCACCCGTAATACAGCGGTGCAATCACAATATTGGAATATTTTATACCTAAAGCTACGTTGAGCAATTTAACCAGTTCTTCTTTGATACTGCTTGGTGCTAACTTGATTGCTTCTTCTAAGTCTGTACTGCTTTTTACTTTAATCAGTGCTTCCAACCAAGGAATATTCAGTTCAAACAGTTTTGCAATCTCACCGTTTTTAAATAGCTCCATATCCAAATCCAACTCTTGGGCAACAAGCTTTGGAATATTGATATTAGAAATTTGCAAAATAGGTGCAATCTTCAACTCTTTTAAAATCGTTGCGGTTAATGCAATGATGTCTGAAATATCATCGTGGTCAATCCACTCACACCCTATTTGGTAATCTTCTGTTGAAGGGTATGAAAATACCGGTTGAATATAGAACCATTTTTTGTGTGAAGTGGTTCGCCCTAAACGTTTGGTGATGATTCGTACCACATCCAACGTTGAATCCGCTCGTAGTGCGACTTGCTCATTTTGTTCATCTGAAAATGTAATAAGCTTTCGGTCGTTTTCTATACTTTGGTGTTGAGAGTATGAGAAGTTGGGTGTAATCACCTCTTCAAACCCTTGCTTATAAAGTACGTCACTTACTTTGTTCTCTAAGGCTCGCTTTTTTTTTGCAGTCTTACCAAAGTAGAGTCGGCTTCCTTTAGGTATCTCGTGTTCAAAAATCATTCTTATCCTTTGAACATTGTTTGTGCAAATACTTTGTTTGCTGTACCATCAAATGGTCGAATGTTCAATTCATCAAGTACAAGTTCCACGGCATTCACTGCCCATGAAGCCTCATAATCTTCCACCAATCCCATGTGGTTGATTCTAAAAATCTTCCCTTTTAAGTGGTCTTGACCACCCGCGATGTTCACGTTGTACTTTGTTTTTAAAAGCTTTCGAATGTCGTTTGACGCTTCTGTGTACACAGTGGTCATTGCATCTGCTGGTACTGTTGGATAGATATCCATACCAATTGCTTTTAAAGCCTCTCTGGTTGCTTGCGCTCTTTGTGCTGTTTTTGCATAAAGGGCATCAAACCCACCATTCTCTTTGATGTGTTTTAAAATTGCTTTAAGACCAATAATCAACGTTGTTGTTGCTGTATAGGCCGTAGTATTTTCTCGTTGTTTTTTAATCTCACTTGCAAGGTTCAAGTAATACCCTGCAGGTTTTTTATTGATCTTTTCAACCGCAGCGTTGCTTAAACCAATCATTGCTAAACCGGGAGGAAGCATCAATGCTTTTTGACTTCCAGTAATGACTGCATCTAAGTTTGTGGTGTCAATTTTCTCAACCCCAATAGCAGTAATCCCATCTGCAATGATTGAGATGCTTGGGTTGATTTTCTTAACCTCAGCTGCAATTTGCTCAACTGGGTGTCGTAATCCTCCAGCACTTTCGCAAAGCTGAATAAAAATCGCATCAATATCACTGTCATTTTTAACGGCTTCAACAACAGCTTCAACACTCACTGGTGTATTCCACTCGTTTTTAATTTCCGTAAAATCAATGTTAAATGCTTGGGCAATTTTTCCAAATCGCTCACCAAATTTTCCAGAGTTTATCGTCAGTGCTTTTTTATGACAAAGGTTCGTAACACATGCTTCCATTGCCCCTGTTCCACTTGAAGCCAACATGACTGCTTCTGGCATATCAAAAATCTCTAAAAGTAACTCTCTAGTTTGTGCAAAAATATCTTCAAATTCAGGAGTTCTGTGGTGTATAGTTATATCCGCCATAGCTGTTCGTACAAATTCTGGTACAGGCGTTGGTCCTGGAGTTAATAACATATATTTTTTCCTTATTCTATTTTAGTAAAACGGGATATTTTATCTAAATGTAGATTATGAAAAGGTTAAGTAAAAATTGAAAAGAAAATTTAGAAAAAAGAAGAAAGAGAACAGAGGCCAAGACGCCTCTGTTTTTAGATGTATTCTACACCTTTTGTACCTGTTGCAATTTCACCAATCACATACCCATCTGTGTTGGCTAAAACTGCATCTACATTTGAAGGATTGACGACTAAAATCATCCCTACTCCCATGTTAAATGTTCGATACATCTCTTCAAGTTCAACGTGTTGTCCCATGAACTCAAAAATTGGTAATACTCGGATGGCATCTCGCTTAATCACTGCTTTTAAATCATCCGGTAAAACTCGTGGTAAATTCTCAGTAATACCTCCACCAGTGATGTGTGCTAAAGCGTTGATGTTCTCTTTGTTGGCTTTGAACTCTTTTACATAGATTCGTGTTGGTTCCAGTAACACATCTTTTAAAGGTTTACCTTGGAAATCATCTTCTAAAGACATTCCCAATTTCTCTAAAAGAAGTTTTCGTACCAAACTGAATCCATTTGAGTGAATTCCTGAACTTGGTAAGGCAATGAGTTGATCACCAGCAGCAATTCTTTCAATTCTGTTCAGCTCTGATTTTTCTGCAATTCCTACACAAAAACCTGCTAAGTCAAAATCACCCTCTTTGTACATTCCTGGCATCTCTGCAGTTTCTCCCCCAACAAGTGCGCACTCACTTTGAATACAACCTTGGGCAATTCCTTTTACCACATCGGTTGCTTCATCCACTTCCAATTTCGCTGTTGCATAGTAGTCTAAGAAGAACAGTGGCTCTCCAAAGTTACATAACAAGTCGTTGGTACACATTGCCACTAAGTCAATCCCAACGGTGTCATATTTTTTTGAATCAATGGCCAATTTAAGCTTTGTTCCTACTCCGTCTGTTCCTGATAAAATAACAGGTTCTTTGTACCCTTTTGGCAGTTCAAATGCACCTGCAAATGAACCAATTCCACCAAGTACGCCTGGTATCATCGTTGATTTTACGTGAGGTTTAATGTTCTCTACAAACTGATTTCCTGCATCAATATCTACGCCCGCGTCTTTATAGCTTACTGTTGCCATCTCTTACCTTTTATTGTGTTGCAAATATTCATACGCAGATTAAATTTACTTATAAATTTTTATCCTACTTGAATATTTTTATCTACTTTAAAATTTTTTCGGTATTATAACGAAAAATTTATAAAATATAAGGACGCTTAAGATGTCAAGCATTGAAAATAAAAATTTCGATTTTAATGAAATGATGGTACATGTTCCACTGTGTACGCATGCTGACCCACAAAACGTGTTGATTGTAGGGAACGTAGATGAAGAGTTCAAAAAAGAGATTTCAAAACACACCGTTCAACCAGAGTTTGGGGATGCGTCAATCATTACTTCAAAAGATGAAAAAAATATTGATGTCATTATCATCGCTTCAGATGAAATGGATGCCACACTATTAGCAAATATTCAAAGAATTTTAAAAGACGATGGTCTGATTGCATTTAAAACAACCAGTTTTCACAAAGACGAAGCAAAATTAAAAGCAGACATTCAACTTGTAGCTGAGCACTTCTGGATTGCAATGCCATACAGATTTGGTCACGATACAGCGGTACTTGCTTCAAAAAAATATCACCCAACAGCAGATATTATTTTACAAAAATCTGATTTGTTAACAGACGTGAACTACTACTCAACTGAAGTACACCACGCTTCATTTGTCTTCCCTGCATTTATCCACAGAAAACTTACGGGAATTGCAAAAAGATAATTTATATCTTAACTGTAGTATAATTGCGTATGAATAACGAAACATTTAAACACGCAATTGCACTCACAGGAGGAATTGCTACGGGAAAAAGCACCGTATGCAGCCTCCTGAAACTGCACGGTTTTTTAACCATCGATGCCGATAAAATTGCCCATAAATTGCTGGATCAACACAGTTCTACCATTGCTTCAATGTTTGGAGAGCAGTATGTTGAAAATGGAAAAGTATTACGAAAAGAGTTAGGAAAAATCATCTTCTCCAATGAAGAAGAGAAACTCAAGCTGGAAGCCTTTATTCACCCTTTGATTAAAGAAGAGATTGAAAAAGAGGCGGTTGTTTTTGAAAAAGCGGGGAAACCTTACTTTGTAGATATTCCTCTGTTTTTTGAAAAGATGCATTACCCTATTCCTAAAAGTGTGGTGGTTTATACCCCTAAAGATTTACAAGTAAAGCGACTGATGAAACGAGATAACATCTCACAAGAGGAAGCTTTACTTAAAATCAGTAACCAAATGGACATCGAAAAGAAAAAAGAGTTGGCCGATTTGGTCATTGACAATTCAAGCTCATTGGTGCATCTGCAAGATGAAGTTGAACGAATAAAAGGAGAGTTGGTATGACCTATACCAAATACAGTGCCAGTGGAAATGACTTTGTGATTTTCCATACATTTAAAAACCAAGATTATTCACAAGAGGCTATCCGTCTTTGTAACCGTACTGAAGGTATTGGAGCAGATGGATTGATTGTACTTGTTCCCAATACAACATATGATTTTGAATGGCTCTTTTACAACAGCGATGGAAGCACCGCTTCAATGTGTGGAAATGGTACACGAGCGTGTGCGCACTATGCAGTTACGAATGGATTGGCCAGTGAAAACCTGACTTTTTTAACAGGGGCTGGAGCCATCTCATGCCAAATCAATGGAAATATTGTTGAGACACAAATGACAAAACCAAAAGTGATTAAAGAGCCTTTTGAAGAAGAAGGCTTAACGTGGTATCTTATTGATACGGGCGTTCCACACTTGGTCACCCTCGTAGAAGATTTAAATGTATACGACAAAATGCTTTCACGAAGAATGAGAGAGAAACACAATGCCAACGTGAACTACGCCAAAGTAGAAAACGGAAAAGTCTATGTACGAACCTATGAGCGTGGCGTAGAAGACGAGACGCTGGCATGCGGTACAGGAATGGTGGCATGCTTTTTAAGAGCTTTACAATTAAACTTGGTTGAATCTGTCGCCAAAGTCTATCCAAAAAGCCAAGAAGAGTTGACACTCACAAAAGATGGAGAGACCCTTTTATTTAAAGGGGCGGTTAAGAATCTGTTCACAACAACACTATAAAATTACAACAAAGGGAAACAATGGAATTTAGCGCACCGTTAAAATCTGATTCAATTAAAATCATGCTTCTAGGAAGCGGAGAGTTAGGAAAAGAAGTGATCATCGAAGCTCAACGTTTGGGTATAGAAACCATCGCCGTAGACAGCTACAACAATGCACCAGCTCAATTGGTTGCCAACAGAGCCTACACAATTAATATGAAAAACAAAAATGAGATTTTAGATGTGATTCGAAGAGAGAAACCAGATTACATCCTGCCTGAAGTAGAAGCGATTAATATTGAAGCACTTTTTGAAGCTGAAAACGAAGGCTTTCATGTCATTCCAAATGCGGATGCCGTGAACAAAACAATGAACCGAAAAAACATTCGACAGTTTGCAGCTGAAGAGTTAAAGGTAAAAACGGGACGATATGAGTTTGTTTCTACGTTTGAAGGCTTAGAAAAAGCAGCAGCAAACATGGGATTCCCTTGTGTGATTAAACCTGTGATGAGCTCTTCTGGTCATGGTCAAAGTGTGGCTAAAAAAGCGGAAGATTTACCTTTTTCTTGGGAGATGGCAAAAGAGGCACGTGGCGATGCAAGCGAGTTAATCGTTGAAGAGTTCATCAAGTTTGATTATGAAATCACGATGTTAACTGTAAGAAACGAAAAACAAACCGTATTTTGTGAACCCATTGGTCACATCCAACAAGATGGTGACTATATCTTCTCATGGCAACCAATGAATATGAGTGAAAGTGCAAAGAAAAAAGCACAAGATATTGCAAAGACTGTTACTGATGGTTTAGGTGGTCGAGGTATTTTTGGTGTTGAAATGTTTGTTCAAGGGGATGAAGTATTCTTCAGTGAAGTAAGTCCACGACCACACGACACTGGAATGGTTACCATGATGACACAATCTCAAAGTGAGTTTGCACTGCATGTTCGAGCCGTACTTGGATTGCCTTTAGACTTCTTTGATTATGGTGCGGGAGCAAGTGCTGCATATAAAGCAAAAGAGGACACCTTTAATCCAGTGGTATGTGTAGAAGATGCTGCTTTTACAAAAGAGTCGTATGTGCGAGTATTTGGAAAACCACAAAGTCATGTGGGACGAAGAATGGCTGTGGCTTTAACGTTTGATAAACAAAGCAGTGAGGCTGCTTTAGAGAAAGCAAAAGCCATTATTAAAAATATCAGTGATAAATAAATACTAAAGATAGATTAACTTTATTTGTCATATAATGTGTGACATTTAATGAATACGAGGAGTTTTTGATGAAAAAAGTTTTACTGACTGCATCTGCAGCAATGGTAGCAGCTTCGATTTTATTTACAGGTTGTTCTTCTAAAACAGAAACCATCCAAGAAGATATGACCTATGTTGACCCAGAATTTCAAGGTGCACCCAAATGGGTGATGGTACCTCAAGTCAGTGGGTTCATTGCAGAAGTAGGAAGTGCACCAAATAATGCTGCTAATGATAAAAGCTTCCAAAGAGCAGAAGCGATGGCAGATGCACGAGATAACTTGGCTCGTCAAATCTCTACAAAAGTAGGAAACATGTTCAAATCGTTTAAGGCATCAACGGGTTCAGGTGCAGATGCTACTTTTGATAAAGCAACTGAGAGTGTCTCTAAACAAGTAGCCTCTGAGACACTTAAAGGTACGGTTGTAAAAGATACATGGATCAGCAGAACAGGAAACTTATATGTTCTAATGGCGATTGATACAACTGCTGTGATTGATTCAGCTGAGAATAAAATCAAAACCTCGTTTAAAAACGACAATGCTTTATATCAAAAATTTCTTGCCGAAAAAGCGCAAGGTGAACTTGCAACTGAGTTAGAAAAACTCAATCAATAAATTAAAGCAGTCTTTGGACTGCTTTTCTCATAGGTGTCCACTATGAAAAAATCGTACTTCCTTTTACTTCTGCCTCTGATATTTTTACAATCCAATGATTTTCAACAATTTATACAACAACAAAAAAGCTCGTTTGAACGTTATAAACAGACGCAAACAACTGATTTTGAAACTTATAAAAAAGCCTATGAAGAGGGTTTAAAAGAGTATAAAAACGATATCTTACAACAATGGCCCCAAGCAGAGCTCTCCACCGCACACAAATGGGTACAGTATGATAAAAATTATGCAACTAAAAAGAGCGTTGATTTTCAAAATAAGACCATCAAACTTGAAGTCATTGCCAACAATGAACAAGAGGCTCGTGAAAAACTTGTTGAGAGTTTCAATGATTTATTAAAAGATGATGTACAACGTGCTTATAGCAATGACCAATTGGAACAAAAAGTTCAAGCAAAACTGCCAAAAACTGTTTTGACTCCTACAATAAAAACCAAACAAAAAATCGTGGCAGATGTCATTGAGAAAAAAGAGCAAGAAGCGTATGTGGAAGTAATCAAAAAAGAGCCTTTAGTTAAAAAAATCTATAAAGAGAACACCATCTATACTGCTAATTTAAAACTTCCAAGTACCGCTTTACTTAAAAAAGCACGCCTTTATACCCATGATGTAAAAGAGTATGCACAAAAAAACAGCGTCAACGAAGAGCTGATTTTTGCGGTTATTCACTCTGAGAGCTCCTTTAATCCCATGGCGCGTTCTCATATACCTGCGTATGGTTTAATGCAAATTGTGCCTAAAAGTGCAGGTCTGGATGTCTATAACTTTTTATATAAAGAGAAAAAGATACTCAGCTCTACGTATTTATATGATCCCAGCAATAACATTAAAATAGGTTCCACCTATTTGCACATGCTCTATTTTAACTATCTTCGACACATCAAAGATGAGACCAGCAGGCTTTACTGCTCTATTGCAGCATATAACACGGGTGCAGGAAATGTGGCACGCAGTTTTATTGGTACGATCAATATCAAAGAAGCAAGTAAGAAAATCAATCAAATGAGTGCTCAAGAGGTGTATAAACACCTTATGAGAAACCTGCCTTATAATGAGACACGTAAATATCTGCAAAGAGTCAATGAGCGACGATATGTCTACTTAAAACTGCTCAATGAAGAGCAACTGTAAGGAGTTGACATCTATTTAATTGATGAAAAAGCACTGCACGATAAAGCCATACTTCATGAGTTTATCTACCCAAATAAGTATGAGAATTACTACGTTGCTTATGACTGTTCTGCTTCTTTTTATGTAGAATTGGCACGTGCAGGTTTTGTTTGTACGGCTGCAGTTGACTCACAGAACAAAGAGGTGCTGCTCCCTGAAATGCAGTTTGAGTATGCTTTGCTTGATTTTAAGGAGTTACACGTCTCAAAAAAGGTGCAAAGTTTACTTGATAAACACACCTTTACTCTTGTCAAAAATGAGCGTTTTGAAGAGGTCATACAGCAAATAAATGGTTACCACAAAGACTCATGGCTTCTGCCTCAATACACACAAATATTAAAAACCCTTTTTAAAACACCTTCACGCGACTTTGAACTGTGTTCTTTTGAACTGATTGAGAAAAAAAGCAATCAACTCATTGCCGGGGAGTTGGGCTATTGTATCGGAAAAACGTATACCAGTTTGACCGGTTTTTTTAAAAAAGAAGCCCAATACAACAACTGTGGGAAATTGCAATTGGTGATGCTTGCACACTATTTAGAACAACACGATTTTGATTTATGGAATTTAGGACATGCCTGTATGTCATATAAGATCGATTTAGGGGCAAAAGTGTATCAAAGAGAGGCTTTTTTAAAACGTTGGTTTAAGGCAATTATTTAAACATAAAGGCACAATAAAAGAGTTATTGGAAATGAAACAAATAGGAGTGGTTACTCCCATTTGCTTTTTATAGGTTGAAATGCTTGAAGACCATCAATTAATATTTTGGGATTCTCACTGACAATAATCATATCCACAAAACGTTTTTTCATAAAACCGTTATCCACGCATGCATATAAAAACTCCATGAGTTTATCGTAATAGCCATTGATATTATAAAAAGCACACGGTTTGTTGTGTTTTCCCAGTTGTAGTTCACTTAACACTTCAAAAATCTCATCAAAAGTACCGTATCCTCCTGGCAAAGCGATAAAAGCATCTGCAAGTTCTTCCATCTTATTTTTTCGTTCACTCATGCTTTGTACACGATGGGTATGTGTGATGGCTCTGTTTTCAATCTCTTTTTCAATCAAACTGTAAGGTATCACCCCAGTTACACTCACACCTAAACGTAGGGCTTCATTTGAAATAATGCCCATAAGACCTTGTGATGAACCGCCATAAACGATGCTCATTGAACGTTGAGCAATCTCGTTGGCCAGTTGTTTTGTGGCATTTGAAAAATTTTCATGATCTCCTAAAGATGAACCACAATAAATAGCAATATTCATTTAAACCTCCTGTAGTGATGTGAGCAATATAGCATATTTCAACTTGTTTTGAGATGTATTAAATCAAGAGTTTTATCATCTGTATTGAAACATGCTATAATAAAATAAGATATTTAAAAAGAGGCTTTATAATGGATTGCGCAAATGAAAAAGAAGAGATAGAACAGCTTAAAAAAGCGTTAGAAGAGCAGAAACGAAAAAATGAAAAACTGCTTCAAGAGTGTACGAAAGTAGATGCGATGAATGAACTC
Organism: Candidatus Marinarcus aquaticus; assembly: GCF_004116335.1. Classification (NCBI taxonomy): domain Bacteria; kingdom Pseudomonadati; phylum Campylobacterota; class Epsilonproteobacteria; order Campylobacterales; family Arcobacteraceae; genus Candidatus Marinarcus; species Candidatus Marinarcus aquaticus. The sequence goes on from NZ_PDKN01000003.1 coordinate 125,584, forward strand.
TTTAATAAATACACCATCACTTCAGAAACCAACCTTGATGGTATCATTACTTATGCCAGTGAACCATTTATTGAGATTTCTGGTTACACAAGAGAAGAACTCATAGGACAACCTCATAATATTGTTCGTCATGAAGACATGCCCAAAGAGACCTTTAAAGAGCTTTGGGAAACCATCAAAAACAAACAAATTTGGCGGGGAGAAGTAAAAAACCGCAAAAAAAATGGCGGACACTATTGGGTGGACAGTATTGTTTTTCCACTTTTGGATGCAAATGGTAATATTGAAGGATATAAATCCATTCGTATTGACATCACCCATAAAAAAGAGTTACATGATATTTTAGGTGGTTTAATGAGTGTAGAAGGAAATCTTTTTTAAATAAAAAAAGCTCGACATAAAAGCTATAAACTAACCTTTATATCGAGCTTCTTAATGGTACGCCTGGAAGGATTCGAACCCTCAACCCCCGGGGCCGAAACCCAGTGCTCTATCCAGTTGAGCCACAGACGCATTTTTTAAGTAGGTGAAATATTACTGAATAAATTCTAAAAATTTCCTAAAATTTTTACATTAGCGTGTAAAAATTTTGTTTTTTAGGCAAAAATTTGATCGCATACGACCAATACAAAAAAGACAATGCCCAAATAACCATTAATCGTAAAGAAGGCTCGATCTATTTTTGAGAAGTCTTTATTCACAATATAGTGTTCCACACTTAACATCACAGCACTCACCACCACGGCAATATATACAAAAAAACCACTCTCTGACACAAAAGCAAACAGTAACCAAAAAAGTACGGTCAGGGCATGAAAGATTTGTGAAATGCGCATGGTTCTTTCAACACCAAAGGTTGAAGGAATAGAGTGCAATCCCAATTTTTTATCCACTTCAATGTCTTGTAAAGAGTACAACAAGTCAAATCCTGCCACCCAAAACATTACCCCAATACTCAATAACACTGACCAAAATGTTATTGTTTCACTCACAGCAACCACTCCAGCAATGGGAGCCAATCCTAAAGAGAGTCCTAAAATAAGGTGTGCTAAATATGAAAAACGTTTAAAATATGAATAGCTTCCAATAACAATTAAAATAGGTACCGCTAAATACAGTGCCAAATCATTGACAAAATAAGCAACTAAAATAAATCCCAACGCATTGGCAAACGTAAACAGAAACATCTGTACCGGCGAAATACGCCCATCCACATTGGGACGATTTATCGTTCGAGGATTCAAAGCATCAATATCTCGGTCTAAAAATCGGTTAAACCCCATGGCAAAGTTACGAGCAGTGAGTGCTGCGAGCACACCTAAGATTAAGAGTTTAAAACCAAACCAGCCATTGGCTGCCACAATCATTGCAATAAAAATAAATGGCAGTGAAAATATTGAATGTTTGAACATCACGAGTTCATTAAAATCATTGAGTAGTTGCTTAAATTTTTCCATGCGCCATTGTATCAAAATGTTTATAGATATTTTCTTTTATATGTTCCACATTGTTTTTTGGCTAAAATACCCTTATGAAAGAAATCGCAATCATTGGCCCTACGGCATCTGGCAAAACATCTTTAGCAATTGATATTGCTTTAAAAACCAACTCTGTTATTTTATCACTGGACTCATTGTCTGTTTATAAAGAGATTGATATTGCTTCAGCAAAACCCACCAAACAAGAGCGAGCAGGTATCGTTCACTTTGGGATTGATGAAGTTTTTCCCAATCAAACCTTTGATGTGTTGGAGTTTATTGCTTGTTATAAAAAAGCCAAGATGTATGCCAAAGAGTATGACCATAACTTAGTCATTGTGGGAGGAACGGGGTTTTATTTAAAAACACTGATTGATGGTATATCATTGGGTATCAGTACGCATGAACCCATGGATATTTCGATTCAAGAGGCGTATGAACTGCTTGTGAAGCTTGACCCTGTTTATATGCAAAAGATTAAATCTAATGATAAATACCGAATTGAAAAGACCTATAATATTTATCGGCAAACCAAACTCTCACCCACAGAGTATTTTCTAAAAAACCCTAAAAAACCGTTTGCACCCAACTTGCCTATCTTTGAAATCATGTGGGAACCTGAAGAGTTACGACAACGAATAGCGCTTCGAACCAAACAGATGTTAAATGAGGGTTTGATTGATGAAGTCATTTTCCTAGAACAAAAATATACACGAGAACCTAACTGCATGAGTTCTATTGGTATCATTGAAACCTTGCAATACCTTGATGGAAAACTCTCAAAAGCACAACTTGAAGAGAAGATTGCGACCAACACAGCCCAACTTGCAAAACGGCAACGCACCTTTAATCGCTCACAATTTAACAACCTGCAAACCAAGAATGTTTTAGAAAGCTTAAATTCAGACATACTTAAGTTTTTTTCGATATAATCCGTATTCCAAAAAATCGTAACCTAAAAGATTTTTAATAAAGGGCAACACAGAGACTTGACCTTTTGTTAGAAACGAATAAAAGAAGGAAAAAACGTGAGAAAAGATATTCACCCAGATTACAAAGAGTGTACTGTATCTTGTGCTTGTGGTAATGAGTTCGTAACAAAGTCAAACGTTGAAACAATGAGAATTGACATTTGTTCTGCTTGCCACCCTTTCTTTACTGGAGAGCAAAAAATCGTTGATGCTGCTGGTCGAGTAGAGAAATTTAAAGCTAAGTATAACATGAACAAATAAGCAGATTTGTGCTTACTTTAGTTCCCACTCCCATAGGCAACCTTGATGATATCTCATCAAGAGCACTGAAAGCCCTGGAGAGTGCGGAACTTTTTTTATGCGAAGATACTCGCGTTACTAAAAAACTTCTACAACTATTCAGTGAAAAATATAATTTAACTTTTCCTTGCAATCAATTTGAATCATTTCATCATCATAATGAAAAGAAACAACTGGCTACTTTTGATGTAACCACTTTTAAAGAAAAAAATATTGTCTACGTAAGCGATGCTGGGATGCCTTGCATCAGTGATCCAGGTGCCACTTTGGTACAATGGTGTATTCAAAATGGTATACCCTATGATGTCATTCCTGGTGCGAATGCTGTGTTAACTGCGTTTGCCATGAGCGGCTTTGATGCTACGACATTTACCTTTTTTGGATTTTTGCCTCACAAAGGCAAAGAGCGGCAATCGCACTTTTTAGAAGTGATGCAAAGTCAAATTACCCCTATTTTATATGAATCCCCTCATCGACTTCTGAAACTCTTAGAAGAGTTAGCTGCCTATGATGAAAATAGAACCATCTTTTTAGCCAAAGAGCTCACTAAAAAATATCAAACCGTTTATAAACAAACTGCCGGTGAACTTTTCAAGCAGTTTAAAAGTGAAAACATCAAAGGAGAATGGGTTGTCATCATAAAACCTGTAACTGTTTCAAAAGGTGAAATACTCACGGTTTCAGACATTGAAGAGCTTTCACTTCCACCCAAACAAAAAGCCAAACTGCTTGCTAAGATGACAGGACGTGCAGTCAAAGAGATTTATCAAGAACTTTTAGATAGAATCCAGTCATGATAATATATGGTAAACAAGTAGTTCTATACATACTACAAAAACATCCCGAACTCATTGAAGAGGTTCTTTTTTCAAAAGAGATTGATAAAAAAGTATTTGCTAAGTTTTTAAAACTTGGGAAAAAAATCATCAAGCTTGATAACAAAAAGGCTCAATCATTGGCACATGGTGGTAATCACCAAGGCTTTTTCTTACGACTCAAAGAGTTTGAGTATCAAACCATGGATGAACTGAAACAGAAAAACTTTATTGTGGTGTTAGATGGATTAACCGATGTAGGAAATATCGGAGCCATTACACGATCAGCATACTCACTGGGTATTGATGGAGTGATAGCTTCAGGAGTTAAAACACTCAATAACTCTGGAATCATTCGTACCAGTGCGGGAGCCATGTTGGACATGCCATTTGCTCTGTATCCCAACTCTTTAGATTTGGCCAATGAGCTTAAACAGAGTGGTTATGCGCTTATTGGTGCAACCATGGATGGTACAGATTTAAAGAAATATGGAAAAATCACCCAAGAAGATAAAGTTGCTCTGTTTTTAGGAAGCGAAGGTGAAGGCTTAAGCGGTAAGATACGAAAAAAACTTGACTTAAAGGTTTCAATCAAAATGCACAACGACTTCGACTCACTCAATGTCTCTGTCGCTGCGGCTATTTTAATGTACAATCTGAAAGGATAACAATGTTTAAATTGATTTTCACTGCCCTTTTTTTAAGCTTGACACTTCAAGCAAGTGTACTGTTTGATAAAATTGAAAACCTTATCGGTGAGCAAAACTACAAAGAACATAAAAACCTCATACAATTTCTTTTTTCGCAAAATCCAAGCAAATACACCTTAAGCGGTGAAAAGCTGAACTATTTAAACATCATCAAAGAGTTAAAACAAAATGGGCTCTTAAACCTGCAATTAGCAGAACCTAAAGAGATTTTAGTGGAGTTTTATACCTCTACAGACCCTGTGAAGTCGCTCAAAATTCTAAATGAAACACTCAAGTCATTAGGATACTACTACTATTTTACAAAACATTCATCGTATGATGGCGATGGCAGCTTAAAGTGGGTCATTAAATTAAAAACAGAATTTATGATTGACCCTCAACTCTTTATTTCAGAGCTTTTAAAAAAAGAGTCACGCATAATTGAAATAAAAAGAGAAGAAAATGATACATGGATATACAAAATTGATACAAATTTTGCTAATATTTCAGAATCAATTTTTATAGACTCAAATGAGATAGTAAAATTACAAAAACCTTTACGTCCTTATTTTATCTCAATCAAGGGTGGTAAAGTCATCAAAGTGATGAGTACAGCACTGAATTACTGGTACCCACATATTGTTTTTTATGATGAGCATTTGAACATCTTAAATATTGTCAAAGAGGATAAGATCTTCAAACGTATCTCTTTACGCATTCCAGATCAAACCAAATATATCAAAATAAACGACTTATACACGTTAGTAAACATCAAACGTGGACTAAGCGTAATCATTAAGGAGTAAAACGTGTTTCCAGAAATTGAATTTGAACGTATGAAACGACTTCCAAACTATGTGTTTGCAGAAGTCAATAATATCAAAATGGAAGCAAGACGCGCCGGGGAAGATATCATTGACTTTTCTATGGGAAATCCAGATGGTCCGGCACCTCAACACATTATTGACAAATTAAAAGAGACAGCAGACAAACCAAAAAACCACGGGTACAGTGCAAGTGCAGGTATTTATAAACTCAGAGTGGCGATTTGTAACTGGTACAAAAGAAAATATGGAGTGGACTATTTAGACCCAGATAAGCACGCTGTGGCTACTATGGGAAGTAAAGAGGGGTATGTTCACTTAGTACAAGCGATTGTAAATGTAGGTGATGTTGCCGTTGTTCCAGACCCAACGTACCCTATTCACTCATATGCATTTATGCTAAGTGGTGCAGCCATTCACAACTTTGAATTGCCCTTTGGACGAGATTTTAGAGTGGATGAAAAGCTTTTCTTTGAACGATTGAATAAAACACTCAAAGAATCCATTCCAAAAGTGAAGTATGTACTGGTTAACTTTCCACACAATCCATCGTGTGCAACGGTTCGACCAGAGTTTTACCAACGATTGGTTGATTTAGCCAAAAAAGAGCGATTCTATATTATCTCGGACATTGCTTATGCAGACATCACTTTTGATGGCTACAAAACCCCATCTATTTTTCAAGCAGAGGGTGCATTGGATGTGGCAGTTGAGTCATTTACGTTAAGTAAATCATACAACATGGCAGGATGGCGTGTTGGATTTATCGTAGGAAATGAGAAACTTGTAGGTGCATTAAAACGAATCAAATCTTGGCTTGATTATGGGATGTTCACACCCATTCAAGTGGCTGCAACCATCGCACTGGATGGTCCACAAGAGTGTGTAGAACAACACATCGCAAAATACAACTACCGAAGAGATATCATGGTTGAAGCATTTAAAGATGCAGGTTGGGAAATGGATGTACCCAATGCCTCTATGTTTATTTGGGCAAAAATCCCTGAAAAAGCGCAACATCTTGGTAGTATGGAGTTTTCAAAACAACTTCTAAGAGAAGCAAAAGTTGCTGTAAGTCCGGGAATTGGATTTGGTACATACGGTGAAGGCTATGTTCGAATCGCATTGATTGAGAATGAAAAAAGAATCCGGCAAGCAGCAAAAAATATTAAAAAATATTTAAAAACTTTATAGGATAAGTGATGTTAAAAATAGCAATTTTAGGTGTAGGGACAGTCGGTTCGAGCGTAATCAATATTTTACAAGAGAATAAAGAGATTATCACTGCTCGAGCTGGATGTGAAATTGTACCTGCAATTGGTGTTGTCAATAACTTAAATAAAAAACGAAACGTCAATATCGAATTAACAGACGATATTGACGCAGTTTTAAACGATGATTCCATTGATTTAATCGTGGAACTCATGGGTGGCATTGAAAAACCGTATGAAGTTGTAAAAAAAGCGTTAGCCAAACAAATTCCCGTGGTTACTGCAAACAAAGCACTTTTAGCGTATCACCGATATGAGCTTCAAGACTTAGCGGGGGATACACCGTTTGAGTATGAGGCTTCAGTTGCAGGAGGTATCCCAATTGTCAATGCGTTAAGAGAAGGTTTAAGTGCCAATCACATTGAGTCCATTAAAGGGATCATGAACGGTACGTGCAACTATATGTTGACAAAAATGATCAATGAAGATGTAAACTACGATGAGATTTTAAAAGAGGCACAAGAGTTGGGATACGCTGAAGCGGATCCCACTTTTGATGTGGGTGGATTTGATGCAGCACATAAACTGCTTATTTTAGCCTCTATTGCCTATGGCATTGATGCCAAACCTGAAGACATTTTAATTGAAGGGATTCAAAATATCTCTTCGTATGACATTGAGTTTGCCAAAGAGTTTAACTATACGATTAAACTGTTAACCATTGCCAAAAAAGTGGGTTCTGAAATTCAACTTCGAGTACATCCCGTATTTATTTCAAACAATGAAATGATTGCAAAAGTTGATGGCGTGATGAATGGTGTTTCTGTAATTGGTGATAAAGTGGGTGAAACGATGTATTATGGACCAGGCGCAGGTGGCGATGCAACAGCAAGTGCTGTAATTGCAAATATCATTGATATTGCACGTAAAGGGAAAGGTTCACCCATGCTTGGATTTGAAAGGTCACTTAAACAAAACCTTACATTAGCAAGCTCTGATTCGATTGAAACCAACTACTACTTACGACTGACCGTAGAGGATAAACCGGGTGTTTTAGCGCAAATTGCATCGGTATTAAGTGATAAAAATATCTCCATTGAAAAGATGCTTCAAAAACCCGATAAAAATGACAATGCCATTTTACTTCTTTCAACACATGTATGTAAGGAAAAAGACATCAAAGAGGCACTTGAAGAGCTTGAAACCCTCTCTTACGTCAGTTCTAAACCAGCGATGATCAGAATAGAAGCTTAATCGCTTCTATTTTGTAATAAGTTCCTCTATATTTTAATTGCAAACTCATTGCAATCGCAGTACAATACCTAAAAAGAGATCACTTGAAAAAAAGAAACAAACATCTCACCACAGAAAATATTCCCACTTTGATAAAACAACTTGCCATTCCTTCTATTACAGGGATTTTTTTTAATACCATGTATAACGTAGTTGACACGTGGTATGCAGGTCTTATTTCAACAGAAGCCATTGCGGCTCTCTCTATTTGTTTTATGCTTTTTTTTCTTATTGTTGGTTTTGGATATGGTTTCAGTTCAGCCATTACCTCTTTGGTTGGAAATGCCAACGGTTCAAACAAACACTTCTTAGCCAAAGTCTATGGACAAAAAGGGATTTTATTTATCATGCTTATAGGTGCCATTTTGATGCTCTTTGGTTTCACCTTTGAAAAAAATCTCTTTATGCTCTTAGGGGCAAAAGAGGCCTATTTAGAGCTTGCCTTAGCCTATATGGATGTGATTCTAATGGGTACCATCTTTTTTATGGCCAATTTTGCACTCAATGCCATTTTAATTGCCAATGGCGATACTAAAAGCTATCGAAATACCTTGATTTTTGGTTTCTTTGCCAATTTAGCACTCAATCCTCTTTTTATTTACGGTTTTTTATTTATTCCCTCTATGGGCGTTGCTGGGATTGCTTTAGCAACCGTACTCATACAAATCATGAATATGTGTTATTTAATCTATAAAGTCCGTCAACTGGAGGTGTTAGATTTTTTAAATATTCGATACTATCTGCCTCATTTACATATTTATAAAACGTTCATCATTCAAGGCGTACCCAACAGTCTTAATATGCTCACCATGGCCATTGGTTCCATCTTAATGACCTACTTTGTCTCTCATTATGGAATAGAAGCAGTTGCCGCTTTTGGAATTGGTTATCGTGTGGAGCAAATCATGCTTATGCCAAGTTTGGGTTTAAGCACAGCAGCGTTAACACTCGTTGCAAATAACTACGGGGCAAAGCAGTATGAACGTGTGAGAGAGATTTTAGTCACCACGCTTAAATATGGGTTCACTGTCTCTGCTTTTGGCATTTTGTTTTTATATCTGACTGCCACTTTTATTATTGGTATTTTTACCAATGATGCCAAAGTCATTGAGATAGCCACTGGTTACATCTATATTGAAGTTTGGGTCTTTTTTGCTTATGTAACGCTCTTTATTTGTGTCTCAACCCTGCAAGGCATTAAAAAACCTAAGATGATTCTTTTCATTGCTCTGTATCGACAAATCATTGCCAAATTTATTGTGGCCTTTTTAATCGTTAAATACTTCAACTTAGAGATTGTTGCGTTGTGGATTGGCGTGGCACTGATGATATATTCTGCGGCTGTTTTTGCGTACTATTATACTCGTTCTCTGCTCATTAAATTATAATATTGATACTCTTTATTAAAAAAGAGGGCTTTTTGTGTTAAAATACCTTTTAAATTAACATAAGGTTTTTATGATGAAAAGAGTCAACTATCTTGATTTATTAACCCAAATAAAAGAGATTAATAACCCTTTTTCACGTCATATATTTATAGGCAGTATCAAACCAGAGTATGGTCAAGGTGAATCCATTTGGTATGATATGGGCAACGGTATTGCCGTCTCTATTCGGGACTTCTTTGTCTATGAAAAAACCATTCTCACTGAAACAAGCAATGTTCCAGGTGCTGTGATAATCTTTAATTTAGAAGGTGCGATTCCTTATGTATTTAAAGATCAACACGAATTTATCATGAAATCCAACCATTTTCTATTGGGTCTTGGATCTGATGATTTTCAACTTGAAGCGACTTTTCTGCCTAAAATACGTTATAGAACGCTTACTATTGGTATGAAAGAGGAACTTTTTTTACAATTAGGACACGGCATAAATAACGTCCATGAACACATGCAAAAAGCAAAGAAATTCAGTTACCGCCTTTTACAAGATGGTTTTATCAACCAACAACAAAAAGAGATACTTGCCAGTTTTAAAGACCAAAAAAGTTTTCATGACCTACTTAAAAATATCTTTTTAGAATCCAAAACGATGGATTTAACACACTGCTCATTAAATCGGGCTGCTTTTCTTATGAATCACTCAAACGAACAGACAAAATATGATAAAAATCGTCTTCACTCACTGGAGCGTGCCAAAGAGCTTATTCTTAATGAGTATGCAAAAAATCTCTCTATTAAAGAGATTGCCTATAAATCAGCGATAAATGAGTGTTATTTAAAAAAAGATTTTAAAGCCTATTATGGCATGACCATTTTAGAAATGCTTCAAAGACGTCGTTTAGAAGTAGCTAAGAAGTTATTACAACAAAATCAAAGCGTTCAAGAGGTGGCTTCCAATGTAGGATACAAACATGCAGGACACTTCAGTAAACTTTTCACACAATATGTAGGCCACTCTCCTAGCCACTTTAAAAAAGAGTACAATGCTTTGTAATTTCCTCTTTTTGCATATTATTTTCCCTATTATGATAATAGAATATTGATAATCACAATCATAAATGATACTATTGCCACAAAAATTTAGGGAGAATTTTATGAATATGCCAACGTATAAATTATCTGTACCTTTGTGTATGCTTCTATTATCAACAACGATTGCTTTTTCTGCCGAATCAAAAACCACAAAAAGTGACTCAAAACAACTTGACACAGTGACGGTTATTGGAAACAGCCATTCAAGTTATCTCAATACCAAAGAGATCAATCTCAATCGAACAATGATTGATATTGATGAGAGTGCCAAATCAATTCAAATATTTAATGAAGATTTCATTGAAGATGCTCAACCACAAAACATTGAAGACATCATTAAAATGTCTTCAAATACCTCCTACCAAGGGGATAACCATGGACGAACCAATCAAATCAGTATGCGTGGGTTTTCAAGTATACCCATTTTGTTTGATGGGATGAGAGTCACCAATAAGATGGCTCATCCAGAACTTTTTAATCTCTCTTCTGTAGAGATTTTAAAAGGTCCAGATTCACTGCAGTATGGGGAATCAAGTCCTGGTGGTTTGGTTAATTTAGTCAATAAAAAAGCAACCAAAATAGCCTTAGGTAAAATAGAGCTTGATGTAAATGACAATCCATCCTATGCCACCAAGTTAGATGTGGGTGGCAGCTTAAATGAGGCTCAATCTCTCTACTTCAGACTCAACTCTGTTTTAGAGTATGATGAAGGTTTTACGAACAGTAACACGGACACCACTCGTGTATTTGTTGCACCATCATTGGCATATGATTTTAATGAGAACCATACACTCACTTTGGTTGCAGAGTATACCGATGAGACAACCCCCTCTTCTTTTGGTACTTATGTGAATAAAAAAGGGCACTTAGTCGCTCCAGTTGACCATATGATTTCACACCCTGATGAGGAGTTTGAGAAGACTCAAAAAATAGTAGGTTTTGACTTTGAAAGTCATTTTACATCGTGGAATTCCAATTTGCGATACCGTTACATTGATTATGAAGGTCATAATGGAGATGTACACATGCCACAACGATACAATGAAATTACTGATACGGTAACTCGTGCTTATGCGTATCAAAAGCAAGAGTTTCAAGAGCATGCTCTTCAATACACACTCAATAAAGAGTTTGATATCTTTGATTTTAGAAACCGCATCAGTGTGGGTGGAGATTTTAACAAAGCTTACACTAAAACGACCATGTTTTACGATCCAATGAATCCATATAATATCAACCTTTCCCACCCTAATTATGAGAATTTAACGTCACTTTCAGACCATCCCAATGCCACGGATATGACAGGGGATAAAACCTACACCAAATCATGGGGAACGTTTTTTCAAGACAGCATCAACTTCACGGATGATTTCCTAATGAATGTGGGTGTGAGATACAGTGAATCCAAACCCAAAGATGGACAAAAATCAGACGACTGGACACCATCACTGGGATTTATCTATAAAGTGACACCTCAAACCTCTTTATATGCTAACTATTCTGAATCATTCACACCTAATACTGTAAGTGACAGCAGTGGCAATGTGCTTGATCCTGAAACAGGTGAAGGATTTGAACTGGGAGTGAAACAAAAACTTTTTGATGACCGCTTCATGTTAACAGCTGCGGTATTTAAAATTGAGAAGAACAATATTGCTCTTTCAGATGACTCAACCCCACTTACAACAGACTATGTTGCCAGTGGAAAACAAAAAAGTAAAGGGTTTGAAATTGATATGAGTGGTGAGATTACACCAAACTGGTCTATCGTAGCATCATATGGTTATACCCATACAGAGAATGTCGACGTGGACAATTTAGATTTAAGAAATATACCCAAACACACAGCAAACCTTTTTACAACCTATTATCTCTCATCATTTAACTTACCTCATCTCTACATCGGTGGTGGTGTACGCTATTTAGGCGCACGTTATGCGGATGATAACAATGACATTAAATTTGATTCTGAAATCATCTACAATGCCACAATGGGGTATAAAAAAGGAAACTGGCGTGCAAGTATCAGTATGCAAAATTTAACCGACAAAGAGTATGTGGAGGGTGCTTTGGCAAGTAATGCTGCAGGGACAAGAGTCTATGTGGGAACTCCTCGAACTATTTTAGCATCCATCAGTTACTCTTTTTAAAAGTTTTTGATATGCTGAATAAAGTTTACACATATTTACGTACGCCAGAGACCAGTGGACGCACTATTGGTCTCTTTCGTGTACTTTTTTCTATTATTGGAGGACTATTGATTGCCTATTTAGGCATGACGCTATTAGCCTTTGTTCTTCCTTTACGCATTGAAGAAGCGGCAATTATTTCAATTATGTTTAATACCTTTGCTTGGGCAGTTGCTACTACGTGGATTGCTCTTTCATTTACAAAGATGCAAACACTGCTTCGCTTTTTAGTCCCTTTGATGGTGTTTGCTGTTTTACTTTACGTGTTTGTTTAAAGGGTTTATAGATGTCAACTGTTAAATCACAACTCTTTAAGCAACGTCTGTTTCGTATTCATATTGCAGCAGGAATCACCTTCTCTTTGGTAATGTATTTGGCAATATTTTTTGGTGTGTTTGCGATATTATTGCCTTATATTCAAACATGGGAAAAACCCTCTCGACACATTACTTCGGTTCCTATTACCAATATTGATTATAATACAATGATTGAAGAAGTTCTTAATGAACCGGATTTTCCTAAAGATGGTTTGATGATAAATCTACCAGGAAGATTAGGTGACCCAGCGGTTGTTGTCACTCATCGATTTGCAAAACCCATTGCCTTTAATCCAAATACCAATGAACGTTTGAATAATGAAGATAAAAGAGTCTCTCATTTGGCTGCATTTTTAAATGAACTGCACTATGGTGCACCTCTTTCATTGATTGGTCGACTCTCTTTTGGTTTTGTTGCCGTAGGTACGATGGTTTTAATCATCACGGGTCTTATTTTGATTATGCTGTTTAAATTTAAAAATCAAGGCAAAAATCAACAAGCCATTTTTTCAAAAATTCATGTTAAAGTCTTTACTTGGCTCTTTTTACCTTTTTTTCTCATCACACTCAGTGGTGCAGTGATGAATGTGGGCTTAATCAGTTCAGGGCCTATGTCTAAAATTCTGACCAAAGGTAAAGCCCAAGCCATTGATGGCGTTGTAGGAAAAGTACTATTTCAACAAAGCGATCCCATTGCTAAAAAGAATGAAGCAGCACAAATGAAGCCCTTAAGCACATTAATACAAAAAGCACAAGAGGTGAATCCTGATTTAATCTTCAAACAGATTAAACTGAGCAATTGGAATGATACAACTGCACAAGTTGAAATTATTGGTTATAACCCTTATAAACCCTTTTTAAATGGTGGGATTTTTAATCAACCCCGTGTTGTTTTAAATGCCCACACCGCAGAAGTAATCAACAATCAAACCGTCATGGATAAAGTATGGCCTGTGTTTGTTGCAGAGGGACTTTTTTTCTTACACTTTTTATTTGGAATTGATATTTTCTCTCGTATTATCATTGCTCTTATGATGGCATTGTGTGGGATTGCTTTGGGATTTGGTGTGATGTTATGGCTTGAGAAAAAAGCCAAAAAGTATGCTGATAAAATCACGTTTTATCACTGGATGGGGAAACTGTCACTTGCAACCATGTTGGGTGTTATTCCAGCAACAGCAATACTTTTTGTTCTTCAATGGACGCTTCCTTTTGATCTACAAGATCGTGTTGTATGGCAACAAGGAATCTTTTATAATGTTTGGCTCTTTACTCTGTTTTGGTCTTTTTACCGACTCAACTCCTATCAAGCAGCCAAAGAGTTCTTTTTAAGTGGGGGAATTTTGTTTATTATTGCCGCACTATGCCACATCTATTTTTCAGGATTCAATCCCATGGAACTATTAACAAATAACATGGGGCACATTTTTGCCGTAGATTTCACTCTTTGTCTAACCGGCATTATATTGATTTGGCTGGCTTTAAAACTGCCAACCAATCGAAAAGAGGCCAAAGTTTTTTGGCCCTTACAAGCTAAAAAGGAGAAAAAATGAAAAAATTGTTTTATTTGTTTTGTACATTCATAATGAGTTTGACTCTTTATGCGCACACATTGGTACTTAATCTTGATGACAATGAAGATGGAACGCTGTTCATACAAGGGATGTTTAATACGGGAGAGAGTGCCGAAGGTGCATTGGTCATCGTTGAATCACTTGACAATCAAGAAGTCTTGTTTAAAAAACGTCTTCCAAGCAGCAGTGAGCTTATTGTTCCTATGCCTAAAGTTGCCTATCATGTCGTTTTAGATGGCGGACCTGGTCACACGGTCATCAAAGAGGGAATTGAACCTATTGGAGGATTTAAAGTCGAAGAAAAAAAAGAGACAAAAAAACAAAAAGCACCCAATCGTGCAAATATGCAAATATCAAACAGTCCTGCAGTAACAATTTCAATTGTCATTGCCTTTACTCTTCTTATTGCAACCATCGTTATCAGCATTTTTAATACCAATCGTTTAATGCGTGAATTAAAAAAAGGGTACTGACCCTTTTTCGTGTATTTATTGTGTAGTGATATCGTTTTAATCTGTGGTATACTTGCAGTATGAAAATACTGCTGCTAGAAGACGATATCATACTCAATGAAATTCTTGAAGAGTTCTTAGTCAATGAGGGTTACACTGTTATTTCAACCTTTGATGGAGCACAAGCTCAATCTTTGGTCTATGAACAGACTTTTGACCTATTAATTTTGGATGTAAATGTACCCAATATCAATGGTTTTGAATTTTTAAAAGAGTTACGTTCACACAACATAAAAACCCCTGCTATATTTATCACCTCACTCAATAGCAGTAGTGATTTAAAACAAGGTTTTGAGAGTGGTTGTGATGATTACATCAAAAAACCGTTTGAACTGCAAGAACTCAGCCTTCGTATTAATAATATCAAACGACTTTTTAACCTTGATTCAACTCATATATTTACCATTGCTTTAAATATCACTTACGATACCAACAATTATGAATTAAATAATGAGGGTATGAAAACCATATTGCCCAAAAAAGAGGCCAAAATTTTAGAGTACTTTTTAAAAAATCAAGATAAAACCATCTCTATAGATGAACTCAGTGTGAATGTATGGAGTTATGAAGAGTATCCAAGCAGTGCTACTATACGTACCTATATAAAGAATCTTCGTCGATTGCTTGATGATGGTTATATCACAACACTCAAAGGAGTTGGTTATCGTTTTAACACAAAATGAAAAAAGAACATTCAGAAGTTTTTATGCCCTCTTTTTAGGTTCAACTTTTATTCTTTTAGGCATTATATTTTTTCTTTTTTACCAAACAAAAGCTGATTTTTACAGAGATATCACTATCTCTAAAATGCAAATCTATGCTTCCAAGCTCGCTTCTAAAATTGTTTATGCCCACATGCAAAATACCCCTTTACGAAAAAGTGAACTTGTTGTTGAGAATGGTTATAAATTTGGCTTGTATGACAACAGTGGCAATGCTGTTTTAACCTATATTGGCCAAAAAGTGATTTTAAATCATAAATTTTCTCAAAATGGAAATAACCTCATACTTATTGATAACAGCGTTGGAGGCCATTTGGGCATCTCTTATATTGCCATTGAGGAGAACGTGCTTTTTAACACCCTTAGTGAGCTTCAAAACAAGATTATTATCTCGTATGTACTGCTCTATATTTTTGTGGTTGTTTTTGGTTTTTATTTAACCAAACAATTTATTAAACCCATTGTACAACAACGCATCAAACTCAATAACTTTATTAAAGAGACCACACATGAACTGAATACTCCTATTTCTGCGATTGTGATGTCTATTAATGACAAACAACCCATGACTCAAAAATCGCATGAACGTATTTTAATCAGTGCCAAGCGCATCTCTGAGATCTATGATGATTTGACCTATCTGTTTTTAAACAGTGAAAAGAGGAAAAACATTGAAGCTTTGAATTTAGAAACCATCATTAAAGAACAAACAGACTATTTTAAACTCTTTGCTCAAAAAAAACAGATTGATCTGTTTGTTCAAACGGAACCTTTTATTTACAACATCGACAAGGAGAGTTTTATTCGTTTATTTAATAATCTTCTTTCAAATGCAATTAAATACACACCCATGTCTGGAAAAATTTTTGTAACGTTAAATAAGGGTATTTTAACCATAAAAGACAGTGGTAATGGAATTAAGAAAAAAGATATTGATAAAATATTTCAACGATTTTATCGTGCAGATGCTATAAATGGTGGTTTTGGAATTGGTTTAAGTATAGTAAAAACAGTATGTGATACGTACAATATAAAAATAGAAGTGGATTCAAAAGTAAATGAAGGCAGTGAGTTCAGGCTCACTTTAAAATAGGGCCGATTACTCAGCCCCTAAAAGCAATACTGATTAGTATGTTCTTCTTTCTCTTGGAGGTCTTGGTCGAGCTTCGTTCACTTTAAGTGTTCTTCCCTCAATCTCTTTTCCATTTAATTCATCAATCGCAGATTGACCTTCAGAATCTACATCCATCTCAACAAATGCAAAACCTTTCGATCTTCCTGTGTCTCTGTCATTGATAATTTTACAACTTTTTACAGCACCGAATTTAGCGAATAATTCCTCTAAATCTTCGTTATTCATTCTATATGAAAGATTACCTACATAGATATTCATCTTCCTGTTTCCTTTGACATGTTCTACCGAACTAAAAATTCTCTAGTCTACTTTTACGTGGGCCTAGTGATTTATTATATCATAAAGTATGAACTTTTCTTTAAAAATTTAATTTTTTTTTTAGCTAGATTACATTTTAATTACATTTTATACTCAAATAATATCTAAATAATAGTGCTACGGTCTATTTTTAGGGATTTACTAGATATTAATAATTTTTGTGTAGATTTGATATAAAATCTGTATTTGGGTGTTACAAATACAGACTTTAATAAAAATAGCCTCTGTTTTCTTCTATTTTCCGAAATTTTGTGCAAGTGCTGCGTGAATTCTTTGTACAGATTCATCACATCCAAGCACGGCTAAGATGTCATAAACTGAAGGTGCTTGTGTTCCACCAGTTAATGCAATTCGAATAGGTTGAAAGAGTTGCGGGAATTTTAATCCCTTTTCTTCAATAAATGGTTTGGTAATCGCTTCATAATCACAAGCCAAATGTAAAGAGGTTTTGTTCGCTTCTAAAAGTGCCACATATGACTCCAACATTGAAGCAGTTTCCTCTTTAACAAACTTTTTCACTCCTTTATTTTCATATGAAGTAGGAGTACTCAAGATATTATCAATTGAGGCTTTGAGCTCAAGCAGTGTTTGAGCACGCTCTTTACATAGATCTAAAATCATCTCTTTTTTGTCATGTCCACTTAAGTGGCAATCAAAGAACTCTAACTCATTTGCTAAACGCTCATTAGATACATTTTTAATATAATGTGCATTGAGCCATAACAGTTTCTCTTCATTATATGCAGAAGCTGATTTATTGATATTGTTTGGATCAAAGAGTTCTAACATCTCATCCATAGAGAAAATCTCTTGATCTCCATTTGACCAACCCAAACGAACTAAAAAGTTCAACAGTGCTTCAGCTAAATACCCTTGTCGTTTATACTCCATCACATCCATTGCACCATCTCGTTTTGAGAGTTTCTTACCTTGTGGGTTATTGATCATTGGTACATGGTAAAACTTAGGTACATCAAAACCTAAAGCCTTATAAATTACAATCTGTTTTGGTGTATTGGTTAAGTGGTCATCTCCACGAATCACATCTGTCATCTTCATCAATGCATCATCAATGGCAACAACAAAGTTATACGTTGGCATTCCATTGCTTCGTGCAATGACAAAATCATCTACTTCAGTTGCATTAAAATTCATTGCGCCTTTAACACCATCTACAAAAGAGATGACTCCTTCTTTGGGTGCTTTGATTCTTACAACGGGTTCAACACCTTCAGGAGGAGTGCCAGTGAAGTCTCTGTATCGTCCATCGTATCTTGGTGTTTGCTTATTGGCCATTTGCTCTTCTCGTAAAGCATCCAACTCCTCTTTTGACATATAACAGTAGTATGCATTTCCTTCATCAAGAAGTTGTTGAATATACTTTTTATAAATCTCCAGACGTTGTGATTGATACTCTACTTCATTATCATAATTTAGACCCACCCACTCAAAAGCTTCAATGATTGCTTTCATTGCCTCTTCATTGTTTCGTTGTGTATCTGTATCTTCAATTCTTAGTCTGAATTCACCTTGTGTTCTTCTTGCCCATAAAAAACTGTACAGAGCAGTTCGTAATCCACCAATATGTAAATACCCTGTTGGTGAAGGTGCAAATCGTGTAATTGCCATAACGTTTACCTTATCTAAAATTCTTAAAAAAACCAATTGCCGTAATTATTGCAACACCTGCAATAAAAACAATCAGCACAATATCAACTATTTCCATTGGCTTCCTTTTCTTTAAGCTGTCCACATGCAGCTGAGATATCTAACCCTTTAGATTCTCGAATCGTACACATTAAACCTTTGCTTATTAAATATTGCTGGAATCTTACCATATTTTCCCTTGTTGGTCTTTGATATGATGTGCCAGGATACGGATTAAAGTAGATTAAATTCACTTTGGCCTTAATACCACTGAGCATTTTAACCAATTTTTCTGCAGATTTAAGGTCATCATTTTTATCTTTAATCACAAGGTATTCAAACATTACTTTTTTTCGTACATCCACAGGAAAATTTTTCACAGCTTCAATAATTGAGGCAATGTTGTATGCTTTATTCATTGGAATCAATTCTGTTCGAAGTTGATCATCCACAGCGTGTAATGAAATGGCCAATTGAATTCCTAAATCTTCATCTCCCAATTTTTTAATCTTTGTACTGATACCACTGGTTGAAATGGTTTGTCGTTTAGTGGCAATGCATAATCCCTCTTCATTTGAGAAGATTTTAATGGCTTGAATTAAATTATCATAATTATCCAACGGTTCCCCCATACCCATATACACAATATTCAAGGATTTATTCTCTGCAATCTCATTGTCTCTTTTGAGTTGAACAATTTGTGCCACAATTTCACCTGCAGTTAAATTACGGACAAACCCTCCTTTGGCTGTCAAACAAAAAGTACACCCTACTTTACATCCCACTTGTGTTGAGATACAAACGGTATATTGTTCACTTCGTTCAATATTTCCATCTTCTGAAATTTTTTTATTTCTCATCAGTAATAAAACAGTCTCAATAGTGTGCCCATCTTGAAGTTCAAAAAGATATTTGATACTGCCATCACTGCTTTGTTCTTTTTTGATGATCTTTAAAATATCAAGTGAAAAGTTTTCATTCAGTTGCTCTTTTAAATCTTTAGGAATATTTTTCATTTCCTCATACGAAGTGACATACTTTTTATATATCCAATTATAAATCTGTTTGGCTCTGAATGCTGGTTTTACTTTCTCTTTTAATTCATCCAGTTGATAATCATAAATTGATTGCAAATGAATCCTTTCTCTTTTTTAAAAAAATAGTCTATAAAAAACTGCTTACAATTTTCTATACACCACTTTGCTTTTCTGTTTTTATTTTAAGTATTTCAAACTTCAAATACTAAAATCAGTATGAACAATATTATTTAAGTTTTAATCTCCTTGACTCTAATCTTATAGAAGTACTTTTGAACTCCTTAGAGTAATGCTTTCGCATATCACTTCGTTCTCAACCGAACAATGATTATACATATAACTCTAAAACCATTTAAAGTCGGACTAAATTCCCTCGTGTGGTACTGCGTACATCACTCGAAGTTCTGTAAAAAACCAAACCGAATTCTTTAGAGTGATGCTTTCGCATATCACTCTAAAATCATTCTAAGTCGGACTGAACTCCCTCGTGTGGTACTACGTACATCACTCTCGGGTTCAACACTAAAAATGTGAAGCAGTTCACATTTTCTAAACGTGTTTCACGTGAAACATTATTGAATTATCTTTTTATCCAATAAATATTGAGTCAATTTTTCCATTGCATCACTGTGGTTTTTTAAGAACTCTTCATGAGCATTTTCATTGGTATAATTGGTAATAATAAATATACCTGCAATGTTAATATCAAACTCTTTTGCCACACTGAGCAAAGAGTAGAACTCCATGTTTTCTATCCCAATATTATAGTCATTAAATTTTTTACTCAACTCAAAATTGGTACTGATATAGTTTGAAGAATTGACGATGGTTTGATTTTGAACCAAACGATTCTCAGAGTTCAATACATTATCAAGCGGGGTATAACAATCACTGTTTAAAAAGCTCAACTCTATATTGGCTGCACTTGTTGACTCAACAATATCAAATGGTTTATATTTTCCATAACTTCCAGCTGTGCCAATAAAAAGTAAAAATTCGGGTTTATCAAAAAGGCATTGACGTGTTAAATTAATGGCTGATTCAATCAGACCTACTCCCATTGGAGTTGCAAATTTAAACGTCTCATTTCTTCCTGCACAAATAATCATTATTTACACTCCAAGATAATATGTGCATTCAGTGTTTGCTCTTCGTTTAATAATTCTGGCAATGGCATAGAGAAATCACTGCTTGCTTTAGACATGCTCATTTCATTCGCATAAACTCTTGGGCGAACATTGTTTTGATTAATCATAATTTGCTTAGTGGTACATTCTGTTTTTAAATCTTTGGAAAGTGTTTTTGCATAATTTTGACTCCACTTAATAGCTTCTAATCGTAAAAGCTCTTCACTCTTTTCCATGCTCTCTTTTGAAAAGTTCCATTTTAAAGCTGACAGAGAAATGGTTAAATTGCTGTCGTGTTTAATTTCATAAAACTCCTCTAGAAACTCTTTCATGTTTTTACTTTTTGGTGTAGTGATTTTATAATTCACACTCCCTTTATAACCTAAAAAAGTTGACTCACCATCTTTATATTTGTATTGAGGAAAGAGTGTTATAGAGTTTGAGCTCTTCTCGATTATCTTGCTCTTTTGAATGAATCTTGTATATACATCAAGACTTGATAAGACATCCTTTTCATTTTTCTTTTCAGATGAAATATTTAATGAGGTTGAGAGTTCATCTGGAAGCATTTCATGTGAAAATGTTTTGTTGAATTGAACTTCAAATCCATACACCAAAAACGGCAGACCTAAAAGTAAAAGCTTTTTCATCTTATATCCTTACTGGGATTCCATTCTTAGAAAGATAGTGTTTGAGTTCCATGATATCAATCTCTTTAAAATGGAAAATTGATGCAGCCAATGCTGCACTTGCGCCATGTTCAAATGCCTCTTTCATATGCTCCATGGTTCCTGCTCCACCTGAAGCAATCACAGGAATATCAACGGCATTTGAAATCTGTTCAGTAATATTCAGTTCAAAACCTGTTTTAGCACCATCTGTATCCATTGAAGTTAAAAGTATTTCACCTGCACCTCTGTTGTACACTTCTTTGGCCCATTGAACTGCATCTAGTCCTGTATCTTCTCGACCACCTTTTACAAAAACATGGTATGATCCATCGGCAATTTTTTTAACATCAATTGCCACAACAATGCATTGACTACCAAAACGTTTTGCACCTTCATTGATGAAGTCAGGATTCACAACAGCACTTGAATTTATAGAGACTTTATCACACCCTACATTAAGTAGTTTATAAATATCATCAAGCTTTCTAATCCCACCACCAACGGTCAATGGAATAAAAACTTCTTTTGCAACATCTTTAACGATATCAACAATCGTATCACGACCTTCATGGCTTGCACCAATGTCTAAAAAAGTGATTTCATCTGCCCCTTCTGCGTTGTATCTTTTAGCAACTTCAACGGGGTCACCTGCATCTCTTAACCCAACAAAGTTTACCCCTTTTACAACACGTCCTTGATCCACGTCTAAACAGGGAATGATTCTTTTGGCAAAAGTACTCAAAATAATAATCCTTTTACATTTAAATATGTTGAATATTATCTAATTGTAAGTTAATATCAGATATACTCTTTTTCTTATGGAAAATATCAAAGCAAAAAAGAAGTATGGACAGAATTTCTTAAAAGACGATTCTATCCTACACAAGATCATCGAAGCGATGCCCAACAATGAGAACCACACAGTGGAGATTGGACCTGGCTTAGGTGATTTGACGCAACATATGCTCAAATACAAAGACGTGACTGCGTATGAGATAGACAGTGATTTATTAACTGTCTTACAGTCTAAATTTGCAAATGAAATACAAAGTAGAAAGTTAGAGCTCATCCACACTGATGTTCTACAGATTTGGAAAAGTAAAAATACTTTGTATGATGGTAAGTATGATTTAATTGCAAACTTACCATACTATATTGCAACCAACATTATATTAAGTGCGATAGAAGACAGCAATTGTGAACACATAATTGTGATGATTCAGAAGGAAGTGGCACAAAAATTTGCAGCCAATGAAGGAGAAAAAGAGTTCTCTTCTTTGGGAGTCATGACTAAATTGACTTCAAAAGAAGCAAAAATACTCTTTGATGTTCCTCCAACTGCATTTGAACCACCTCCTAAAGTAACCTCTTCTATTTTATATATTAAAAAGGATTTGAATAATTCTTTAGATGATGAATTTAAAAGTTTTTTGAAGGCTGCATTTACGCAACCACGAAAAAAACTCTCTAAAAATTTGTCATCAAAAATAGATAAAACTCTGTTAAAAGAGATTTATCTTGCACTTAATATAGATGAGAATATTAGACCTCATGAACTCAGTGCGTCTTTGTATCACCAAATGTACGAAAAGGTGATATTAAATGACAAACGAAAACGAAACTAATCAAGAAACTGTAAAACCAACCGAAACGTCTGCAACCCCTGTAGAATCTAAAGAGACAAAACCTCAAAACAGAAGTACCAGACGTCCTCGAAACAACGCTCCTAAAGAGAATACAAACTCCGAAGAGAGTAACACAGAGGGTCAACCAAATAAACGACGACCACAAAATAGAAGAAAACCAAAACCAAATGGTAATGCACCTAGAGAAAATGGCAAAACTTCACAAAAAGGTTGGGTTACAGATCTTAAAAAGGCACATGCTATCAATGAGAAATCTCATAAAGATAGACTGAACCCACACTATAAACTCAATTTAAATACCAACAGTAAAATTCGAATTACTCCACTGGGTGGATTAGGTGAAATTGGTGGAAACATGATGGTAATTGAAACCGATACTTCCGCAATCATTGTAGATGTTGGTATGAGTTTCCCTGATGAAGATATGCATGGTGTGGATATATTAATTCCGGATTTCTCATATATTCGAGAAATCAAGAGTAAAATCAAAGGTATTGTAATCACACACGGCCACGAAGACCATATTGGTGCAATGCCATACCTGTTTAAAGAGTTACAATTTCCTGTTTATGGAACATCATTACCTCTAGAGATGATTGGTGCAAAATTTGATGAACATAAAATGAGAGAGCACCGAAAACACTTCCGTGCAATTGAAAAGAGAGTTCCAATTAAGATTGGTGATTTTGAAGTGGAGTGGATTCATATTACACACTCAATTGTGGACTCATCAGCATTAGCAATTAAAACCGATGCGGGTACGATTATTCACACAGGTGACTTCAAAATTGACCACACCCCTATTGATGGATATCCAACCGATTTACATCGATTAGCACACTATGGTGAAGAGGGTGTTTTACTTCTATTAAGTGATTCAACAAACTCTCACTCTCCTGGATTTACAAAATCAGAAAAAACAGTTGGCCCTACATTTGATAGCCTTTTTGCACGTTCAAAAGGACGGGTAATCATGTCAACTTTCTCATCAAACATCCACCGAGTTGCGCAAGCCATTGAACATGGATTAAAGTATGGAAGAAAAGTGTGTGTGATTGGTCGATCAATGGAGAAAAACTTAGATTTAGCATTGAAATTGGGTTACCTCAAATTTCCAAAAGATCAATTTATTGATGCACATGAAGTGAACAAATACAATGACAAAGAGGTCCTTATTGTAACCACCGGAAGCCAAGGTGAAGCAATGAGTGCCCTATACAGAATGGCAATTCATGAGCACAGACATATCAAGATTAAAGAGGAAGATCAAATCATCCTTTCTGCTCGAGCTATCCCTGGAAATGAAGGAAGTGTATCTGCGATTATCAACCACTTATTAAAAGCAGGTGCTCAAGTAGCATATCAAGACTTCAGTGAAATTCATGTATCTGGACATGCCGCGCAAGAAGAGCAAAAATTGATGTTAAGATTGGTAAAACCAAAATTCTTCTTACCTGTTCATGGTGAGTATAACCACGCATTACGACACTCTAAAACGGGGATTGACTGTGGTGTCTTAGAGAGAAACATCTATGTAATGACGGATGGTGAACAAATCGAAGTAACACCAAAATACTTGAAAAAAGTAAAATCGGTTAAAACAGGTAAAGTCTATATTGATAACCAACTTAACCACAAAATTGCAGATGATGTTGTCATTGACAGACAAACTATGGCCAATGAAGGGGTGGTTATGATTGTGGCTCAAATCAGTGAAGACGAAAGAAAAGTATCTCAACTTCCACGAGTAAAATCATTTGGTTTGGTTCCAGACAGACAAGATAAAAACTTCTCAACAGAGATTGAAGAGTTATTGGCAACTTTCTTACAAAACAGTAAACCAGGTATTATGAAAAACAACAAAGTACTAGAAGATGAGTTAAGAAAAGTGGTACGAAAACACTGCTTTAGAAAATACAAAAAGTACCCAATGATCATACCAACACTATTTGTACAATAAGGAGTCATACTGTGGATTACAAAAGCATCGCACGAGAGGTTTTATTAACAGAAGCAAAAGAGTTAGAGTTTGCTGCACAAAACATTGGTGATGAGTTTGAAAAAGCAGTAGAACTCATAACTCAAATTGAGGGTAAACTTATCATCACTGGTGTGGGAAAATCAGGTTTAGTTGGAAGTAAAATTGCAGCTACTTTGGCCAGTACAGGAACGAGCTCTTTTTTTCTTCACCCTACTGAAGCCATGCATGGTGACTTAGGTATGATTGGAAAGAAAGATGCCGTACTTGCTATTTCATACAGTGGAGAGAGTGAAGAACTTATTCAAATCCTACCGCACTTAAAACGTTTTGATATTCCTTTGATTGCCATGGCAAGAAAAGAGAATTCAACTTTAGGAAACTATGCAGATATTTTCTTTAATATCAATGTCAATAAAGAGGCTTGTCCTTTAGATACAGCCCCTACTTCTTCTACTACATTAACCATGGCCATGGGAGATGCATTGGCTGTGGCATTAATGAATAAGCGCAACTTTAAAAAAGAAGACTTTGCCTCTTTCCACCCAGGTGGAAGTTTAGGAAAAAAGCTTTTTGTGAAAGTCGATGATCTTTTAAGAAAAGATAATTTACCAATTGTTTCACGTGAAACAAAACTCAAAGATGCTATTGTAGTCATGAGTGAAGGACGACTTGGAAATGTTGTCATTATTGATGAAAATGAAAAAGTTATTGGACTTTTAAGTGATGGAGATTTAAGACGAGCACTCATGGAAGAGAACTTCACATTGGAGTGTTCAGTACAAAGCATTGCCACTTTAAACCCTAAAGTATTAAAAGATAGAAAGATGCTTGCAAGTGAAGCGCTAGAGATTATAGAAAACTATAAGATTCAACTTCTGTTGGTTCTGGATGAAGAAGACAAACTCATCGGAACTTTACATATACATGATTTAATTGAAGCAGGAATCAAATGAAAAAAGAAGAAGAGAATACTCAACAAAGATTGAACAAATACATCTCTCACAATACAAACTACTCTCGACGAGAAGCAGATAAATTGATTGAAGAGGGAGAAGTTACCGTAAACAAAAAACCCGTCCTTGATATGGGTATGAAAGTGGATGAAAATGATACAGTTACCATCAAAGGCAAACCAATCAAGATTGATAAAAACAAAATGTATACGGTTATTGTTTATAATAAACCTAAAGGGGAACTCGTAACAAAAAATGACCCCCAAGGACGAAAAGTTATCTTTGATACCATTGGAAAAAAATACAAACATTTTCTGCCGATTGGTCGACTTGACTACTCAAGTGAAGGGGTTCTTCTTTTAACGGATTCAGTGGATGTCTATAATTCATTGGTACACTCCAATTTAGAAAGAGTTTATAAAATAAAAGTAAACGGACCCATAACCAAAGCCATTGAAGATGCAATGCAACACGGTTTAGAGTTAGAAGATGCAAGTAAAGGGGCCCATGATAAGAGTGAAATTGACTCCATGACTTTTGCACCCTTTAACGCCTATCAAATTCAAACCAATAATAACAACTTCTCTAAACTGAAAGTTTCTATTTCAGAAGGAAAAAACAGAGAACTTCGACGTTTTTTTGCACACTTTGATTTGGAAGTTTTAGACCTAAAACGATTAGACTTTGGAGGAGTTACATTAAACAACCTCCCAACTGGGAAAAAACGTTTCCTTTCAAAAGAGGAGTATAAAAACTTACGCCATTTTATTGAAGATCAAACAAGATAATGAATAACTTAGCCAATATACTTCGTCCACAAACGTTAAAAGATTTTGTTGGTCAAACACACATTATTGGTTCCAATAAAGCTCTGTACAAACTCATAGAAAAGAAAGAGATACCACATCTCTTTTTTTATGGAAAACCAGGAACAGGGAAAACAACACTTGCTAAAATCATAGCAAAAAGCATTGACAGTGATTACTATTACTTTAATGCCACGACCATAAAAGTTGAAGATTTACGAAAAGTTTTTAAGCAGTATGAAAACTCACTGATTAAACCTACTGTATTTATTGATGAAGTACATCGTCTCTCAAAAAATCAACAAGAGGTCCTTCTGCCCATCATGGAAAACTATGATGCGATTATCATAGGTGCCAGTACAGAAAATCCATTTTTTACTTTGACCAATGCCATACGTTCACGAGCATTTGCTTATGAGTTTAAAGCACTCAATCGAAGTGAACTGGCACATCTTCTTGATAAAGCATTGAGCCAACTTGCTATTACACTTGAAAAGAGTGCCGAAGACTTTTTAATCGATTCAAGCAGTGGTGACGCCAGAGCAATGCTTAATCTGCTTGATTTTTCCTCTAAAGTGACTTCAAATATTACTTTAGAGACACTGCAACAATTAAGAGAGAATGCTATTGCAGATGGGGTGAGTTCCAGCGACTCTCACTATGACCTTGCCAGTGCAATGATAAAATCTTTAAGAGGAAGCGACGTAGATGCCGCTTTGTATTATGTGGCACGTTTGGTTGCTGGAGGAGAACGTGTGGAGTTTATCACGCGTAGATTGGTCATATTTGCCAGCGAAGATATTGGCAATGCCAATCCCAATGCACTTAACCTAGCAGTAAGCACCATGCAAGCATGTTCAACCATTGGATACCCAGAGTGTCGTATCATTTTAGCTCAATGTGTAGTCTATTTGGCCTCTTCACCTAAATCAAATAGCGCGTATGAGGGAATCAATAAAGCATTACAAGACATAAAAAATGGTAGAATATTAGAAATACCAAATCATATCAAAGACAGCGCGCATAACTATAAATATCCTCATGCGTATGGTGGATGGGTCGAACAACAATATCTCAAAGAGGATATTACCTATTACGAGAGTCAAAACATTGGTTTTGAAAAGACTCTAAATGATTGGTTAGACAAAATAAAGAAAAAGGAAAAGTAATGGAGTATTACACTTGGATATTAACATTTCACGTTATGTCGTTTATGTCATGGATGGCCATGCTGTTTTATCTGCCGCGTCTTTTTGTTTACCATGTTGAATATAAAGACAAAAAAGAGTTTGTAGAAGTTGTAGAGATTCAAGAAGAAAAAATCTATAACTACATTGGACACCCAGCGATGTGGGCTACGTTTTTAAGTGGGGCATGGATGCTTTATCTGAATCCCTCTGTTTTACAAGGTGGCGGATGGATGCATGCCAAAATATTTGTCGTGACTTTTTTAATCATGTATTCACTCTCATTAAACTATTTTAGAAAAGAGCTTAAAGCAAATCGTTGTACCAAAGATGGAAAATTCTTTAGAGCGTATAATGAAGTACCAACACTCTTTGCATTGCTCATTGTAGGTTATGTAATTACTAAAACTTTTTCATTTCTATTCACACTTATTGCCGTTGCCATTTTTGCATTTATTGGATACAAAATTTTAACTAAAAAAGAGAAAGCATGACGTTTGAAAAGTATTATGTTTTAGATACCAATATTCTGCTTGAAGATGCAACCAATATCTTCAAGCTCTCTGATAACAATAACAATCTTCTTATACTTCCTGAAACCGTTTTAGATGAGATTGACAGCAAAAAAAGTGGATTTGATGAAATCAACTTTCAAGCAAGAGAGTTTGCTCGAACGTTAGAGAATGCAACCATAGAGAGTTCTATCAGTATTGAAGAGCATAAAATTGTACGCCTTAAGGTATTAGATAAAACAGGTGCTATGATTGATATCATCTCAAAAGATGAATATGTTGCCAACTCTAAAAATGTGGCCATTAATATTTTTAATGACCGAAAAATATTAGAAATCGCCTCTTTTGCAAATGTCTACTATGAAAAACCAGTCGTTTTTTTATCACTTGACATTATGGCTCGTACACGAGCACTTTCAATGGACATTCAAACCGATGCTCTCTTTGGAACAAAAAGTGATTTTAATTTTGAGTTTCATAAAGAGGTGGTGGTGCCTTTTGAAGAGATTGAGTTTTTAGAAAACAGTGATATCACACAGTATGACCCCGATTACCAATGCTATAACTTCACCTACAGTTTTAAAGTTAAAAGCTCAGATCAAATCATTTTAGCTGGGGTTCAAAATGGAAAAGTTCGTCTGCTTGATGAGGGTGAAATACGAGATCAAATCATCACACCACTCAACATGGAACAACTTTTCTTCTGTAATGCCATCTTACAGCACTACTACAACGTTTTAATCGTTGAAGCCAAGGCTGGGTCAGGAAAAACCCTTTTGGCCCTTAGTGGTGCTTTAAAACTCATCAGACGTAAAGAGTTTCAACGTATCATCTATATCCGTAACTCCATTGAGTCTTTGGATAAAGGAGAGGACATTGGATATCTTCCTGGTTATGAGGAAAAATTCAAGATTTATAACCACCCTTTGATGGACAGTTTGGATTATATCATTCGAAGTGACCATAAAAAAAGACACAGTAATAAAAAAGAGAGTACCTATGAACCTTTAGAAGATGCTGAAGTGACCACGCGTATTGAACAACTCATTGCCAACTATAACATTGAAACCATGTGGGTGGGTGAAATGAGAGGACGTACGCTTTCAAATGCTTTTGTCATCATTGATGAAGCGCAAAACATGTCAAATAAAACCATGCAAATGGTACTTTCAAGAATTGATTCCAGTTGTAAAGTGATTGTGCTTGGAAGTAACATGCAAATTGACAACTTTTACGTCAATAAATACACCAATGCTTTAACCACTCTGCTTAAATCGACTCAACAAGAAAGTGATTTGGTTAAACTCTTTGCCGTTAAACTTAAAAAAGTACTTCGAGGCCCAATTACAGAGTGGGCAGAGTCAATCTTTTCTACAGAAAATAAATAGTAGAGAATCTTTGAAAATTAATTTTTTGAGCTTCCTTCTAATATAAACCCAACTTTAAATCAGATTTTGATACCTTTATAAAAAAATCCAAAGGTATCAAATGAAGATTGTATTCTTAGACCGTTCTACACTAGGAGAGGATATCCCTTTATCATTTTTTAATGATTTGGGAGAAGTGGTAAGTTATGACATCACTCAGCCTGAACAAACCATTAATCGTCTACAAGATGCCGATGTTGTTGTAACAAATAAAGTAGTAATCAACAAAGAAGTAATGGATAAAACCTCTCTTAAACTCATCTGTGTCAGTGCAACGGGTACAAACAACATTGACATGCAATATGCCCAAGATAAAGGAATTATGGTTAAAAATGTGGCAGGGTATTCCACACACTCAGTGGCTCAAGTCACCCTCTCATTGGTTTTAGATTTTGTTCAACACTTGAATTATTATAAAAAGTATGTCAACAACCAACAATGGCAAATCTCACCTATATTTACGCACATTGGTCAACCCTTTCATGAAATCAACAATAAGAAGTGGGGAATCATTGGTTTGGGTACCATTGGTACACAAGTTGCAACGATAGCTCAAGCAATGGGTGCAAAAGTGTGTTACTACTCCACATCTGGAACCAATCATAACAAAGAGATTCCCTCTTGCAGTTTAGAAGAGCTCTTAAGCAGTTGCGATATTATCACCATACATGCGCCTTTAAATGATGCAACACTGAACTTACTCAATAAAGAAAATCTGCCTTTTTTAAAAGAGAAAAGCATAGTAATCAATGTAGGACGTGGTGGCATCATCAATGAAGAGGATTTGGCACAGTTTATCGATACAAAAGAGGTCTACTTTGGATTGGACGTTGTTTCACGTGAACCAATTGAAGCAAACAATCCATTATTAACCATTCAACATAAAGAGAGATTGACCATCACACCACATGTTGCATGGTCATCGATTGAAGCAAGAGAGGCATTAGTAAAAATGGTTTATAACAATATTGCAGAGTTTAAAAAGGCGCATGTATGATCGATGTTCTGGTTGTAGGTTCAGGAGGTGCGGGACTTTCTGCAGCGTTACATGCAAAAAAAGAGGGAGCCAATGTCCTTGTTGTATCTAAAACCTACCCTACTCACTCACAAACATGTCAGGCACAAGGCGGTATGAATGCTGTTATCACTGAGCAAGACAGAGTTGAAAACCATGTACACGATACGTTGAAGTCTTCTCATGGCTTAGGGGAAGAAGCCACCATTCAAAGCATGTGTGAAGATGCCAAACCCATTATTGAATGGTTAGATGAACTGGGTGTGCCTTTTACACGAACCAGTGAGGGGAAAATTGCACAAAGAAAAATGGGCGGAGCCAGTCACAGTCGTTCATGTTACAGTGCGGACTATACAGGGCTTAAAATTCTACATACGCTTTATGATACAGCACTTAAAGAGAACATTGAGTTCCTGAATGAACACATGATTCTAAACATCATTGTAGAAAATGAACAAGCCGTGGGAATCACAGCCATGGATTTAAAAACCTCACAAGTTAAAGAGATCCTTGCTAAAACGGTTATCTTGGCAACAGGAGGCTATATATCTATTTATAATGGGTTTAATACCAACTCCAATGCCACAACGGGTGATGGCGTTGCTGCAGCGTTACGAGCGGGTGCAAAACTTTCAAATATGGAGTTTATACAATTTCACCCAACCGCTATAAAAGGGGCGAATGTGCTTATCAGTGAGAGTGCACGAGGAGAAGGCGGTTATTTGGTTGATGACAAGGGTGAGCGTTTTGTGGATGAATTAAAGCCACGAGATGTGGTCGCACGCGCTATTTATGACAAAATGCATCAAGACAAAACTGTTTATTTGGACTTACGACATTTAGGATTGGATAAAATCAATGAGGTCATGCCACAAGAGAGACGTTTGGCCATGCAGTTTGCGCATGTAAAAATTGAAGAGGAGTTGCTTCCTATTAACCCAGCAGCTCACTACTGTATGGGTGGGGTATTTATCAATGACAGAAGTGAAACCACACGTGAAAACCTCTATGCTTGTGGAGAGTGTGCACAAAGCAATGTACATGGAGCAAACCGTTTAGGAGGAAACTCTCTTTTAGAGATTCTCTCTTTTGGTAAAAAAGCAGGAACTGAAGCTGCATTAAAAGCTCGTAATACGCAATATCTTACAAAAGAGGATACTCAACAGTATCAAAGCGATAAAAACTTTATTGCACAAGTGTTTCATCTGCCCAATCAAATTGATTTTTATGATAAAAAAGCATTTATGGGAAAAATATTTTTCAGAAATGTTGGTCTGTACCGAAATGACATCAACATGAAAGCAGTACTTTCACAGGTACGTCAATGGCAAAAAGAGTTTATGTTTATGGGAATTACGGATAAGTGCACTATCTATAACCGTAATTTAGTCGAGTTTATTGAGTTTGGAAACATGCTCGAACTCTCTGAAGTGGTTGTTATCAGTGCCATCAGTCGTTGTGAAAGCAGAGGGGCACACTACAGAGAAGACCACCCCATGGAAGTGGAATCGTATGCTAAGAATTCGATTGCTTATCGATACGACAACACGCTAGCTGTAGAGTTTAAAGGATAAACAATGAAAATAAAAATTGAACGATTGAATACACAAAAAAACCCTCAGCAATTTAAACAAGAGTATGAAGTCTCATCGCAACGACTTTTAGATGCTTTGAATGAAATCAAAACCACTCAAGACAACACCCTAACCTATCGTTGCGGCTGTGGAAGTGGCGTGTGTGGAAGTTGTGCCGTACAAGTCAATGGTGTAGAGAGGCTTTCATGTAAAACCTACATCAATGAAGGCGATGTCGTCTCTGCCATCAAACGAAGTGAAGTGATACGAGACTTAGTAGTTAACCTTGAACATCAAGAGAAAGTACTTAAAACCTCTCATGCTTATTTGGAAGCGTATCAAGAAGAAACCATTACCCCACAAGATGAAAAGCTTATTGATGTACAAAGCAACTGTATTTTGTGTCAAAGTTGCTACAGCTCATGTCCCGTGTATGAAGTCAACCCTGACTTTCTGGGGCCTTATGCCTTAACTCGAGTATTAAGATATGTCAATGATAAAAAAGAGCATCAAAGCAGGTCTAAAATTGATGCCATTCAAAGCAATGGGGTATGGGACTGTACTTTGTGTGGGAATTGCACGATGGTGTGTCCTCAATTCATTGACCCTAAAACCGATATCATGAATCTGCGCTCAAAGAGTGTCCAAGCAGGTTACAGTGACCCCAATATGAACAACATGGATTTTGACAGCGGTTTTAATACCGATTTTGGATTTAACCCCAATGGATTTTAAAGCATTGTAACCAAAATGTGTCTCTCGCCTTTTATAATGCTCTAAATTTTTTTAAAGGCAAGCACATGGACAAATCAACATATGAGAGAAAACTGACCGCATATAAGCTCTCTGATGCATCTGTTGAGCAAAAAGAAAAAGCCATTGAAACATTGAATTCTCAGTTTTATGGTACAACTTCACAGAAAATGAAAGATTTACACGACTTCATCAACCAAAGTCAAGCAGAATTAAAAAGTGATGAATACTCTGCGTAAATAGACATAAGTCTATTTACTGCAAATTATCTTTTAAATAGAGATAGTCCGACATCATTGACCACTCACGTACCTTTTTTATATAGGCTTTTTGAGAATCCAATACCTCTTTTAACAATGGGTTTTTAGAGGTCATCTCACGAACCAAATCTTGATTGGCTTTTTTCATGGCATCCATAATAGGTTTTGAAAAGGTTTCCACTTTGATATTTGGATACTCTTTTTTCATCTCTTGCCACGCCTCAGCATTCATATCATAATTTTGAATATACATATCATAAGCAGCCAATCGAATAGCGGCGATTAAGACTTTTTGCAAATGTTCTGGTAATTTCTTATAGACTCGTTGATTAATCAAAAACTGCATTTCACTGGCTGGTTCATGCCATCCTGTATAATAAAATGGGGCAATTTTATGAAATCCCATTTTGATATCCATACTTGGGCCCACCCACTCCAATGCATCAATGGCATTGGTCTCTAAAGCCATATACAATTCACCCGGAGCAATGTTCGTTACTTGAACACCCAGGCGTGCCATAATTTCACCTGCAAACCCAGGGATTCGCATTTTAAGACCTTGTAAATCATCTAAGCTGTTAATCTCTTTTCGAAACCATCCGCCCATTTGCACGCCCGTACTTCCCCCAGGAAACGAAAGAACATTATGCCGTGCATAAACTTTTTGCATCAACTCTAAACCACCCCCGTGATAAAACCATGCATACTGCTCCGGTGCTGTTAATCCAAAGGGCATAGAGGTAAATGGCAAGGTATTAATATCTTTACCTTTCCAATAATATGAAGCAGTGTGACCTAAGTCATACTGTCCACCTTTAACCATATCTAAAATACCCAAAGGGGCTTTATGTTTATTGGCCGTATCTATTTGTATTTTAAGTTGGCCTTGCGAGAGCTCTTCAGCTAGTTGTGCCATGTTCTGTGCAGCATCAATCAGTGGAGAGAGTGTTGGTCCCCATGTTGTTGCCATTTTGAGTTTGTATACACGTGGTGCAGCAAACAAAGAGCTGACAGTAATACAAACCATAAAAAGTATCATCCAAGTACGTTTCATCTCATTCCTTTTTATAAGTTGGCGCATTATAACGGATTTTTGATGTTACTTTTTTTATATAAAAAGGAATTACTGATTATATTCTAAAATAAAAGCCTTTAATCTTTTCAAATCAACGGGTTTACTGTAGTAGTACCCTTGGCACAAATTACACTCATGTTGCATAAGAAACGCTTCATGCTCTTTGGTTTCAACTCCTTCAGCAATCACTTCAATACCTAAATTTTTTGCCATTGAAATCACTGCACTTACAATGGCCTTATCATCTTCATCATTTGTGATGTCTTTTACAAATGAACGGTCAATTTTTAAGTACTTAATTGGAAACTTTTTAAGGTAATTCAAAGATGAATACCCCGTACCAAAATCATCAATTGAAATAGAAATCCCTTTTTTAACAAATTGATGCATGAGTTCAATGGCATGTTCGACATTGTCCATAATCAAACTCTCTGTAATCTCTAACTCTAAAAGATTCACATCAAAAGGAAGGGATTTAATTAATCCAAAAATATATTTTTTAAGGTTTCTGTCTGTAAATTGTTTTGTTGAGAGGTTAATCGCCACAGTGATTTGACTCTTAAGCTCCTCATTGAGTTGCTTGATTTCACTCATGGCTTTATGTAAAATAATTTCGCCCATAGGATTGATTAAACCACTGCTTTCAGCAATGCTGAGAAACTCATCAGGATAAACCAATCCTTTTTTAGGATGATTCCATCGTACAAGTGCTTCAACACTGACCACTTTTTTTCTGTAAGGGTCAATTTTTGGCTGATAGTGCAGAAGAATTTCATCATTATTAAGTGCTTTTCTTAAATCACTCTCTACTCTTAAAAAGTTCAAAGTTCGGTCATTCATCTCATATTTAAAAAATTTATAACTGTCTTTTTTATCATTTTTTGCTTGGTACATTGCCAAGTCTGCATTTTTAATCACATCAAGTTTATGTGTGCCTTCATCGGGAAAGAGTGTGATTCCCATGCTCGTTGTAATAAAAATTTCTTGCCCCATAATATGGTAAGGCTCTTTTACATTTTTGAGTATTCGTTTGGCAATAAGATGAATGCGTTCAAGTTCAATGGGACCAGAGAGAATAATCGTAAATTCATCGCCCCCTATTCTACATAAAGAATCACTCTTTCTGGCAATTTGTTCCAGTCTTTTTGCTACTTGCACTAACAGTTCATCGCCTACTAGGTGACCCAAGCTGTCATTAATCATTTTAAAGTTATCCAAGTCTAATAAAAGCAGTGCACCCGAAGTATTATTTCGAATATTGAGATTAATCGCATGTTCCAATCGTGATTCAAAGTTGGTACGATTAGCTAAACCCGTTAATGGATCATAAAATGCCAGACGCCTAAGAGTCTCTTCATTCTCTTTAATATGTGTGATGTCCTGAAAAATCCCCACATAATACTTTGGTTGTTTATAACGATCATAAATCGTATTGATATACAACATTTTTGGGAAAATTTCACCCGTCTTTTTTCGATCCCAAATTTCACCGCTCCAAGACCCTTTAGTATGAAGACTCTCCCACATCTCTTTATAAAACTCTTTGCTGTGCCGTCCTGATTTTAATACACTGGGATTTTTCCCTACCATCTGCTCTTTTTTAAAACCCGTGATACGGGTATACGCAGGGTTAATGTCAATAATTCTGGCATCTATGGTCGTCACGACAATGGCTTCAGAAACGTTTTCAATGATCTCTTTGGATAAAGAGAGTTGTTCTTCCATCGCTTTTTTATGAGAAGTGTCTAAAACAATCGCTATATATTGGGCTTCTTTGTCAATTTTAATTTTTTGAATACGTATTTCTACGTCATAATAAGAGCCATCTTTTCGTTGGTGTTGGGTTTCAAAAATGATAAACTTTTTATTAATTTTCAATCTTTTTTTGAAATCTTCTTGCCTCACTTGTGTGGCTATTTGCCAAGGATGAAGATTGAGTATCTCTTCATAACTGTATTGAATATTTTGTTGGGCTTGTTTATTGCAATATGTGATGGTATAGTTTTTTGCATTGATGATATAAATCTCATTGAAACTGTTATCTACAATAATCCCCAGTGAGGTCAGTTTATGCTCCATAGATTTACGTGCAGAGATGTTTTTATACATCACCATGATAAAATCATCATTGAGTTTTATAATTTCAATCTCTCGCCAACTTGAGATAAAATGATTGTTGTAATAACCAAAACTGAAATACTTTTTTTCTCCTGATTGATAGACTTCAAAAAGAGCATCAAACAGACCAAACTCTTTAATGTTAGGGAAAATTTCTGTAATATAATGACCAATGATGCTCTCTTTTTCCAAACCTTCATCGCGCAGTGCGTTTTTATTAATATCAATAAGTTTAAAATCATCATTGATGTGTTCATATATGACGACGTTTAAAGATAAATCATCGATACTGAAACTATAAGGGGTGATATATCTTTGCACGTAAATATTCCTTTTCTTCAATTTTTAATTATTGTATCAAAAAAATCAGAAGATTAAAAAAATAACAAAAAAAATAATTCTTATAAAGTCAATTATTTATGAAAGTGTGTAAAAAAAGCATGCTTTAAAACAACAAAAAATAATAACTAAAATTATCTATTTTTTGTTATTTAATTTATTTATAATTCATATTAAAGTGTAAAACTTAAGAATTTATTAAAAAACTTAGGGTAGAATGTCACATATAACCCTAAAGTAGGAGAAACACGTGTTAAAATCACTTTCAATTAAAGCAAAATTATTGCTTATTGTTATCAGTTCCATTGTCATAGTCTCTGTAGCAATGCTGATTCAATCAGTACTTTCATTAGAAGAGACATCGGACATGGTCATTGAAAAATTCCAAAAAGATGCCTATGAGACCAAAGAGACTGAACTTCAAAACTACGTCTCTTTGGCAATGAAAACCATCCAATCGTATTATGCGAGAACGGCACCCGATAAGGTTAAAAAAGAGGTGGAAACCACTTTAGAGAACCAAACAAACTTTATCTTGTCCATCATCGAAGGTAAATATAAAAAATACAAAGGGAAAATTCCAGATAATCAACTCAAAGATATGATCAAATCTTCTGTTGAACACTCACGATATGGGGAAACAGGATATTTTTGGATCAATGACTTAGATGCAAACATCATCATGCACCCCATCAAACCTGCCCTTAATGGGAAAAATATGTCTGAATACAAAGACCAAGCAGGGAAACGAATCTTTTTTGAGTTCGCAAAAATTGCCAAAGAGAAAGGTGAAGGTTTTGTAGATTACGTATGGCCAAAACCTGGCTTTGATAAACCCCAACTTAAAGTATCATACGTAAAACTCTTTAAACCCTATAACTGGGTTATTGGAACAGGTGAATATGTTGATAATGTCAGTGAACACCTTAAAAAAGAGGCTTTAGAAGCTATCAGTAATATGAAGTATGGGAAAGATGGGTATTATTGGATTAATGACTCTCATCCTAAAATGGTCATGCACCCAATCAAACCCTCTTTAAATGGAAGTGATTTAACACAAAACACTGATGCCAAAGGGAAACAACACTTTGTTGAAATGGTCAAAGTTGCCAATGCGAATGCCGAAGGTGGTTTGGTGCGATATTGGTGGGAAAAACCAGGTAAAAAAGGTGAATCCATTGAAAAATTCTCATACGTCCAGAAGTTTGAACCGTGGGATTGGATTATTGGTACGGGGGCATATGTAGATAACATTGAAGCAAAAATTGCAGAGATGAGAGCTGAAACACAATCTCAAATTGAGCGTGTTATTATTAGAAACTGTATCATTATCTTTTTCATTATGATTGTGCTTGCCTTTTTAATGGCCATGATTTCAAATAATGCTATTTTTAAACCATTGAATAAGTTTGAAAATGGTCTACTTGGATTCTTTAAATATTTAAATAAAGAGCAACCTGACGTGGATTTCTTAGATGACAGTGCCCATGATGAGATTGGAACTATGGCTAAAATCATCAACCAAAATTTAGGTAAAACGAAATCTCTTATTGAACAAGATGCAGCTTTGATTGCAGATGTAACACGAGTAGTTGATGAGATTCGAAAAGGGTATTTACACAACAGAGTTGAAAAAGAGACTGAAAATGAATCGTTACAACAACTTCAAAATAAACTCAATGAGATGTTAGATAACCTTGAAACTAATATTGGACGAGATACCAATATCATTCTTAATGTACTGGCACAGTATGGTCAACTGGACTTCAGAGATAACATTAAAGAGGCACAAGGTAAAGTAGAGATTGCCATCAATAACTTAGCAAAAATCATCAACCAAATGTTGGCTGAGAATAAAGAAAATGGTCTGACACTGGATGCGAGCTCAAACATCTTATTAACCAACGTAGATACACTCAACCGTAACTCTACAGAAACAGCAGCGGCACTTGAAGAGACAGCTGCGGCACTCGAAGAGATCACAAGTACCATTGTCAATAACACCAACAACATTGCAACCATGGCAGAGTACTCAAATGAACTCTCTGAATCTATTAAAGTAGGACAAGGTTTAGCTGCTTCAACAGTGAAAGCAATGGATGAAATTAACGACCAAACTGAAGCAATTGCAGACGCCATTACGGTCATTGACCAAATTGCATTCCAAACCAATATTCTTTCACTGAATGCTGCAGTTGAAGCAGCAACAGCAGGTGAAGCGGGTAAAGGGTTTGCTGTGGTTGCTCAAGAGGTACGTAACCTTGCAGCCAGAAGTGCAGAAGCCGCAAAAGAAATCAAAGCACTGGTTGAAAATGCCACACTTAAAACCAATGCCGGTAAAGATGGTGCTGATAAAATGATTCAAGGATATGAAACCCTCAATTCAAATATTCAAAAAACAACAGCAACCATCAACTCCATTGCAGAGGCTTCTAAAGAGCAACGAATTGGTATCGAACAAATCAATGATGCAGTGAATCAACTCGATCAACAAACACAACAAAACGTTGCTATTTCTAATACAACTCACTCTGTTGCCGTTCAAACTGATGAAATTGCAAAACTGGTTGTCTCTTCAGCCAATGAAAAAGAGTTTATAGGAAAAGATTCTGTAAAAGCCAAAAGCATTGTGACAGATAGCACCCCTAAAAAACCAGTGAAAAAAGAGTCTTCTTCTGAGAAAAAAGAGAAAAAAACTGAACCTAAAAAAGAGGTTGAAAAAAAACAACCAGAGAAAAAAACACTCACCAAACCTGTAGAAAAATTCCAAAGCAAAAAAAGTGCTGCTGATGATGAGTGGGAAAGCTTCTAAGCTTTCTGCTCATTATATGAACACCTCTTTCATCTGATATTCATTTTCAATTCATCTGTACTTTTTATAATCCCTCAAACCATTTGTTTGAGGATTTATCATGCACATA
This sequence comes from Candidatus Marinarcus aquaticus, assembly GCF_004116335.1. Taxonomy (NCBI): domain Bacteria; kingdom Pseudomonadati; phylum Campylobacterota; class Epsilonproteobacteria; order Campylobacterales; family Arcobacteraceae; genus Candidatus Marinarcus; species Candidatus Marinarcus aquaticus. The sequence continues at coordinate 165,458 of NZ_PDKN01000003.1, forward strand.
CGCAATCTTTTATACCATTTCTTGTTTTTTTTCTATTTTTCAGCTGTCTATCAAGCTCTGTGCTTTACTTTTAATGTCTCTGGCTTTGTAGGATTAAGAGAGTCCTTTTTTTTAAGTTTTTTATGGTTTATACCACTTTTACTGTTACCTTCTTACCATAAAATCATTACAGGTGTGATTGGTCTTCTTCTTTGGAGTACTTCATTAGCAAGCTTAGGTTATTTTATGATGTACGGACAAGAGTTTTCTCAAAGCGTTTTGTTTATCATTTTTGAATCCAATATGAAAGAGAGCAGTGAGTTTCTTCACACTTATTTTGCATGGTGGATGGTACCAGCACTCTTATTCTATACATCAATGAGTCTTTTTTTATGGAAAAAATTAGAACCCATTAAACTGAAAATGGCCTATAAACCGTTTGCCATTGTTTTTGCTCTGTTACTGGTAACAAAAACGTTCACAAGTCTTTATTTTATTGACAATAAAGGATTTGAAAAAGCTTACGACAAACAACTCTCTCGAATGCAAGCGGCTGCTCCGTGGAATTTAATTGTAGGGTATCAAAAGTATACATTACAACTTCAACAGATGCAAAGTCTCTTAAAAAACAATCAAAACTTGCCAAAACTTACACATTTTACAACTCAATACAACCAACCTAATACCATGGTATTGGTCATTGGAGAATCCACTAACAGAAATCGAATGAGCCTTTATGGTTATAAAAGAGAAACGAGTCCTCATCTTAAAAAGATGAAAGATGAATTACTGGTGTTTGATAATGTCTTTTCTCCTCGTCCGTATACGATTGAAGTATTACAACAAGCATTGACATTTGCAGATGAAAAAAATCCTGATTGGTACTTAGACAAACCCAATCTGATGAACATCATGAAACAAGCAGGATATGAGACCTATTGGATAACCAACCAACAAACACAAACCAAACGAAACACAATGCTCACCACTTTTTCGCAAATGGCAGACCATCAAGTCTATTTAAATAACAATCGTCGACAAAACAGCTCTTCTTATGATGAAGTAGTGTTTGAGCCTTTTAAGGAGGTGCTTTCACACAATGAAATTAAGAAAAAGTTTATTGTCGTGCATCTTTTAGGTGCACATTCCCGATACGACTACCGATACCCTGAAACATTTTCACAATTTAATAATGAGCCTGTACAAAGAGTTTTAGATGCAAAACAACAGGCTTATTATAACTACTATGATAATGCGATTTTATATAACGATTATGTGGTTTCCACGCTGATTAATGAGGTGAAAAAACAAAAAAGAGCCTCTTCTCTTCTTTATTTTTCAGATCATGGAGAAGAGGTGTATGATGATATGAGCAAAATTAAGATGGGACGAAATGAAGCAGACCCTACACTTGCCATGTATACAGTACCTTTTATTGTTTATGGCAATGCATCTTGGAAAGCCATGCACTCATATGAACATATGAATATCTACACGCACCGTCTGTACTCATCATCCAATCTGCTTTACAGTTATTGTGATTTAGCGGGTATTCGTTTTGATGGTTTTGAACAAAAAAAGAGTATTTTTAATACGGCGTATGAAACGCAACCTGTATTTATTGGGGATCCAATGAAAAAAGCAACGTTAAGGGATTTAAGGGAGAAACCGTTAGGGTAGTATGGTGACCACGACTGGATTTGAACCAGTGACCACCACCATGTCAAGGTGGCACTCTACCACTGAGTTACGCGGTCAAATTGATATAGAATAATAGTATATCAATGCTTAAAAATAGCCTTTATAAGATGCATTTTTTGAGTTTTTTTCGTTTATCCCATCCCAATGTTTCTAACTCTGGGTTTTCTAAAAACATATCCGTATATCCCAAACACAAATATCCAACGAGTTTATACTCCTTGGATATGTTGAGTACTTTTTTCACTTTTTTAGGCTTTAAAATACTGACCCATCCCAAGCCAATGTTCATACTTCGAGCCATCAACCACATATTGGTTATCGCACACACCACAGAGTACTCTCCGCTTCGTTTCATAAAAGTTTGTCCTAAGACTTCTTTTTTAGGCTTTTTGTAAAGCACGGCGATATTTAATGGAGCCTCTTTAATCCCTTCAAGTTTCAAGCGGTTATAAGTAGGTCGATCTTTGAATTTTTCTTTACTCTTCTCATAACTTTTTGAAAAGCAATCAAAGATTTTCTCTTTTCGTTTATTGTCTTTTATAATTATAAAACGCCAAGGCTGTGAGTAGCCTACAGAGGGGGCATGGTTGGCTGCATCTAATATCTTAAAAAGTTTTTTTTGAGAAATGGTTTTGTCAGTAAAGTGATTTCCACGAACATCTCGTCGTGAAAATATGATTTTACGAAGTGTCTTCGCCTCTTTTTTTCTAAATTTCATCTAAACGTTTAAGTCGTGCAACTCTTTAAAAAGAAATGCTTCTACAATCTCATCTATGCTTTTTTGTGTGGGTGCCACTAACACTGTAATGTTCTCTTCCATAAATGGCCAAACATACTCTTGTTCATTCTCTACAACCACGCAATCAATCCATTCATCAATCTCATCACGTCGTTTAAAAAAACGAATATCTTTGATTTCCCCTTCATCTAACTCAATCAATGCCCAATCTTTGGTTTGATCCAGTGTGGTGATTAACGCTTCATGGCGTTTGTTAGAATTCATAGGTATTAAAATAAGCATTACTGTCCTTTATATTACACAGATGTAAAAGAGTATTGTATCAAAAATTACTCTTCACTTTGCTTGTAAAGTACATTTTTTGCCTCGCTAAAATCCAATTTAAACTCACTGCCTTGATTGAGTTGCGTCTCTAAATCAATTTTAATGCCATATTCACGGCAAACAGAGGCTACGATATCCAAGCCTAAGCCAAAGCCTCCTTCTTCGTTTGTGGCTCTGTTATAGCGTTTAAATATAGTCTCTTTTTTTGATGGCTCAATACCAATACCCTCATCTTTAACACTCAAAGTGCATCCTTGGAGTTCAATAAAGATGTTTTTTCGTTTTCGTGTATATTTTATGGCATTGGAAAGCAGGTTATTGACAATCATATTGGCACTTTGTCGGTCCATAAAGACTTCGCAACTGCTTAAGTTGGCATGCAGTGTAATGGACTTACTTTTGGCAATCTCATCAAAAAAGAGTATGTTCTCCTCAATTAAAAGTTTTAAATCAAACACCTCATCGTACTTTTTTAGAACATCTGAGTTAATATTAAACAGGAGTTTATCATAAGTGTGTTTGACATTTTTTGCACTGGCAGTGAGTTGATTGATGGTCTTTTCATCAACAAAATAGAGTTTTTTAAGTCGAGGAATTATCATCATCATGGCAGTTATTGGGGTATTAAGCTCATGTGAACTGTCTTTAACAAAACGGTTGAGTTGTTCTGCTTTTTCTTTAACGGGTTTAAGTAAAATTCGACTGAGGATATAACCAATGACGGACATGATAACAAACCCCATCACAAATAAAAAGAGTACAAAATATTTCAGATGCAAAATATCATTCACGCCACTGGTATCTTCAATGACAATATAACCAAAAGGAAGAGTGTTATCCGCCAGTTTAAGCACATGCAAACTTCGATTCTCTTGATGATGTGCTTGCTTTCGCAAATCGACATCCAATGGATATAACAGTGTTGAGAAGAAAATGGAACCATCTTTATTTAACACCGCATAGTGTAAGTCATCTTTTCGTTCTTTAAACACATACGGTTTTTTATCCATGTGCATCTCTAAAATTTCAGATTTGACTCTCCATGCGGCTTGACTGGTTCGCATACTGCAATGAGCTTCAAGCATCGATTTTTCACGTTCAAAATACATCACGGCAATAATGGCCATGAAAATCGTTGAAGAGATAATATAAATAGACAGAAAGCTGATCAGTGCATTCTTCTCTTTTTTATTCATAACAGTACCCTACTCCTCGTATGGTTCGAATGGAGTCTTTCCCCAATATTTTTCGTATGTTTTTAATATAGACTCGTATGGTAGTCTCACTGGGGATATCATCAAAATACCAAATATTTTGCACCAGTTCATCAAAGCCAACCACGCGCCCTTTTTGCAAAAAAAGATACTTTAAAATTTGACTCTCTTTATAAGAAATCTCATATGTAACCCTGCTTGAACCAATGAGATGCTTATTCATATCTAAGTAAAAACCACCCTTTAACTGTAATACATTTCTGTCTTCAATATTAAACCGTTTGGCTAAGTTTTTAATGCGTTGCGTCAACTCCTCTAAATCAAATGGCTTTTTGATGTAATCATCACAGCCAAAATCAAACCCTTTTTTCAGATGTTCGGTATCTTGATACGCCGTTATCATAATAATAGGCGTGGTAATGGCATACTCTCTGACTTGTTTTAAAAGTTTTAATCCAGAGAGTTTAGGCACATTGATATCAAAAATAAAAAGGTCAAACTTCTCATTCTCAATATATGCTAAAGCCTCTTCACCATCTTCAGCTAAAGTCGTAATAAACCCTTGTTCATTCAAATGAGCAAAGGTTAAATCACTTAAAATGGCATCATCTTCTAAAAGCAATATCTTCATACAACTTACCGTTTTTTAAACATCTGGTCCACACTGATTTTTCCTGCACCAAAGCTGACAAATATCATTAAAAAGACCATATAGTACAATGGAATCTCAAAACCATTATCACCTGCAGAAAAACCATTTGGCAAGTGTACAGTAAGAATTGCTACAATCATCACCACAATTAAAGGAATGGATATGTACCGTGTCAATAATCCCAAACTTAAAAGTACGACCCCTGCCATTTCAGTTGTTGCTGCTAAGTACGCATTGAGTAAAGGAAAAGGGATATTCAAGCTTTCAAACCAGTATCCCACACTTTGGATATCTTTCCATTTATTCATTGCAGGCTCATAAAACCCATACGCAATCAATAAACGTGCAATTAACAACGATACACTTTGAAAATTTTCAAATACACATTGAGTGGACTCTTTTAATCGGAACATTACTTATCCTTTATTGTCAATACCCCTAAAGCACATAACTCTTTGAGAGGTTTTTCAAGAAGTTCTTTGACCTCTTTATTTTTTAGCTTATATTTGTTCGAGATGGTTTTGAGTGCTGTTTTTATATTATACTCTTTTAACAGCTTAAGATACTCATACATAAATGCCGATATCTCTCTGTAAATCACCTGTTTTAAAACCACATCATAATAGACCAACACAGGATACTTCCCTTTTTGTGTGAACTCTTTGGCATAGACTTTGTATTTGAGTTTTTTAATCCGTGCCAAGGTAGAGAGTTCATACGAATGGTTCCAGTCAAACGGGGAGGCTTCATGCTGTGAATAATCTTGCATGATAAGTTCTACTTCAATATATTCAAACCAGAGTAAATCTCTGATATACGGTACATCTGAAAATGCTTTGGGGTTCTTTTTCACAAACTTTCTGAACTCTTTTGGCAACTGCCAAATTAAATCAGTATGAGCACCACTTTTCATAAAAGCCTTGACCATTTTTTCAAAACGCTTTTTCTTAACAAGCGAAGTTAAGATGGGATTGGCGTTGCTCAATACTTCATTAAAACGGTGAAAAACCAATGCCTGATAGAGTTTTAAAGCATTTTGTGAAGAGGCTTTTTTTTGAACAACCGTATCAAAAAAACCTTGTTGTACCTTTTTATCTTTCATGAAATGCTCCCATACAAAGATGATAACTTCTCATACTCTCGTTTCATTGCTTTCAAGGAAGGAATATGGTTGTCTCGTTCAATCATCGTAGGCACTTTTCTTTTTTTGAGTGTGTGTTCAAGCAGATCCCACACCTCATCTTTGACTGCTTTTCCATGCGTATCGACTAAAAACCCTGACTCTTTATCATCATAATGCCCTGCAATGTGAATATAACTCACGGTGGACATATCAAATTCATCAATAAAAGCTTTGGCATCATAGTTGTGATTGACACTGTTCACATAAACATTGTTCACGTCCAGCAAAAATTTTACCCCGCTTTTGTGTATCAATTCATTTAAAAAATCAATCTCACTCATGGTTGCATGAGGCACATAATAGTAGGTTGCATTCTCTAAAATCAATTCACGCTGTAAGGCATCTTGAACATATTTGATTCTATCACACAGCCTCTCTATCATGCTTTTTGTTAGAGGAAGCGGTAAAAGCTCATAACTGTGTGCATTTTGCATATTTGAAAAACTGATGTGTTCAGAGTACTCTTTGATATGGTAACAATCTAAAAAGTCTTTCATCTGTTTTAAAAACTTTTTGGATGGTTTCTTATCGGACCCAATGGACAGAGAAACCCCATGAGCAATCGTTTTAGATGAGGATACAATCTCTTCAAAAGCCTCTTTATGATGATACGGCATATGAATCCAATTTTCAGGTGTAATCTCCCAAAAATCAGGCTTAAAGCCTTGAGGTATCACCTCTTGAATAAACTCTCGTCGAAGTCCTAACCCACACCCTTGTAACTTGCTCATAGATTCTCCTTTTATGAAGTAATTACTTACTTCCTCCACATTTACCTGCACCACATTTGCTGTCTGCTTGTTTTTCTACTGCTTTGTTTCCACCACATTTTGCATCAGACATTTTTTTATCGAGTTTCTCTTGTGCTTTAGAAGATCCACATTTCCCATCTCCCATTTTATCTTCTACTTTTTTTCCTTTGTCCATAGAAGAACCACACTTCCCTGCACCACAACGTGCATCTGAAGCCAATGCTCCTGTTGAACTCATCAAGGTTGTTCCTAATAAAACACCTGCTAATTTAACTGCTTTTTTACTCATCTTGAATCCTTTTGTTGATTTATCAATATGTTATGGTAATAACTTTTTGTTGGATAATTGTTGGATTGAGAAACATTTTACTTTTTTTTCTATAAATATCAACCATTTAATCACTCATTAAAAGCACTATGTTACAATTTATCTGTTAAAAAAAGGACAGCTAATGAATGAAAAAGAGATCAATGAATTTTTAGAGATGGTTAAACCAATGCTTGCAGCACTTCCAAAAGAGGAAATCATGGAAAATATCAACAACATTCCTGGTATGAGTGATGAAGAGCGTGCATTGTTTATTGAAGCGATTTTAGCACTCAAAGAGGAAGAGGAAGGAAAAGAGTAAAACTACATATAGTTTTTCTTAAACCACCAACTAAAGACAAACAAGCTCCACAAATGCTGTTTGAACTTACGATTTTTAGCTAACTCAAACAGATGTGTGACGTACTGTGCATTAAAAAAGCCTGTTTGCTCATTCACTTCTAAAATCAACTCCAAGATTTTATTGCCAAAATGACCAAAAATCCACTCATTAAAAGGGGAGTTAAACCCTTTTTTGGTTCTTTGAATTATCTCTTGTGGAATATACTTTTGTGCAATTTGTTTGAGCAGATATTTGTTGGTATTGCCTATTTTAAGGCAAGAATCCACCCCAAACATATAATCCACTAACCGATAGTCTAAAAATGGCGTTCGAACCTCTAAAGAGTTTGCCATACTCATTTTATCGACTTTAGAGAGCAGCCCTTGTCCCAACCAAATCTTTAAATCAATGTAACTCATCCAATCTACAGGGTCTTTTTTTGCTTTTTCACTTTTGTAGTGAGGTACTTTTTTAAACAGTCGTTTCTTTTGAATATCGGTAAAAATCTCCCCAAAAGAGTTATAAAGATTCTTTTGTTTAATCACGCGTCTTAAATATTCACTCTCTTTGGTGTTGTTTTGAAGAGCTGTGATAATAGAGTCCATAAAAGCACTTTGTTCACTGCTTAAACTCTTTTCAAACGCATAATATTTTAAAAACTTGGCATAATTGTCATACCCTAAAAAGAGTTCATCACTGCCTTCTCCACTTAGTACCGTTTTAATGCCCGTTTTATGAATCTCTTTTGTCAATAAGTATAAAGGGACAGCCGCACTGTCTGCATGAGGCTCTTCAAGATGGTTCATCACGGTATCAAAACTCTCTATAAACTCTTTTTGTGAGATTTCAAGCGCATGATGATTGGAGCCAATATGTTTAGCAGTGATTTGTGCATACGGCAATTCACTGTAGGCTTTATAATCACTGTATCCCACACTAAAGGTGTTGATTTTTCGTCCACTGATGTTTGTATACAAAGCAGAAATCAGGGATGAGTCGATTCCACCACTGAGCAGACTTCCCACTTCTACATCCGACGTCAATCGTGCTTCCACACTTTTAAAAAGCAGCTCTTCTATATCTTTAAGTGCTTGTGGTTCGCTTTTTGTTTTTTTATATGTATTGATTTTATAATACTTTTTGCTCTTTAACTCCCCTTTTTCAAGCACCATAAAACTGCCCGCTTCAAGCTTTTTAATATCTGAAAAAAAGGTATTGTCCTCAATGGGAACAAAGTATTGCAAGTATTGGCTCAGTGCTACTTTGTTGAGTTTAGGTGTGGTTCCTAAAAGTGTAATGATTGGTTTTATCATGCTTGAAAAGATAAATTTCCCTTCTTTAAAGCAATAAAACAGCGGTTTCTTTCCGTATCGGTCTCTGGCACAAAAATACTTTTGTTGTTTAATATCATAAATACAAAAAGCAAACATCCCATTAAGTTTGTTTAAAAAATCCTCTTGATACTTTTGATAGAGCCTTATAATCACTTCTGTATCTGAAGCGGTTTGACAGTGAAGTTGTTCCTCTTTAGTAAGTTCTTTATAGTTATAAATCTCTCCATTAAATACGATAATGATGTCATCAAATATCATGGGTTGATTGGCTTCTTCATTTAAATCAATGATACTTAAACGCGTATGCCCAAAGAAGTTTTGCTCCACTTGTTTAAACGAAGAGAAATCTGGACCTCTGCGATGCAGTTGCTCAACCACCTTTTCAAATGGCGCAGCGCTTTGAAAGTTACACCCAACGATACCACACATCAGTGTGCTCCAAAAAAGTATTGAATCACTTCTAAATAGAAGTAAATCAAAGCAATAAAGGCAATGGAGGTAATAAGTATGGCCGTTGTTACATCATGTGGTCTGCAGTTATACAAAGCTGCTAAATTTACGTTGTTTACTGCTAAAGGTACCATGAGTTCCATGAGTAATATAGATGCCACATAGCCATCTAAGTTGGTCATTAACACCACACCCAATCCAACAATAGGCAATACCAATTGTTTTACAATGGTAATGTGTCCTGAAAGTTTCCAGTTGGTTGTTTTGACTTTGATTTCACTCAAATAAATACCAAAAATAATAAGTTGCATCACAATGGCCGTGTATGAACCCATCTCAAGAACTCTATTAAAGTGTTCATTAATAGGCAGTTGGTAATAGTTAAATGCAACGGCAATGACGGAAAACCAAATGGCTGGGATTTTAAAAATCGATTTAAATGCTTGAGCAAATGAGAACTGCTCTTTTGCAAAAAAATAGACGCTGAAAATATAGATAAAAAAGACATTGGCAATGTTTAAAATACTCGTATAAGGTACACTGGCAACGCCAAACAGAGCAATACCCAGAGGAATTCCTAAATTCCCTGTGTTTCCAACAAGTGAAGAAGCCAAGAAAACCGATTGATCTTTGCTGTCAGAAAATATCGATTTATAAACGAGTAACATCAAACCCAAACAGATAAAAATAATGACAAAATACAAAACAGGCACAATGACAAATTCAAAGTTAAGTGGAGCTCGTGTTAAACCCCAGAAAATCAGTATAGGTTGTAAAAAATAGAGATTAAGCAGTATAAAGCTTGTTTGGTCAATACGCTCTTTAAATGTTCGTTTGACAATAAAGCCAATAACAATAAAAAAATAGATGGTGGCTACTGAGATAAGTGCTTCGATATTATGTCCTTTAAAGAGTGTTATTTTATCATAGAATAATAAAATATAGGATATATTATTTGCATGCATAAAGATTTAAAAAACGTATCAATTCTGTACGTAGAGGACGATGACTTTCTACGTGAACACACACAAGATTTACTCAAAAAGATATTTAAAGAGGTATTTGTTGCCAAAGATGGGAAAGATGGGGTATATGTCTATAACGAACACCTCAATCAAGTGGATGCCATCATCACCGATATAAATATGCCTGAAATCTCTGGTATTCAAATGGCAAAAATTATTCGTAAAATTCAAGAAAAAAGCAACAAAAATTCACCCATCATTGCGTTGAGTGCGTATAATATTGAGGATTACAGTTTTCAAGAGTTAAAAGATAATTTTGCACACTATTTGAGAAAACCCATTCAAGTGAAAGATTTGGTGATTAATGTGAATAAAGCCCTTAAAGGGGAGTTGGAAGATTTTATCTGATCTTCTTAACTCATAATCCCTTTAATCATAAAGAATACTGCTGCTGAAAGGCAAGCTGCAGCAGGTACGGTTACAATCCATGCGGCAATGATTTTTTTCACGGCATCTCGTTTGACATACTTCACACGTTTGGCTGCCTTAAAGTTTCGTTTGTCTTCTCTGACCTCTTCAACTTTATCTTCAATAAGTTTATAAAGTTCCACAATTCTTTGGTAATTTGCTTTAGATTTTTTCTCTAAACCTTCTAATGTAACCAGCTCTTCTTCATACGCTTCAAGTACTTTTTTATCTTTTTTAAACCGTTTTCTGGCTTTACTGATATACATGCTTTCACTTGAATCTAAATATTCTCGCAAAAATCCAACCCCAAATACACCCCCAACCGCAATGTGTGTAGAAGAGACAGGCAATCCCAGTTGAGATGCTAAGATAACCGTAATGGCTGCTGCCATAGCAATAGAGAAAGCTCGAACTTGGTCAAGTTCCGTGATTTCACTTCCCACAGTTTTTATCAGTTTTGGTCCATACAATGCAAGTCCAATAGCAATACCAATAGCACCTACTGCCATAACCCATACTGGAATCCCTACTTTGGATGAGATACCATGGCTCATCACTGCATCATTAATTGCCGCCAATGGCCCAATTGCATTCGCCACATCATTGGCTCCATGAGCAAATGAAAGCAATGCTGCAGCAAAAATCAAAGGAATAGTAAATAAAGAGTTGACATCTTCTCGAGAGTTTTTAATTTTATTTGAAGCTTTATTGACCATTGGTTTGATAAGAAAGTAAGCGGTAATAGCAATGAGCAAACCAATGATAGAAGCGGTTAAAAAGTTGACCTTTACAAGGTGTTTGATCCCTTTTAAAATCAAATAGGTTGAAAATGCCCATGTCATCACTGCAATTAAATAAGGAACAAATTTCTTTGCAGCTTCAATCATATCTTTTTTGAATATGATATTGCGTTTTATAAAATAGAGAAACCCTGCAGCGATGATACCTCCAAGAACAGGTGAAATCACCCAAGATGCAGCAATTTTACCCATGGTTCCCCATGATACGATTGAGAAACCAGCCGCGGCAATTCCTGCTCCCATGACACCACCTACAATTGAGTGTGTTGTTGATACAGGAGCACCCACGGAAGTTGCAAAATTCAACCACAATGCTGCAGAAAGAAGCGCTGCTGTCATGGCCCAAATAAAGATATCAGGATTGGTGATTAAACCTGGATCAATAATCCCTTTTTTAATTGTTTTTACAACTTCTCCACCAGCAATAAATGCACCACCTGCTTCAAACACTGCGGCAATCACAATTGCCCACATCATCGTCATGGCTTGAGACCCCACAGCAGGTCCCACGTTATTGGCCACATCATTTGCACCAATGTTCATGGCCATATATGCACCAAAAACAGCACCAATGATTAAAAATGTATTGTTTTCAACTCCACCGTGTGAAGCGTAACTGTAAATAAATACAACGGCAATAAAAAGCAGTGCCAACGACAACTTTGCAAACCCTGGAAGCGACTGATCTGTCGCTCTGTTCATCTTATCAATGGTATTAATATCCACACTTTCCCTTTTGTAATTCTTTTGTTACTCAAATTTGGCAGTATTATAGTGGGAAAATATTTAGTAAACCTTTAAAAAAGCTTAAAGTTTTTATGGATAATGTAGTGTATTTATTTTTTTTCTCTATATTTTATGACTCAGAAATTTGAAAATTTATGTGCTATTTATCCTCTTTTTTCTTCTTTTTAGAAAAGCCTGCACCTTTTTTCTCTTTTTTTTGCAGTTCTAAGTTTTTGATGAGTTCTTTGTAGTCGATGTTATGCTCTTGCATTGTAGCAAAGCATTGAGCAATCACAGCGATTGCATTAGGAACTTCTTCTTTCTTTTTATAGGCTTGAATATTCTTTTCATTCACTTTTATTAAGTTTGCAAATTTTGGGAGGGTTATCTCTGCATCAAGCAGCAGTTTCTTAAAATCAATAAAAGTCATAGAGTTTCCTTATTAGAGTTATCAAATCATACAAAAAACTCTATAAAATATTACTAAAATATATAAAAGGATGGTTTCTTTAGTATAAAGAAGAGGGGTTTACCCTCTTCTTGGTCTTCGTGAACGTGAACTGTTTGCATTTCTGCTGTTAGAGTTTCTTCGGTTTCTGGTATAACCACCTCGTCCTCCACGCCCTCTTCTGTTATTTCGATCATCATCTCGGTCACTTAGAACTCGCTCATATAATCGTTGAATATCATTTTCTGACTTACCGATGTAGTTATTCCCTTTAACGAACGTATCGTTTGATAACATTGATGCAAGTTTAAATGCAATGGTAGAGATATCAAACTCCTCTTTTAAGTCTTCTAAAAGAGCATACACACTGTCATGAACCTCTTGATCTCTGATTTTTTGAACCAAAGAGTTCACTTTTTTCTCTTTTACGCTTTTAATGTTTGGAATCACTTTTGCTTCCAATTTTCCACCCGTTGCTTTTTGGATTTTTTGAATCATTCTGAACTCATGAGGTGTTACAATCGAGATGGCCTTCCCCTCTTTTCCTGCTCGTCCTGTTCGTCCAATTCTATGTACGTAAGATTCACTGTCAAATGGTAAGTGGTAGTTGAATACGTGAGTAACGTCATTTACGTCCAGTCCACGAGCCGCAACGTCTGTTGCAATTAATATCTCTAATCGACCTTTTTTAAATGCATTGATGGCTTCTTCTCTTTGTCGTTGCTCCATATCACCATGAAGTCCTTTAGCACTGTACCCTTGAGATACTAAAAATGTAGAGAGTCTGTCTACTTCTTTTTTTGTTCGACAAAAGATGATTGATTTTTCTGGATTTTTAAAGTCATACAGACGAATCAAAGCATCGTCTCTTTCATGCTCATCGACCACATAAAATGTTTGTGTGATTTTATTGTTCGTTACTTCACTTTGTGTAATTGTGATAAACTCTGGTTCTTTTAAAATTGATTGTGCTAACTTTTTAATTGCCGTTGGCATCGTTGCAGAGAAAAGAAGTGTTTGACGCTCTTTTGGCATGAACGTGAAAATCTCTTTGATATCATCTAAAAATCCCATATCCAACATCTCATCGGCTTCATCTAAAATCACATATTGTGGTTTAATATCAATTTTTTCCCCTTTTAGAAGGTCTAAAAATCGTCCTGGCGTTGCAACAATAACACTGGCATTATCAATGTGCTTAAGTTGTCGTGAGTATGATTGTCCACCATAAACAGTGGCTGTTTTAATGTTCAGAAACTTTCCAAATCTGAAAATTTCATCTGAAACTTGCATTGCAAGCTCTCTGGTTGGTACGATTACAACAGCTTCAACACTGCCATCACACGTTAAGTTGTTTAAAATTGGTAAGCCAAATGCAGCGGTTTTCCCTGTACCTGTATGTGCTTGTCCTACAATATCTTTCCCTTTCAATACTACAGGAATCGCGTCTTGTTGAATAGGGCTTGGTTCTTTAAAACCTGCTTCATCAATCGCTTGTTGCAGTTTTGCTTTGAAATTAAATTCTTGAAATGTCATTTTTTACCTTTTGTGTATTCTCTGTATATCAGAGCTGATTAAAAAATACACCTATATATGACCAAGTAGTAGTAACAAAATTGCATTACCAATATAAACGGAAGTGTTTTGTTGTATCTAAACAGTTTTTGAAGTTTGATTCGCACAAACGAAAGCATATAATTGTGTATATTTTGGCGAATTATAGCCAAAGCAAATAAAGGTAAGCTTTAAGAAAAAGGCTAATTGCCTTTTTCTGTCTCTAAGTCTTCGAGTTTCTTATAACCCTCAAGATATTTTGTGTCGTAGTTATTGTTGATAAAATCTTTGTTTTCCATCATTTTAATATGGAACGGAATGGTTGTTTTAATGCCTTCAACTTCAAACTCATTAAGCGCACGTTTCATAATCTCAATGGCTTTGTTTCGATCACGTCCCCAAACAATCAGTTTCCCAATCATTGAGTCATAGTATGGAGGTACCACGTATGTTGTATAGATGTGTGAATCTACACGTACATTTCGTCCTCCCGGAACCATCCATTGTGTGATTTTACCTGGGCAAGGCAAGAAAGTGTTAGGATCTTCTGCTGTAATTCTACACTCAATGGCATGACCTCTGAATTTGATGTTCTCTTGTTTTGGTAACTCTTCACCTTCAGCGACTTTAATCATCCACTCAATAATATCAAGTCCTGAAACCATTTCCGAAACAGGGTGTTCTACTTGAAGTCGAGTATTCATCTCCATGAAATAGATGTTTTGTTTATCATCTGCTAAGAACTCAAATGTTCCTGCACCTTCATAGTTTAAGTATTTTGTTGCTTTTACTGCTACATCATGTAAATGCGCTCGGGTCTCATCATTTAATAAAATAGCAGGTGATTCTTCAATCACTTTTTGATGCCGTCTTTGAAGTGAACAATCTCTTTCACCTACGTGAATCGCATTTCCATGAGAATCACCAATAACTTGAACTTCAATGTGTCTTGGGTTATTGATGAATCGCTCTAAATACATGGTACCATCACCAAATGCTGCTAAGGCTTCACTTGAAGCGGCTGTAAAGAGTTGTTCAAATTTATCTTCAGACTCAATCAGTCGCATACCTCGACCACCACCACCTGCAGCAGCTTTGGCCATGATAGGATACCCAATCTCTTTTGCAACTTTTTTTGCATCTTCTAAAGAGTGTACCGCACCATCCGAACCAGGAACAACAGGAACACCTGCTCTGATCATCTCCTCTTTTGCTTTTGATTTGTCGGCCATCTTTTCCATTACATCCACGGATGGACCAATGAATTTAATATTGTGCAATCGACAGATTTCAACAAAATCTTGGTTTTCAGATAAGAAACCATATCCAGGGAAAATCGCATCACACCCCGTCATCTCAGCTGCAGTAATAATTGCAGGGATACTTAAGTATGACTCTGTTGATTTTGCGCCACCAATACATACAGCTTCATCTGCGTGCTTCAGATACGATGCGTTTTTATCACCTGCTGAGTAAACTGCAACAGATTTTTTACCCATCTCTCTAATCGTTCTAATAGCACGTTGTACAATTTCACCTCTATTAGCGATTAAAATCTTTTTGATTTCTGCCATGATTAAATCTTTTCAACAGCAAATAATGGCATATCGTACTCTACTGGTTCACCATCATCAACCAATATTTTTAAAATTTTGCAATCGTACTCTGCCTCTACCTCATTCATGATTTTCATTGCTTCTAAAATACAAAGTGTTTGACCTGCTTTGACTGTATCACCCACTTTTACAAATGGTGCAGAGTCCGGAGACGGTGCTTCATAATATGTACCTATCATTGGTGCATTGATTGTATCTCCACTTACTGGTGCTGCTTCTGCTGCAGGTGTAGGAGCTGCTACAGGTGCTACTGGTGCTGATGCCACTGGAGCTGCTACTGCAGATGGAGCTGATTGTGCAACTGTTACTACACCTTCAAGTCCTTTACCCATAGAGACTTCAAACTCACCCTCTTTTACTTTTAGTTTACTTAATTCACTTTTGTCAAAAAGTTTAATTAACTCTTTTATCTCTTTAAAATCCATTCCTAACCTTTTCCGAAATTTTTTGATATAATACAAGAAAAATTATTAGAATTCAATAAAGCTCGTCTTAATCAATTTTGCTCATTTTTATTAAAATACGACATTTTTTGTACATTATTAGCATAAAATTGAGAGCTTTTGAATGAATTTCGTCCATTTTTTAAAACTTTGTACGCCAAGAAAAGGAAGCAAATGATCAGCGATAAAGCATTCATAAATATAGCTCACGAAATAGCCAGTGCCTCAAAATGTGTCTCAAAACAAGTGGGTGCCGTGATTGTAAAAGAGGGTCGAATTCTCTCAACAGGATACAATGGAACCCCAACGGGTTTTACCAATTGCAGTGCACATTGGAAAGGTGAATATACCCCTGAACATCATGAATGGTCAAAAACCTATGAAATTCATGCCGAGATGAATGCAATTATTTGGGCTGCAAGAAAGGGTATCAGCATTGAAGATGCCACCATTTACGTCACTCTTGAACCATGCAGTGAGTGTTCAAAAAACTTAATTGCTTCAGGTATTAAACGCATTGTTTATGACAAACCCTATGAAAAGAACAACTCTGAAGTGATTTCACAATTTATTAAAGATAATGGCGTTGTCATTGAACAAATTAAAGAGTAATGTTTAAAATCAACAATAAAAAATTCTATTCAAAATCCATCAAAGAGTTTGGAGTCAGTGCGCAAGGGGTACACTGGAGTACTCAATTCTCACAGTACAAACGCTTTGAAGTATTGTGTAATTTTCTTGAAAAAGAGGAGCTCCGAAACTCTCATATTATTGATGCGGGATGTGGATTTGGAGAGTTTTATAACTTTTTACAAAAAAGAGAACTCCTGCCAAAAGAGTATTGTGGCATTGATTGTGAGGCACAGATGATTCAAATCTCTCAACACCGTTTCCCAAAAACAACATTTTATGTCAAAGATATTTTAAAAGATAACTTACCCGTTGCTGATTATTATATGTGCAGTGGGGCCATGAACCTTTTACCTAAACGCCTTTTTTTTAAATTCATTGAACAGTGTTATCATCAGAGCCAAAAAGGCTTTATTTTTAACTTTTTAAAAAAGGACAGCTTCAACCATATTGATCCTCACAATGTCATTGAGTTTTGCAAAGAGCTCAATGGTGATTATTTCCTTGAAGAGAACTACTTACAAAATGATCTATCAATCTTTTTAAAAAAATCGTAATATCATAACAATATCATATTGATTGTGTACTATTTTCATATTAAATAAGGGTAACTCAAAAAATCAATGTGTTCATAGCTTTAGAGTTGCTCATGAAAAGGATTTTACAATGAAGATAGGTCTTTTTATTCCTTGCTATATGAATGAACTTTATCCACAAGCATGTATGGCAACACTAAAAGTCTTAGAAAATCTTAATTTAAATGTATCATACCCCATGCAACAAACCTGTTGCGGTCAACCCATGGCCAACTCAGGTTGCGCCAAAGATGTCAAAGAGTTGGCGTACCATTTTGTCAATACCTTTAAAGATTTTGATTACATTGTGGCACCCAGTGGTTCTTGTGTTGCAATGGTTAAAGAGCATTATGCAGAGTTTTTTGATGACAACAGTGATTATGAAAAAGTCAAAACTTCTATTTATGAAATCTGTGAATTTTTACATGACATCATAAAAGTTGATTCTTTTAATGTATCTTTTCCTTACAAAGTAGGCGTTCACAACTCTTGCCATGGACACCGAGAGTTGAAACTCGCCAGTTGCAGCGAGTTACACCTTCCTTGTTATTCCAAACTTAAAGCATTGCTTGCTAAAGTAGATGATATTGAGATTGTTGAGTTAGACCGAGACGATGAGTGTTGTGGTTTTGGAGGTACGTTTGCAGTAACGGAAGATGCAATTTCTGCAGCCATGGGCAAAGACAGAATTGCTGATCACATAAGACACAATGCCGAAGTCATGACCGGAGCAGATATGTCCTGTTTGATGCACATGGAAGGGTTAATCAACAAAGAGAAACAACCTCTTAAAGTGATGCACATCACACAAATTCTAGCAGGGGAGCGTATCTGATGAATCATCCAAAACAAGCAGCAAAATTTGTAGCCAATGATGAAAGAATGCATTGGCACGACAAAGCCCTATGGTTTGTTCGACAAAAACGTGACTTAGCTTCAAGAACGCTTCCAGAGTGGGAGAAGTTGCGTGCGTATGCCAGTGATATTAAAACACATACCATGAGCAAATTAGACACCTACTTAGAAGAGTTTGAAAAGAACGCTTTAGCCAAAGGCATTCACATACACTGGGCGAAAGATGCCTATGAACACAATGAGATTGTCTATAATATTTTACGAGAAAACAACGTTAAAAAAGTAGTCAAATCAAAGTCAATGCTCACAGAAGAGTGCCATCTCAACCCTTATTTAGAAGAGCGTGGGTTAAAAGTGATTGATACTGATTTGGGTGAGCGTATTGTTCAACTAAGAAAAGAGCCCCCTTCACACATCGTTTTGCCTGCTATTCACCTTAAAAAAGAGGATGTCTCAGATACATTTCACACCTTTTTAAAAACCGAAAAAGGCAACAGTGATCCTACTTACTTAACGCGTGCTGCAAGAGAACACTTACGAGAAGAGTTTTTAAGTGCTGATGCAGGCATTACAGGGGTGAACTTTGCCATCGCTCAAACAGGTGGCGTGGTTGTATGCACCAATGAAGGAAATGCCGATATGGGTGCCAGTTTACCTAAACTGCACATTGCGTGTATGGGAATTGAAAAAGTAATTCCACGATTGGAAGATTTAAGTGTCTTTACACGACTTTTGGCACGAAGTGCAACCGGGCAACCTATTACCACTTACACTTCACACTTTCACCAACCCATTGAAGGAGGTGAAATGCACATTGTCATTGTCGATAACAAACGAACACCCTTTTTACAAAGTGAGACATATCAACAATCATTGAACTGTATTCGATGTGGAGCCTGCATGAATACATGTCCTGTGTACAGAAGAAGTGGTGGTCACTCATATGGGTACGTCATTCCTGGTCCTATTGGTTCCAATTTAGGAGCATTTAGAAACCCCAAAGAACACAATACACTCCCATTTGCGTGTACTTTGTGTGCGTCATGCACCAATGTATGCCCCAGTAAAATTGACTTGCATAAACAACTCTATGCACATCGACAAGATTTAGGAGAAGCTGGGTTAATTGACTCCAAAAAAGCAATTGCCATGAAAATGACAGCATGGTTAATGAAACACCCGTCTCTTTTTAACTTTGCAGGAAAAGTAGCACGAAGAGTCGTACCACTGCTTCCTGATGCGTTAATTTACAACAAAAAAAATGTATGGGGGAAATACAGAGAGATGCCTCACATGCCAAAACACTCATTTAAAGAGTTGTATAAACAAAATCATAAGGAGTCATAATGTCAAGAAAATCAGATATTTTAAATGCCATCAAAGAGAATAATATCATTCAAGAGATTCCCCTTCCCAATATTGAAAGCTTTGGTATTACGTTTGACAATAAATTCCAACACTACAATGAAGTCATACAAAGTGTGGGAGGAAAAGCGATACAAGCAACGCCAGAAAGCTTAGATGAGACGATTCAATCTCTCTATCCTGAGGCCAAGTTGATCGCTTCAAATGTGAAAGAGTGTACCTTAGGCAATGTTCAAGCCAATGAAAAAATGACACCTCATGAACTCAAAGATTTGGATTTGGCCGTTGTGAAAGGGGAGTTTGCAATAGCCGAGAATGGTGCAGTGTGGATTAAAAATTCAGACAATCGACACCGTGCTTTATACTTTATTGCACAGAATATTGTTATAATAGTTCCTAAAAATGAGATTTTAAATAATATGCATGAGGCGTATGAACGTATCGATTTTGATAACGCAGGGTACGGATGCTTTGTTTCAGGACCATCAAAAACTGCTGATATCGAGCAATCTTTAGTCATTGGAGCGCATGGGCCTAAATCAGGTTACGTCATTTTTATTTAGAATCCCTCAAAGGAAAGAGGATTGTTTCGCTTATATTGTTTACTGCTCTTTTTAACGCTACACCTCTTTGCTGCCACACAAAAAGAGGTGCTTTTACTTCACTCGTACCACAAAGGATACAAGTGGAGCGATGATATTTCCAATGCCATTGAAGAAAAATTAGAGCACAGAAAAGACATCAATATCTCAACGGTATATATGGACACCAAAAAAATCGATACCCCACTTTATTATTCCACGTTATTAAGCCTCTTTAAACAGCAGTTTGAAAACCGACGTTTTGATTTGATTCTTGCCAGTGATAACAATGCCTTAGATTTTTTAAACCAACACCAAGAGGAACTTTTCCCCAATACTCCGATACTTTTTTGCGGTATCAACAACTTCAACAGAGAAATGATATCGAACTTAAACAAGGTATCAGGAGTAGTAGAACAGGTTGATTTAAAAGGAAATTTTAAGCTTATTTCACAATTGCATCCCCATTTAAAAAAACTCATCATCATCAATGATCACTCCAAAACGGGGTTGGGGATTAAAAAAGATTTGCAACCGCTCATAAAAGAGTACTCTAAAAAGTTCACGATTGAATATCTTGATGACATGGACATGAATCAACTTAAAAACAAAGTCTCTAAAGAGAGTCAAGACACCGTTTTACTCTTTGTGTTACTGTTTAAAGATAAAACGGGAGAGTTTTTCACCTATAAACAGAGCCTCAAACACATCAAAAGCATCAGTGACGTACCCATTTATGGATTGTGGGATTTTTACTTAAACATGGGGGTGATTGGAGGCTTGGTAACTTCAGCCAAAGCCCAAGGAGAAGCCGTTGCACAAATGGCAATTGAAGTATTGGACAATAACAATATCAATGACATTCCTATTTTACAAAAATCGCCCAACCGATATATTTTTGATTACCATGAACTCAAACGATTTGGTATTGATATTTCACAATCACTTGATGAGTATAAAGTCATCAATGAACCTATAACCATCTATAAACAACATCGTAACTTTGTGGTGTTAACTCTGTTGATTATTCTTATTCTTTTTATCATTGTATTGATCATGCGTGCCAATATTCAACGACGAAAAAAGCTTGAAAAAGACCTCTCCAATCGAATCAAATTTGACAAAGTGCTTTTAGACACCCTACCCAATCCCATTTACTATAAAAATACCGACGGAAAACTTTTAGGTTGCAATCTCAGTTTTTCAAAGCTTTTTAACACCCCTAAAGAAGAAGTTGTAGGCAAAACCGCGTTCGATTTTTTCCCTGAAGAGATTGCTGCTAAAAATGTACAAGTGGATAAAGAATTATTAAAAACCTTTGGAATTAAAACTTCTGAGCTGACGTTGCATTTTAATGACCGAATGCGTTACTTTATTCTCAATAAAGCCGCCTATGAGAGTATTGATGGCAGTGTGGGGGGAATTGTGTGTATCATGGATGATATCACTGAACGAGTTCAACAAAAGCAGTTTTTAATTCAACAAAGTAAACTTGCTGAAATGGGAGACATGGTCGCTGCCATTGCACACCAATGGAATGAACCCTTGGTAGAACTCTCTGCACAAGTGCAAGACATTGCACTTTCACATCAACTCAATGAGCTTAAAAGTGAGCAGATGAATGCCTTTGTGCATGACTCCATGGTGCAAATTCAATACATGTCAAAAACTTTAAGTGATTTTAGAAACTTTTTAAAACCCTCAACCAAAAAACAACTTTTTTCAATTGAAAAATGTCTCAATGAGATTTTTGAAATCATTGGCAAACAGATTTTCTACTCCAACATCCATCTCCATATTGAATATGTGAATAAAAATGAAGATCTTTTGATTTATGGTTACGAAAATGAGTTTAAACAGGTGTTATTAAACATCATCAATAATGCAAAAAACAAAATCATGGAGCTTGGTTTGGGTGCCAATGAGAAAAAAAATATTACAATAAAAATATACAGTACCAACCACTATAATATCATTGAGATTGCAGATAATGCAGGAGAAATTCCTGCCAATATTATTGGAAATATCTTTGACCCTTACTTTACAACTAAAAAGCAAGGAACAGGGTTTGGGCTTTATATGGCAAAAGTCATCATTGAAGATAAAATGCAAGGAAAAATTCGCGTCAAAAACGACAACCATCAAGTGGTATTTACCATTAAAATGCCCAATCAATACAGAGAGTAAATAGTATGAAACTGCTGCTTTTAGAAGACAACCAAAAACTTAACGAAACGATCACCAAACGACTCAACCTCAAAGGCTACAGCGTCGATGCCTTTACAGATGGCATGCATGCGTATAACAACATTGATGAAGGCTATAACTGTTTTATTTTGGACATCAATGTTCCCAACTTAGATGGCGTGAATTTGCTTAAACGTATTCGTGAGTTTTACAATGATGTGCCTGTCATTATCATCAGTGCATCTGTTGAACTGGACATTATTAAAGAGGCGTATGATTTCGGCTGTAACGACTATTTAAAAAAACCTTTTTTTATTGATGAACTCGAAATCAAAATTGACAAACTCTGTAACATCAGTAATGATATCATCTATTTTGACACACAATGCTACTTTGATTTTAAATCCAGTATTATCTCCTGTAACCAACAAGAGCAACGCTTGACTAAAAAAGAGCGCCTTTTATTAAATCTTTTTTTATCACACAAAAATCGTTTAGTCACCTTTGATAATATTCAAAACTATGTCTGGGAAGGCAGTATGGCTTCTTTGGAATCGATACGTTCTTTGATACGACGCCTTAGAAAACTGCTGCCTAAAGAGTATATTCAAACCATTGTAGATACCGGTTATATATTTAAAACGACATAAAAATTACATAATAGAACAAAAATATCATACCGTTTTCATTTTGTATAGTTACAATTTAATTTGAAACTAACAAAGGAGTTTACATGAACATGTTATTAAAAGCAACTAAGCTTACAGTGGCTGCAGCATTGATTGCTGGTTTAAGTACAGCTGCAATGGCAAAAGAGCGAGTTTACAAGTGGAGTTTAGCGACAACTTGGGGACCAACACTCTCACCATTTATCGATTCACCAAAGAAAATGGCGGAAATGGTTAAAAAAATGTCTGATGGACGACTTATCATTGAAGTAGACGCATCGAATAAACATAAAGCCGCTTTAGGTATTTTAGATATGGTTAAAGGTGGTCAATATGAGATGGGGCACTCTGCATCATATTATTGGAAAGGTAAAGATATTGACCTGCTACCGTTTACCACCATGCCATTTGGTATGACAGCTCCTGAGCAATATGCTTGGTTCTACTATGGTGGTGGAATGGAATTAATGCAAAAAGCCTATGCGAAACACAAAGTTCTTTCATTCCCTGGTGGAAACACAGGTAACCAAATGGGTGGATGGTTCAGAAAAGAGATTAAAACGTTAGATGACCTCAAAGGTCTTAAGATGAGAATTCCTGGATTTGCGGGTGAAGTTATGGCAAAATTAGGATTAACCGTAACGAACATTGCTCCAGGTGAACTGTATACCTCTTTAGAGAGAGGAACCATTGATGCACTTGAATGGGTTGGGCCTGGAATGGACATCAAAATGGGATTTCATAAAATTGCTCCTTATTATTATACAGGATGGCATGAACCAGCAACAGAGTTACAATTCTTAGTCAATGAACGTGCATTTAAAAAATTACCTGCTGACTTACAAGAGATTTTAGTAACCGCCATGAAACTTTCATCATATGACATGTATATCCAAAACTATGACATGAGTGCGCAAGCATGGTCTGAGATTGCAACGGAATATCCAAATATTAAAATTAAAACATTCCCAAAATCAATCATGGATGCAATGAAAAAAGCAAATGCAGAACTTTTAACAGAGATGGCTCAAGGTCATCCACTATTAAAAGAGGTTTTAGATTCACAAGCAGCGTATCAAAAGAAAGCCAGAGTTTGGACAGAAATGTCAGATTACCTCTATTTAAAAGACAACTTATAAAAAATAGTCTACAATCCCTTTTAGGGATTGGGACAAATAACCCAACTGAGCATATGATTTATGTTCAGTTGACTTATTAAGGGATTTAAAGGATTTTTAATGCTATTAAAACTGGAACGCGGATTTGATAAATTCGCTAACCTAATTGGAACCATTACAGCATTTGCAATGGTTTTAATGATTTTAAATGTATCTTATGATGTTATCATGCGATACTTTTTCAGAAGTGGCTCAATTGCCATGCAAGAGATGGAGTGGCACCTCTTCTCAGTGATTATTTTACTGGGAATTTCATACACTCTTAAAGAGGATGGACACGTTCGAGTCGATTTGATTTATGATCAATTTACACCAAAAAGAAAAGCACTTATCAACATGGTCGGTGTGGTTGCTTTTATCTTTCCTATTGCTTTACTTGTGGGATTTAGTTCAATCAACAATGCACATGAAGCATACTTATCCAATGAGATGAGTGGTGACCCAGGTGGCCTGCCGTATCGATGGATTGTCAAAGCACTGATTCCACTATCATTTTTTCTTTTAATCATTACCTCCATTGGATTTTTTATTAAAAACCTTAATGTCTTTAAAGGGCTTCATAATTTAGATGAATACAATTTAAAAGGGGAGATTGAGAGCTTTAAAAATGAACTCAATGAACATAAACACCACGTTGTAGATATTGACAACGAGAAAGGAGAGCAAAAATGATTGGTATTGTAATGTTCTTTACAGCTCTTTTTATGCTTCTCATTGGTTTTCCCGTTGCATTTACATTTGCAGCAGTGTCTGTCTTTTTTGGTCTCATTGCAGGAATTGTAGAAATTTACAGTTATGGTGGTTTTGACACAAGTTTTTTAGCTGGGCTTGCCGAAGGGATTACTGAAGGTATTGCCATGTTTGATTACATGCCATTTAGAATCTACTCAATTCAACAAAACACTATTTTAATGGCCATTCCCATGTTTATTTTCATGGGAATTGTTTTACAAAAAACAGGTTTGGCTGAAAAGCTTTTAGAATCTATGGGATTCTTGTTTGGTGAGGTTCGAGGTGGTGTTGCCATTTCAACGGTTTTGGTTGGTTCACTTTTAGCAGCTTCTACGGGAGTTGTTGGAGCATCTGTGGTCGCCATGGGGGTTATTTCACTGCCTGTGATGTTAAAATATAAATATAACACCGAACTTGCCACAGGTACGATTTGTGCCTCTGGAACCTTGGGGCAAATCATTCCTCCTTCTATTGTATTGATTATTTTAGGAGATGTATTCCAAGTACCTGTTGGTGACCTTTTCTCTGCAGCCGTATGGCCAGGGCTTCTGTTGGTTGCCGCATATATTATTTTTATTTTAATCATCGCTTTTGTTAAAAAAGATATGGCACCTGCAATTCCAGCAGACCCAGCAAGAGGAAACAAATCCAAACAAGTCAGAGATGCTTTGATTGCCATTATTCCTTCATTATCATTGATTATTTTAGTATTAGGTTCAATTTTTGCAGGGGTTGCAACACCAACAGAGTCTTCAGCAGTAGGATGTTTGGGGGCCTTGGGATTGGCATTGATGTATCGATCATTTTCAATTCAAATGGTCAAAGAAGCCGCCTTAGAATCGGTTAAAATCACCTCAATGGTATTTGGTATCTTAATTGGTGCAACGGCATTCTCAATGGTATTCTCATACACAGGTGGCGAAGACATTGTTCATGACTTTATGACGAATTTACCGGGGGATGAAAAATGGGGATTTATTATCTTTACGATGTTAGCCATTCTTATTTTAGGATTCTTCATTGATTTCGTTGAAATTTCATACATCATTGTTCCAATTTTAGTCCCTATTGCAGAACATCTGGGAATTAATCCAGTGTGGTTTGCAATTTTGATTGCAATGAACTTACAGACTTCATTCTTAACACCACCATTTGGATTCAGTCTGTTCTATTTAAAAGGGGTAGCACCTCCATCGGTACAAACCATTCAAGTTTATAAAGGGGTATTACCCTTTATTGCCATTCAAATCATTGTGTTAGGTATCCTAGCAGTCTATCCTGAACTGTTTGGGATCACACCTATTTTAGAGTAGAGGATTTTCCTTTACTCTATAAGGACTCACATGCAACTATATAACGTACGAACGCTGATTGTGAACATTGTTTTTAAACAATGTGATAAAAACACCTTTTTTATTGACAATCCTCAACAACGCATTTATACGGTTCCTAGAAGAGAGTAACCACTGACTGTTTCATCGCCATTAAAAAACCAAAGGATAAAACATGTTAGAAGGAAAATATCAAAAATTTTATGAAGAGATCATCCAAAAAATACCTAAGAAGTATATATTTACTGATAAGTTACACACTCTTGCTTATGGGACTGATGCATCTTTTTATCGCTTAATTCCCAAAATTGTCATCAAAGCCCAACACGCTTTTCATGTTCAAGAGATACTCAAACTTGCCACCTATTTAAAACTGAGCGTCACCTTTAGAGCTGCAGGAACTTCTCTTTCTGGTCAAGCCATCAGTGACTCTATTTTAATTGTGACTTCCCGAGATTGGAAAGGGTTTTCTATTTCAAAAGACCGAAGCAGTATCACGTTAGAGCCTTCCATCACAGGAGCTGCTGCCAATAAAGCATTGGCTCCTTTTAAAAAGAAAATTGGTCCCGATCCTGCAAGTATAGATGCAGCCATGATTGGTGGAATTGCTGCAAATAATGCTTCAGGAATGTGTTGTGGTGTAGCACAAAACTCATACAAAACCGTAGAGTCCATGCAAATCATCTTTTATGATGGTACGCTTTTAGACACAGCAGATATTCGAAGTAAGGAACTCTTTAGAGATAAACACCAAACTTTTTGTGTATCATTGGAGCAATATGCCAACGAAGTTAAAGCGAATAACGCTCTTAAAAAGAAGATTACCCAAAAGTTCAAAATCAAAAACACCTGTGGCTACAGCTTAAATGCCTTGGTTGATTTTGATGATGTTTTTGACATCTTGCAACACCTCATCATTGGAAGTGAAGGAACCCTTGGATTTATCAAAGAGATTACGTATAAAACGGTCGATGACCACCCTAATAAAGCCAGTGCTTTAGTCTTTTTTACTAATACTCATGAAGCGTGTGATGCCGTCGCTAAACTCAAACTCTCTACAGAAGTTCAAGTGGATGCTGTTGAATTGATGGATTCTAAAGCACTTAAATCTGTACAAGACCAAGAAGGAATGCCAGAATATTTAAAAGAGTTTGATGAACACGTCACCGCTCTTTTAATAGAGACGCGAGCGAAAACCAAAAGCAAACTCAAAGAGCAGACCAAAGCCATCACAGAACTCTTAAGCAGTTTTAAAACCGTACGCAAAGTTGCTTTTACCGATAAAGAAAATGAGTATAAACTCTTTTGGAAAATCAGAAAAGGACTCTTCCCAGCTGTAGGTGCAGTTAGAGAGACGGGGACCACCGTTATCATTGAAGATGTTGCCTTTGCCATTGAAGATTTAGCAGCGGGAACTTTGAAACTACAAGAGCTATTTAAAAAGCATGGTTACCATGAAGCGTTGATTTTTGGACATGCCTTAGAAGGGAACTTGCACTTTGTATTCACACAAGATTTCTCAACAAAGGAGGAAGTTGAACGTTATGATGCTTTTATGAATGACGTTACACAACTTGTAGCTGTGGAGTATAAAGGAAGTTTAAAAGCAGAACATGGTACAGGACGAAACATGGCAGCGTTTGTGGAGTTAGAGTGGGGTGAACAAGCCTATAAACTCATGAAAGATATCAAAGCACTCTTTGATCCATATAATATTCTCAATCCGGGAGTTATCATCAATGATGACAAAGAGGCACACCTTAAAAATCTCAAACCCCTACCTGCGACTAATCCATTGGTGGATAAGTGTATTGAGTGTGGGTTTTGTGAACCCTATTGTCCCTCCAATGTCCTTACTTTTACCCCTCGACACCGAATTGTGGCTTCAAGAGAAATCAGTCGTTTACACGATGAAGAGCAAGACATTCTAAGTGCTACTTTGCTTAAAGAGGCGTATCAATATGATGGTATAGAGACCTGTGCCACGTGCAGTCTGTGTTCAACGGTTTGTCCTGTTGGAATTGATACAGGAAGTTTAACCAAACACTACCGACACGAGCAAATCACTCCCAAACAAGAGCGACTGGCGTCTGTGATTTCAAACAATTTCAGTGTCACGCTTAATGCGGTGCGATTTGGTCTGAAAAGTGCCAATATGGTGCACACACTTTTAGGTACATCAACCATGAGTTCTTTTACTCAACGTTTGAGAGAGTGGTCAGGAAACAGCATTCCACTGTGGAGTCCAACGCTTCCAAAAGCCAATCGGGTGAATAAAAACAGTGTGAAACTGCGTTCATCAACTAAAAAAGTGGTCTATTTCAGCTCGTGCATCAACCGAAGTATGGGGCAATCTAAAGATGACAGTGAACAAAACACACTTTTTGATACCACGTTAGAACTCTTAACCAAAGCAGGGTATGAAGTCATCTTTCCTGAAAAACTTGAAAGCCTATGTTGTGGTATGCCCTTTTCATCAAAAGGGTTTCATAAACAAGCCAAAGAGAAATCCGATGAACTAGAAAAAGCACTACAAATAGCAACCAATCAAGGAGAGTATCCTGTTTTATGTGATACCAGTCCTTGTACAAAAAAGATGATCGAGAGTTTTAAAAGTAACATTAAACTCTATGAACCCATTGCCTTCTCACTGGAACATTTGGTGCCTCATTTAAGTATTGAAAAAGTGAATGAACCCATTGTCATACACACCACGTGCAGTTCACGAAAAATGGGTTTACATGAGCAGTTCATTGCTTTAGCAAACCTCTTAAGTGATGAGGTGATTGTACCTGAAGATGTGAAGTGCTGTGGGTTTGCAGGAGATAGAGGATTTAACTATCCAGAACTCAATCAATCCGCACTGCGACACCTTAATGATGCCATTCCAAATGGCGTCAAACTGGCTTTTTCCACAAGCAAAACGTGTGAAATTGGTTTAAGCAATGAAAGTGGTCTGAATTACAACTCGATTTTTTACTTGTTAAACCAATGTTCTAAATAGGAGTTTCAAAGCGTCACCCTTTTATAAAACAACGTTTTATGATATTTATGATAAAATATTTGCTTTATAAAAAAGGGTGAACATGAAGAGACTTTTGATTTCTATTTTCTTATGCATGGGTATTTTAAATGCCGGATTAATTGATGGAGTTGCTTTAACGGTCAACAATGATGCAGTCACACTGTATGACATTGATAAAAAGATGACGCAAACAGGTGCAACAAAAAAACAAGCTGTGAGTATGATCATTGATGAACTACTGTATCAACAAGAGTTAGAAAAACACAACATCACTGCGTCTGTTTTAGACGTGAATGCCTACTTAGAAAAATTGGCTGCTCAAAACGGAATGGATCTTTATACGTTCAAATCGATTGTAAAACAAAAATACAGTGATTATGAAGCGTTTGAAGAGGAGACTAAAAAAAGAATCTTACAAGAAAAACTGGTACAAAAACTGGTACGTGGTAACATCAAAGTGGCAACCACTGAAGACTTACAACTTTACTATGACAACCATCAAGGAGAGTTTAAAACAGCTTCAACTTTCCATGTGAAAGAGTACAGTTCTAAAAACAGAGATGCCTTAATTCAGATTTCTAAAAATCCAATGCTCACATCCAATGAGATTAAAATAAAAGATTTAACCCTACATCACAACAGCCTCAATGGACAAATCAAGTTTTTACTGAACAATACAAAAACAAACTCATTCAGTCCTATTTTTACTGCAAATCAACACTATGTGACGCTTTTTGTAGCTAAAAAAGAGGGTGAAGCAACTCAAAGTTTCCAAGAGGTACAAGGTAAAATATTTAATATTGTGATGGGTCAACGAGAACAGAAGTTCTTAAAAGAGTATTTCGAAAAATTAAAATTAACAGCTGATATCAAAGTGGTCAGATAATAAAAGGAAGAGAAGAGATGTTTGAAGTAATTATTGGTCTTGAAGTTCACGTACAACTCAACACCAAGAGTAAACTGTTTTGCTCATGTGCAACCAGTTTTGGAGAGGCACCCAACACCAACGTGTGCCCAACTTGTTTGGGACTACCTGGAGCACTGCCCGTACTCAATAAAGAGGCCGTGCATAAAGCCATCATGCTTGGAACGGCACTGAAATCACAAATCAATAAAAAATCTATTTTTAATCGAAAAAACTATTTTTACCCAGATTTACCCAATGGATACCAAATCTCACAGTTTGAAGTTCCTGTGGTAGGACTGGGTGAATTGGTGATTGATTTTGAAGATGGAACTTCAAAAACCATTGGGGTGACTCGTGCTCACTTAGAGAACGATGCAGGGAAAAATATCCATGCAGGTGATGTTTCACATGTGGACTTAAACCGAGCAGGAACACCGCTTCTTGAAATCGTATCAGAACCTGATATGAGAAGTGCCACTGAAGCGATTTTATATCTTAAAAAACTGCACTCGATTGTACGATATTTAGGTATCAGTGATGCCAATATGCAAGAGGGTTCTTTCAGATGTGACGTGAACGTCTCGATTCGACCAAAAGGGGATGAGAAGCTCTATACCCGATGTGAAATCAAAAACATGAACTCATTTAAATTCATTGAAAAAGCGATTTTGTATGAAGTAAATCGACAAATCGAAGCGTGGGAAGATGGTGTTTATGAAGAGGAAGTGGTACAAGAGACTCGTCTGTTTGACCCTGAAAAAGGTGAAACACGTTCTATGAGAGGGAAAGAGGATGCAGCAGACTACCGATATTTCCCAGACCCAGACCTATTGCCACTGATTATCACCGATGAGATGATTGAAACATATTCACAAATCCCTGAACTTCCAGATGAGAAGAAAGAGCGATTTGTAAAAGAGTATGAAATCAAAGAGTATGATGCCAGTGTTATCACCAGTTCAGTTGAGATGGCACACTACTTTGAAGAGATGCTTTCAACAAAAATCAGCGGTAAAAATGCCGTTACTTGGTTAACCGTTGAGCTTTTAGGACGACTGGATGGAACATCACTTCAAGACTCTCCTGTACAAGCAAGAACTTTAGCAACCGTGGTTCAACGAATTGAAGATGGTACGATTTCAGGAAAAGCAGCCAAAGAGGTGCTGGATGAATTGATGCAAAATTCCCAAACAGATGTTGATGCAGTGATTGAGAAACTGGGATTAAAACAGGTTTCAGATGATGGTGCTATTTTAGAAATCATCGATGGTATTTTAGCAGCCAATGAAGATAAAGTATCTGAATACAAGTCAGGAAAAGAGAAACTCTTTGGTTTCTTTGTGGGACAAACAATGAAAGCCAGTAAAGGAAGTGCCAACCCTGCTAAAGTAAATGAACTTCTCGAACAAAGACTTTCATAAATGAAACAACCTTCTATTGCGGTCATTGGTGCAGGGAAATGGGGTCAAGCACTCCATTTTGCACTCAGCCAAAAGCATGAAGTCTATATCACATCACGAAGCCCTCGTGATATTAAAAACTTTACTGATTTAAAAACGGCATTAGCATGTGATTATCTTATCATTGCTATCCCTGCTCAACAAATACGAAACTGGCTCCAAGAGCACTTTACGTTTAATCATCAAAAAATTTTAGTGGCATCAAAAGGGATTGAAGCCACCAGCGGGCAATTTTTAAATGAAATCTACTCTGAGTTTGTGCCTGAAGATAACATTGGTTTTATCTCAGGACCTACATTTGCGGCTGAAGTTATCCAAGGTCTTCCAACGGCTCTTGTGATTAACACATCCAATGAGTCTTTGTATCATCAATTTGCACCATTCTTCCCTGATTTTATCAAAACCTATTTCAGTGAAGATGTCATTGGTGCAGAAGTAGCAGGGGCTTATAAAAACGTCCTAGCAATTGCTTCAGGGATTTGTGATGGTCTGAAACTTGGGAACAATGCTCGAGCTTCACTCATAGCTCGAGGATTAGTAGAGATGCACCGTTTTGGGGAATACTTTGGCGCACAAAAAGAGACCTTTATTGGCTTAAGTGGAGCAGGGGATCTGTTTTTAACTGCCAGCAGTACCATGAGTCGAAACTACAGAGTAGGACTTGGCTTGGCACAAGGTAAAGCATTGGAGACGATTTTAGAAGAGTTAGGCGAAGTAGCTGAAGGGGTAAAAACCTGTGAAGCCATCAGTGAACTGACTAAAACACATGATATCTATACCCCGATTGCCACAGAAGTGAAGCTTATTTTAGAAGGTAAATGCCCTAAAATCAGTCTTCGAGACTTTTTAAACAACTGATATGAAAAAGCTTTATGGTACGCTCATTATCTTCTTCTATTTTGTTAAATATCCCTATTTTTTTGGATTGCCCATACTCTACTTAATGGGGTTTGAGAAAAATCTCTACTTCAATCTCTTTTGGATTGTGTGTGTTCTTTTAATTTTAAAAGATCTCTTCTTAACAAAAAAGAAAAAAAAGGATTAACCTTTTCGCATTTTGTGCGCTTCACCCCATAGATATAGTGATTTAATGATGGGTTTCAACGTCTGGCCATACGAAGTTAATGAGTACTCCACCTTCGGAGGAACCACTGGATACACCTCTCTGTGTACAATGTCATCTCTTTCTAACTCTCGTAATTTTTGTATCAACATTTTTTGAGTGGTATGCGGTAAAAGCTTTTGTAATTCACTGAAACGTTTGGTTTCACTGCGTAAATACCAGACAATAAGTATTTTCCATTTTCCTGCTAACACGTCCAATGCTGTCTCTACGGGACATTTTTCATAACTGTTTTTAGGTTTTGAAGTCACGGTAACTCCTTATAGTATACTTTTAGATAGTACCTATCTTTTTAGTATGTTCTTGCTTTTATATACTATTTTAGCTAAAGTTGTAAATAAAAACAAGAGGAGCCAACATGAAAGCATTTGTTGTTCAAAAATCTGAAGATAAAAAATTCAACAGTTCAATTGAAGAGATTAAAATTCCAACCATAGAAGAGAAAGAGGTACTTATAAAAGCTCAATACTCATCTTTAAACTATAAAGATGCCTTAAGTTCAATAGGAAATCCAGGAGTAACCCGTATATTTCCTCATGTTACAGGAATTGATGTAGCAGGTGTGATTGAAGAGAGCCAAAGTCCGCTATTTAAAAAAGGGGATGAAGTACTCGTTACAGGTTATGATTTAGGAATGAACACCAATGGTGGTCACAGTGAATATGTCAAAGTGCCAGCATCATGGGTAGTGAGTAAACCTGAAGGCATCTCTTTAAAAGAGTTGATGGTTTATGGGACAGCTGGACTTACAGCCGCACTTTCAGTCAATGAACTTATACACAATGGTGTGGAACCTGAGGATGGTGAAATCCTTGTTACAGGAGCTACAGGCGGTGTGGGAAGTATTGCTGTGAGTATTTTAAAGAAACTGGGGTTTAAAGTGGTTGCCATTTCTGGAAAAGCAGACAAAATTCCATTTTTAAATGAGTTGGGTGCCCATGAGGTTATTTTACGACAAGATTTTGATGTAGAGAATAAAAAGCCAATGGTTTCTGAACGTTTTGCAGGTGTTATAGACACCGTCGGTGGCAATATTCTTGCTGAAGCACTTAAAGCCATCAAATACGATGGGGTTGCAACGTGTTGTGGTTTGACAAGTTCGTTTGAACTACATACCAATGTTTTCCCTTTTATTTTACGAGGTGTGCGACTCATTGGGATTGATTCCGTGGAGTGCACTTTAGAGAAAAAAGCTGCCGCTTGGGAAAAACTCTCTCATGAGTTTAAAATCAACACTCTTGAAGCCTTGACCACAGAAATAAACTTGGATCAAGTCAAAGAGGCGTATGAACAACTGCTTGCAGGAAAAGCCGTTGGACGATATTTGGTTAAAATAGACTAATCCAAATTGCAGTTTAAATCTTTTCGTTTAACAATATCGATTTGATGACTGAGGGCATACTCTTTGCCCCAGTCATGCAATGACTCTAATATAGGGATCAATTTCTCTCCATCTTCACTTAAACAGTACTCCACTTTGGGTGGAATAATGGGGTAAACTCTGCGTTGAACCACGCCTGCTTCTTCAAGCTCACGAAGTTGCTGAGTGAGCATCTTTTGAGAAATAGAAGGAATCATACGACGCAACTCTCCATTTCTTTTAACACCGTTTTTTAAAGACCATAACACGTAGCCTTTCCACTTTCCTCCGATAATATCTGTAGCTAATTGAAAAAAACAGTTGTACTCTTTTAATTCCATAAAAATCCTTAAGAAAAATTTGCGTATACTATGATAACTGTGATTAAAGAAAGATTATAGGAACCTTTTAGTTCCTATATCACTTTTAAGTACATACTTGACAAAAGTACTCTATTGAGATATTATTGCAAGTAATAAAAAATAGCCAATAATAAAGGACAAACTTATGGGAAAATATATTGAATTAAAAGCAGATAATTTTGATGCTACTGTAAACAGTGGAATCTCTTTAGTAGACTTCTGGGCACCTTGGTGTGGGCCTTGTAGAATGTTAGCACCGGTAATTGATGAATTAGCGGCAGATTTCGAGGGGAAAGCAAACATTTGTAAAGTGAATACTGATGAGGAACAAGATTTAGCTGTTAAATACGGTGTACGATCTATTCCAACAATTTTATTCATGAAAGATGGTGAAGTTGTTGATACAATGATTGGCGCAAGCTCTAAACAAGCTTTAGCTGAAAAACTACAATCATTACTATAATCCCAACATACGCAAAAAGACTTTGACTAAAGTCTTTTTGTAACTTCACAACTGCATCCACTTCTCTTTACGTCTTTAGTATTTTTTTAAATCAGTAAGATTTAGATAAAATAACCACATAACAGATTATTACAGTTTATAACAGGAAACTCAATGCAACAATTCTTAGAAGAATCAAAAAAAGTCAGTCGTGAGATTGCAACACTCAGTGGAGAGGTTAAAAACCGAGTATTAAATGAGATGGCCGATGCTTTAATAGAGCATTGTGATTACATCATTACACAAAACGATAAAGACATGCAAGCAGGAAAAGAGAACGGCTTAAGTGAAGCACTTATGGACCGTCTTCTTTTAACAGGTGAACGTGTACAAGGCATGGCACAAGCCATAAAAGAGATAGCTGCCCTTAAAGACCCAGTGGGACGAACGTTAGAAGGGTGGGTGACAGAAAATGGTCTGAATATCCAGAAAGTCTCTATACCAATTGGGGTCATTGGTATCATTTACGAAAGCCGACCAAACGTCACCAGTGACACAGCAGCACTTTGCTTTAAAAGTGGAAACGTGTGTGTTTTAAAAGGAGGGAAAGAGGCTGAACATTCAAATAAGGCCATTGCTAATGTCTTACGAAATGTGTTAACCAAAAACAAACTGCCAGAACAAGCCATTTCACTTTTACCATACTCAAACAGAGAGAGTGTAGCCAAACTAATTAAGCAAGACAAACTGGTTGATTTGATTATCCCAAGAGGGGGTGAGGCACTCATTAAATATATTTGTGAAAACTCTTCAGTACCCGTAGTCAAACACGACAAAGGTCTTTGCCACACCTATATTGACAAAAATGCCGATGCCAAAATGGCCATTGATATTGCTCTTAATGCAAAATGTCAACGACCAGGAGTGTGTAATGCCATGGAAACTCTCATTGTACATAAAGATGTGGCAGCACTCATGCTTCCAGCACTGCATGAAGCCTTTATTGAGCAAAACACTCACCTCAAAGGGTGTGAAGAGACACGAAAATATATAGAAATTGAGTGTGCAACGCATGAAGATTATGACACGGAGTATTTGGCCAATATTCTGAACATCAAAGTGGTCAACACCATTAAAGAAGCTGTAGAGCATATTGCAAAGTATGGTTCAGGACACTCCGAAGCCATTATCAGTGAAAACTATACAGCCGTAGAGTATTTCTTAAACAATGTTGATGCGGCATGCGTGTATGCCAATGCAAGTACACGATTCACCGATGGAGGTGCATTTGGATTGGGAGCAGAAGTGGGAATTTCGACTAATAAACTGCATGCACGAGGGCCAATGGGCATTAATGATCTGACCACTTACAAATTCAAAGTATTGGGTTCAGGACAAGTAAGATAAAGAGTTTTCTCTTTTATCTTACAAAATCACTCTCTCTTCGAGATGTTTTAAAGGGATGATCATCGTGATTTTTGCCCCTTTATACTTCTTCTTATTATACGTATATTTCACATTTTTAATATTAACAATCCCTTGGAAATGTTTGGTGATGATTTCATACACCATATAAAGTCCAAGCCCCGTACCACTCTTTTGATGTTTGGTCGTAAAATAGGGCTCAAAAACGTGCTCAATGACCTCATCTTTGATACCTAAAGCATTGTCTTTAATAGAGATGTATACCGCACCCTCTTCTTTTTTAATATGAATAAAGATATATTTTTGTTCAATTTTATTCTCTTCAAAAGCCTCTTGCGTGTTTTTAATGATATTCATAAAAGATTCAATCAGTTCGTTCTCTAAACCTTCCAGTTTTAAACTCTCATCAATTTTTCGTACCACTTCAACGTGTTGATTGTCCAACTTATAACTGAGTAAATCCAACACTTTTTGCACACTGTCATGCAAATAAAAGATGGTTTTTTCATTTTTAGTATTAAAATAGTTTTTAAATCCATCAATGGTTTTAGATAAACTTGCTGTATTTTCTACAATCACATCGGTGAGTTCATTGAACTTTTCATCACTTAACGTGTTGAACTCTTTATTGAGTTTAATACCACTGGCAGCAGTTGAAATGGTCGAAAGTGGTTGTCTCCATTGGTGGGCGATACTGTCCAACATCTCTCTCATGGCAAACATTTTGGATTGTTCAGAGAGCAGTTCCTCTTTCTCTTTTAACAAGCGTTGTGTCTCTTTCTCTTTGGTCACATCCAACTTAATGGCTAAAAACTCCTCAATCTCTCCTTTTTCATTTAAAATAGGGGTAATTGAAGCCTTCTCATATGTGATTTGACCATTTTTGCTGCGATTGATAAACTCCCCTTTCCATGTTGAACCTTGTTCAATGGTTTTGTGCAAGTTATCATAAAAAAGATCCGATTTTTGGTGCGATTTCAAAATAGAGGGTTTTTTACCCAAAACCTCCTCTTTGGTATAACCCGTCACTCTCTCAAACGCTTCATTGACATACTTAATATGGTGGTTTCTATCCGTGATGACCACAATGTTATCACTGCTTTGTACTGCTTTTTTAAATCGATTTAACTCCAACTGTTTTTTCAACATCAAATAGGTGTAATATAAAAAAGCCAGCAGTGCTAAAAAAAGCATAGAAATAAGCAACCAAATCACCCCTTTGAGTTGATGCATGATATTGTTGACATATTTAGTAAATAATCCTTCAAAACTATTCAGTTTTTCAGAGAGATTTTGTCGACTGGTCTCCTCTTTAAGCGTTGTAAAATTGTTATAATAACCTAAAATAATATTGGCATGGGCTTTAAAAATCACCTCATTTTGATTGGATGTTTGTAAATTTTGTACATGTAACGTCAATTTTTGAATATCAATCTCAGGGTTATACTCCAAAGAGAGGATATCACTGTAAATTGAAAGCACCTCTTTATTGTGAATCTCTTTATTGAGTTTTTGAATATATCGATAAGAGTTATTCAACACTGCACTTCTTGAAACAATACGATTGAGTATGTCAATCTTTTTCTCCATGCTCACTGCAATATCTTCAAAACTTTGTTGTATCACATCATTGTTGATTTGTTTAAACAACTCACTGTTTTGAATATAAATGATATCCTTTCGAACTTGTTCAATATTGTTTTGTATATAATCAAAGTTGTTGTAGTTGATTTTAGAAGAGACAAAAATATCGAAGTTTTTGTTCAATGAGATAATACGCGAAATCTTCTTATGCAGTAAAAAGAAGTTTTCAATCTTTTTATTGGCATTGTTGGTGTTATAAATCAACATCCCAATAAGAAGAGAAAAAAGCAGTGAAATGACCAAAGAACGTTTCAATCCATCTCCAATATTTGAGGTCGATTACCCGTTAAGGTTTTTAAGAATGCTTCAATTTTTGACAACGTCTCATCATCGGGTTGAATACCTAATTGATGGTTCATCATAAACGATACTGTCTCTTTTAAAGTTGTATAACTGCCACTGTGTAAATAGGGAGCTGTTTTTTCGACGTTTCTTAAAGTAGGCACTTTATAGTAGTATTTGTCTTCCTCTTTTTGTGTCACGTTGTATCGACCCAGATATTTATCTTTATACTGCTCCACCGGTTTAATCACGCCCACTTTTTGAAAAAGGTTGCCTCCTAAATTTCGCCCATTATGACAAGAGATACACCCAAACGATTTAAAGAGTTCAAAGCCCTCTTTCTCCTCTTGGGTTAACGCTGTTTTATCGCCTTTTAAATAGAGATCAAATGGGGCATTAGGTGTAATCAAAGCATTTTCAAACTCCACAATGGCATCAAGGATATGTTCTTGAGTGATGGGACCAGCATACACTTCCAAAAAGAGTTTTTGATACTTCTCATCTTGGGAGAGTTTTTTAACCACTTCAGGCATGGAAGAACCCATCTCAATTGGGTTATGGATGGGTTGTATGGCTTGCTCTTTTAAGTTTCTGGCTCGTCCATCCCAAAACTGCACAAAATTATATTTGGAGTTAAATACCGTAGGTGCATTGAGTTCCCCTATTTGGTCATGAATGCCCAATGAGAATTGACGATTATCATCTCCCCCTTTTGAAAGATCATGACAAGAAGCACAAGAGATAGAATTATCTTGACTCAAACGTGTATCAAAGAAGAGTTTTTTACCTAAAAGTGCCTTTTTAATGTCCACTTTAGGACTCTCTTCCACAGGTAAAATCAACTCTTTACTCAACAATGAACTGATTAAAAGCAATATAAAAAAGATCTGTTTCATAAAGATATTTTACCCCATTTTCACTGATTTTATGAAATTTAGTGACTTTTTATTGTTAAAATAGCTGCATTAAAACTGTAAAGGATAGAAGTGTCAAAAAAAATTTACTGTATTGCCAGCTTTAAACCCAAAAAGGGAAAGTTTAATGAGCTTTTTAGAACATTGCAAGCTTTAGAACCACAAACACAAAGAGAAGATGGTTGTATTCAATATCTTGTGACCAAACACATTTCACACCCCAATGCACAAGGAGAATCTTTCCCAATTGTTTTTAATGAAATTTGGGCCAGTAAAGAGGATTTTGAAGCGCATTGTGCCAAAGAATACATCACGACTTTTTTTCAAAAAGAGTGTATAGATGAAAATGGTTTGGTTGAAGCATTTAATGTCTGTACGTACAGTGATGAATAATGCGTGCGCATAAAGGCATACAACAAAACATTGTTCATACCACAACCATTCATACACCTTTAGGTGAAATGTTTGCAGCGAGCACACAAAAAGGCTTGTGCATGCTTTGTTTTTTGGACAAATATCACATTGATGCCAAACTCGAACACATTAAGCAGATGTTTAATGCCACCGTGATTCCTTCAAATAATGCGTTGTTTGAACGACTGCAAAAAGAGTTAAACGAATATTTTGAACATAAAAGAGAATGTTTTGATATTCCTTTACAATTGGTGGGCACCTCTTTTCAAGTTCGAGCATGGAGAGCACTGCTTGA
The DNA here is from genome assembly GCF_004116335.1 of Candidatus Marinarcus aquaticus. NCBI lineage: Bacteria > Pseudomonadati > Campylobacterota > Epsilonproteobacteria > Campylobacterales > Arcobacteraceae > Candidatus Marinarcus > Candidatus Marinarcus aquaticus. Next base: position 205,211 of record NZ_PDKN01000003.1, read on the forward strand.
AATTCCTTATGGCTCAACCATCTCGTACAAACAGCAAGCTCAAAAAATGCAACACCCAACTGCTCATCGTGCAGTTGCCAATGCCAATGCCCAAAACATGATTGCTATTATTGTGCCTTGTCACCGTGTCATACGAGAAAACTCTGAAATGGGTGGATACGCAAGCGGTGTTGAGAAAAAAGCTTTTTTACTCAATTTAGAAAAAAAGTAGGGCATACTACTTTTTGCCCACCATTTTTATTTAGACTGCTTAAAACATTTAAGGAGTCGTCATGACCTACACAAAAAAACGATACCTTACTTATACAGCCATCACACTGTTTTGTATGGTATTGCCTTTTATCACCATCAATGGTAACCATATGTTGCTTCTTTCATTTGATAAGATGCAATTTCACTTTTTAGGTTTTGCTTTTGCGATTCAAGAGCTTTATTTGATGCCATTTTTGCTGATCATACTTTTTATTGGTATCTTTTTATCCACCACTATGGGTGGACGTATTTGGTGTGGATGGGCCTGTCCTCAAACCATCTTTAGAGTTCTTTTTAGAGATCTTGTGGAGAGCAAACTCTTTAAACTTCGACGCATTAAAAACAAACAAAAAGAGATTGATTACGAGTCGTACGGAAACCAAGCAAAAAAACTTTTAGCCATGGGATTGTTCTTTTTGCTTCTTCTGTTTATTGCCAGTAACTTTATGTGGTATTTTGTGCCCCCTGAAGACTTTTTTGTTTATTTACAAAATCCAATGGAACACCTTTTTTTAATTCTTTTTACCATCACAGTGGCTGTTTTTCTTTTTTACACTGTCGTCTTAACCAAAGAGGATTTTTGTGTCTATTTCTGTCCCTATTCACGAGTACAATCCGTACTGTATGATGACAACACCGTGCATGTGATTTATGATGAAAAAAGAGGTGCCACAGAGTGCACTTCATGCGATGCATGTGTAAAAATCTGCCCCACGCATATTGATATTAAAAAGGGTTTACAAGTTGAGTGTATCAACTGTTTAGAGTGTGCCGATGCATGTACTGGTGTTATGGCAAAAGAGGGGAAAAGCTCATTGATACAATGGAGCAGCAGTAACCAAATGGTACACAACAAACCAACCAATCACTTCTCTGTTCGAAACATCATGTATGCAGTAAGTATTGCAGCGTGTATTGGATTTATTCTCTTTTTCAGTGCACAAAAAGAGTATCTGCTTGTGAATGTGAACCGTACGACCAATTTGTATAAAATAGAGGATAAACTTGTACGAAATAACTACGTCTTTACCATTCAAAACACACAAGACAGAGCCTATACGTATGATATCCATGTCAAAAATGAGTTCTTTGAAGCCAAACGCTTCAAACCATTTACGCTACAACCCAACCAACGAGTGAAAAAAGTAGTGACCATTGAAACAACCAAACCCATGTCCTACTCTAACAGTAAAGATACCCCATTGACACTGAATGTATCGGTGTTTGCACAACAAGAGCCACAAAAAGTGGTACTTAATAAAAAAGTGGCCTTTATCTATCCACGAGATTCATTGATTAAATAGCCTTTTCAAACTTCAAACAAAACAGTGCACCTTGGGCACTGTTTGAAGCATTCACTTTTCCTTGAAAACTCTCTTCAACGATTGTTTTCACCATACTTAAGCCAATTCCAAGCCCCTCTTCTTTGGTGCTGAAGTAAGGTTGAAAAATCTTATCAAATTGTTTAATACCGCTTCCATTGTCCTCTACTTCTATGAAAACTTCTGAAGGGCTACTTTTAAGTCGTATAACAACTTTAGGGTGTTCAACATCCATCAACGCATCTTTAGCATTGCTTAAAAGTATGACCAGTACTTGTGCCAATTCATTGGATGCTCCTACAATCTTTATGGATGTATTTTGCACACTTATTTGTGTTTCAATCCCTTTTTGCTTAAACTCTGAATCAACGATACGCAAAGCTTGTTGTATCACTGTATGCACAAAAAAACTCTCTTTTTCTTTATTGGGGGTATAAAAGGCATTAAAGTCATCAATGGTGGTGGACATAAAATTTAATTGATCCTGCACTTGTTGCACTTTTTTCTCCCAATACGCTTGCGTGAGTCTGTTTTGAGAAAATGCCTTTTTAAGATTGATTAAAATATAGGAAATATTATTCAGAGGTTGTCGCCATTGGTGGGTAATATTCCCTATCATCTGCCCACTTTGAGCCAATCTGGTTTGATGAACCAATCGGGCTTGATACTGTTGGTTTTCAAAATGCAGTGCACGATACGTATACGCAATACTCAACGTAAACAACACCGCTTCAATCGCAAAAGCGACCAGTACAATATCTAAAAATCCCTCTTGCACATAACTTTGTTTAAAATCAGTGAAGTATAAAAAGAGGCAAAACAGTGACCAGCCCAAGACATAAATCAGTGTGGGCTTAATCTCTTGTTTAAAGTTAAAGGCCACCGAAACAAACAGTACAAAATAAATCACCGTATACGGCAAATATTCAAACAACATATAGTGATAAAATGCCGTTAAAAGTAGGGCAATTAAAATCACCGTATAGATAAAAAGCTCTTTTTGGTTCTCTATTTTGGGAATAAACTCTCCTTGATAAAAACCTATGGCAAATGCAAACGCAAACAACGAAGCAAAAGTAATCGAGACATCCTCTATAAAAAGATTTTGAAAGAAGAGTTGACTGTACGCCACAATAAACAGCAGTGAAAAAATTTGCATGATGGAGTAAATCAAATAGATCCACTCTTTGGAGTAGACATAACGTATAAAGGTGTATAAAATAGTCATTGCCACAATACCAAAAGTAGCTCCATAAAAAAGTACGACATTCATATCATACATTGATTTTATACCCTGTTCCTGAAAGATTGACAATGGACTCTTTAGGCAATTTTGCTTTAATATCCCGTATGAGCGTTTTAAGAGCATCTTTGCTCATGCTCTCTTCTTGCCAAACCACTTGTTCTATCTCACTGTAAGTAACAAAACGTTGGGCATTTTTAAGCAATAAGTCCAAGAGTAGAATCTCTTTAGTACGCAGTTTGATTTGCTCTTGATGGCAAAAGAGGGTTTGATTATAGGTATCAAAAGTATACCCCTCTTTAAGTGGTACAATATTGCTTTGTTGTGAAAGTCTGTTTTCAAAACAGTGTTGTATGGCATCATTGAGTGCTTCTTCACTGACAGGTTTGATTAAATATTTCACCAACTGCAGTTCCACAGCTCGAAGCAAATACTCTTTGGTACTGAATGCTGAGGTGATGATTATTTGAGTGGTTCTGTCTTTTTTTCGGATTTGTTCAATGAACTCCAAGCCATTAAATTTGGGCATTTGAATATCACTGATAATAATATCTGGATGCTCTTGATTATAGAGCTTCAATGCTTCTAAACCATCTTTGGCTTCAAAAACAGTGTTAAAAAGTGTGTTCAGATACTCCACTGCATTTTCACGTGCAATTTCATCGTCTTCCACTAAAAGTATTTTCATTTCTTTACGTTCCATATAACTATTTTATCATAATGTTATTGGTATAATCATGCAATTTAAAGCAATAAGGGCACGAAGTGATAAAAAAATCAATTTTCAGAGAGTATGATATTCGAGGCATCGTTGGAGATGAACTCAATGAACAAAGTGTAAAACTCATAGGATACCATTTAGGGCAACAAACCATCCAACGTTCAAAAGAAAAAAATCCTGTTGTAGTTGTTGGTTTCGATGCACGAACACACTCTCCTGAACTCTTTGGTTATTTAACTTCTGGTTTCAACAAAGCAGGGTGCCAAGTACTTGGTATGGGCATGGTTGCAACGGGTGTAAACTACTTTGCTTCATTTCAAAAGTACTATGGAAAACGACCCAATGCTTCTGTGATGATTACAGGCAGTCACAACCCAAGCGAATACAATGGATTTAAAATCACCATCGAGAACAACCCTTTCTTTGGAGAAGACATCTACAGCATGGGCGATGAGATCATTCAAAACACTGCATTGAGCATTGAAGATAATGAAGCATACGAAGAGATTGATGTTAAAACAGCCTACATCAATTACATGGTCAAAGAGTTTGATCACTTAAAAGGAATGAAAGAAAAGTTTATCATCGATTGTGGAAATGGGGTTGCTGATACTGTACTTACAGCTATTTTAGACCAATTAGAGCTTAACTACGATGCACTTTATACCACACCTGATGGAACTTTCCCAAACCACCATCCCGACCCAAGTGAAGAGAAAAACCTAAAAGATGTCATGGAAGCACTCAAAGGGGAGTACGAGTACGCTTTTGCATATGATGGGGATGCAGACAGAATTGCCTTTTTAACCAAGAGAAACAATGTAAAAGGGGACATCATGGCACTATTGTTTGCAAAAACCATGAACAACCCTGTGATTATTGGGGAAGTAAAATGTACCCAAATCATGTACGATAAAATCAATGAAGCAGGAACGGCTGTGATGTATAAAACCGGTCACAGTAATTTAAAAGTCAAACTCAAAGAGCTCAATGCCGATATGGCAGCAGAAGTTTCAGGACACATCTTCTTTAATGACCGATATTTTGGATACGACGATGCTGTGTATGCCACATTCAGACTTTTAGAACTCATTCAAAATGGTATGGACATTGATAAAGAGATTGATAACCTACCTCAAGTATTCTCCACAGAAGAGATTAAAGTACACACCACGGAAGAGGAGAAGTTTGCACTCATGGATAAAATCAAAGAGAAACTGCAAACACCACCAAGTGATTTCCCAAAAATTCTGGACATCATTGATGTGGATGGAGTTCGAGTTATTTTTGAAAACGGTTGGGGATTGGTTCGAGCAAGTAATACTACGCCTGTGTTGGTTACTCGTTTTGAATCCACTTCACAAGAGTTGGCGAAACTGTATGAAACACAACTGAATGACCTTATTCAAAGTGCACAAGATGAACTTAGCAACACTGCAAATTAAAACCAGTGATAACTTTCAAGATAATCTTAAGAACTTAGAAAGAATTATACAAGAAGTACCAAAGAAATCTTTGGTACTCTCCAGTGAGCTTTGCCTCACAGGATATGCCTACAATGACCTTCAAAGCGCAGCTGATTTTACCACACAAGCCACAGAATCTTTAAAAAAACAAAGCTTGGATAAAACGATTAGTCTGACCATGACCACCAAAGAGGGCAATGACTTCTTTAACACCTTTTTTCTCTTTGATAAAGGGGAAATCATCCATACCCAACACAAAGCGCAACTCTTTACAGTCAATAATGAAGATGACTACTTTAAAGCAGGGAAAACCGATGCTGTAAAACTCTTTGAGTTCAATGGTTTAAAAATCGGAGTGCTTATCTGTTTTGAACTGCGTTTTATTGAGTTATGGCAACAACTCAAAGGTGCCGATATCATCTTGGTACCTGCATTATGGGGTGCACAAAGAAAAGATAACTTTGAGACGCTGTATAAAGCCTTGGCCATTGCCAACCAATGTTTTGTCATTGCCAGTGACAGTGCCAATGAAGAGTGTGCCAAAGGCTCTGGGATAGTGACTCCTTTTGGTGAAACCTTCAGAGATGATACCAGTGAGTGTATCATGCATGAAGCGAACTTAGAAGCGCTTCAAAAGATGAGAGAAAAATTGTTTGTAGGAATTAACGTATGAAAAGCATCATATTTGTCTGTTTAGGAAATATTTGTCGTTCCCCTTTGGCTGAAGCAGTTGCCAAAGAGTATGCACGGAAGAATAATCTGGGTTTATTTATTGAAAGTGCGGGAACAGGGGATTGGCATATCGGGGAGGCCCCATGTGAAAACTCAATTAAAGTGGCACATCAACGAGGGTTAGATATCTCTTCATATAAAGCACGACAAGTTACAAAAGAGGACTTCAGTGCGTTTGATGTGGTTGTTGGGTTAGATGACAGCAATGTGGCTAATTTAAAAGCATTGGGGTGTAAAAATCCATTGAAACTGGGAGATTTTGGTTACAACGGTGAAGATGTTCCTGATCCATACTTCTTTGATGGTTTTGAAGGGTTTGACAAAGTATTTGATATGATAGAGAGCTGTGTAACTCAGCTTTTAAACGAAAGGGTTTAGCCTTTTTTATGCTTGAGTTTTAGGGTAACTTGAGCACTCTTCTTTCTCAAAAGAATCAGGACAAGAGACATTGTCTTGACACTCCAGTTGAAGGTGGGCTTGTATCTCTTCCATGCTTACGCCATTATCACGTGCCAACAGTGAAAGCTTTGCAATTCGTGCTACGTGGTCAGGTATTTTTTTATAGGTTGTAAATGTGTTTGCTTTAATTCCTATGAGCTCTGCAAATTTTCCTTGAGAAGGAAATCCTGCTGTTTTTATAATTTTTTTAAACTCTTTTTTATCCACTCACTCTTCCCAAAATAACGATAGGTTATTATAATTAATTATCCTAAAAATCACATTAATACTATGTTTTTATAGCAAAGTATTTGACAATACTAGTTTTTTATAGTAAAATTCCGCCCAAAATTTTTAAGGAATTTTATTGAAAACAATACTATCAATTATGTTATTATTGTCACTCAACCTATTTGCAGCTGATTTTAAAGCGAGTGACTTAACCAACGATGACATTAAACTACTGAAGCAAATAAAACGATACGGACAGCAGTATGATCTTTCATATTCACTGATGGCCATTGCGGTCAAAGAGTCCTCACTAGGACGATATAAAGTCAATGTGGACAGTTTTGATTATGGATTATACCAAGCCAATATCAATACTGTTATCAGACGACACCAAGTTAAAAACTCCACCTTTAATCGTAACAGATTAGCGATGATGTTGATCAATGATTTTAAGTTTGCCACCAGCAATGCCATTGCAGAGTTGGTCTACTGGAAAGGTATTCATGGAGATAATTGGTTTAAAATATGGGCCAGTTATAATGCAGGATTTAACTACGACAGTTCACGTGCAATGCGATATTCAAAAGATATTAAAGTCATTATCAATGAGTTAAAAAAGGTCAAACAACTCATTGAGAGCTGATTATTTTTTCTTAACGATTTCTTGAGCTTGTTCGACCCATTTCTCTTCTAAAATACGTCCTTCAAGTTCAAGGTACTCATTGACCCACTGACAATTCTTTTTGCTCCATTTTGCCAACTGATCAAAGTGGAAAATACCCAACTGGTTAAGGGCCTCTTCGGTTTTTTCATCAATGCCTTCAATTAAGAGCAAGTCATCTTTACCTGTTGGTCGAGGTTTACTTAAGATAATTGGTCGATTGTAGATATTACCGTGTACTTTAAAGTCATGAGACGCTTTATAGGTGCATGTTTTTTGAGGTTGTTGCCTTGATGCTCGTCCTATTAAAAATCCAATCAGAAATCCTAAAGCGGATGCGATAACCAAACATAAAATAATTTTTGAAGCAATCTCAATCACAATCTATTCCTCTACTATATTTATTTCAACTCTGCGGTTCACCAAAGAGTATCCTTGTGGATCATTGGGTACAATTGGCATGGTTTCACCATACCCTTTTGCGGTTAAACGCTCAGGTTCAACACCCAAATCAATCAATATCTTCATCACACTTTGTGCACGTTGTTCAGAGACAAATTGGTTGAAGCTTTCATCCCCTTTTGCATCTGTGTGTCCTGCTACTTCAAAATGAAGCAATGGATACTTTTTAAGTATCACGCCAACAGCTTCAATGGTTTCCATACTTTTTGGCGTTACATTATAGCTCATTCGTTTAAAAATGATACCACTTTGTTCAATAATTGAATTGATTTCATCTTGTACGGCTTTATTGGTTTGAGGCACTTCTTCTTTTACCTCAGCTTTAACAGGTTCTTGTTTAGGTATTTGCACTTCAGCAGTGACTTTGAGAGGCGGTGTTGTTTCTTCTTCTTTTTGCACTTCTGTGACAGGTGTTTTTTCTATTTTTTCTTCAACTTTTTGCTCATCACTCTCTTCAAGTTGTTCAATATTATCGCTTTTTTCTTTGATGGTTTGTTCTTCCAAATTGACTTCATTTTCTTCAGTTGGAACAATCATCTCTTCATTTAAAGTTAAAGGTGTTGCCGTTTTAGGTTCAAAGTCGTCGATATGAGTATACACACACGTTGCCATTAGGGCAAGCAGTAATAGAATTAATAATGTAATTTTAGTCGATAAACTCATTCTTCTTCTTTTTTAATAATTTTTTAAATCGGCTTAAAAATAATTTAATTAACCATTATATAATAAATAAAATTAAGTGAAAGTATAAATTAAGTGATAATTTCAGCGAATTTAAAAAAAATCACTATTTAAAGAGAGTTTTTTCGCTGTAACTGCCAAAAGGTCGAAAGACGACCTTTAATATATTACAAGCGAATAAGAGATTAAAGAACCAACTGTGTATACCCCGATACACAATGCGTAAAACTTGATGTGGTCAGTCAGTGTCATCGCAAATCCTTTCTTTTGATATAATAAAATTATAAAAAGAGGCGGTTGCATTTTAGTTTCAAAAGGGAAACAATTTAATTACAAAAAAGAATACAAAGAGAGAAGGCCGTTCTTAACGACCTCTTAATTTAAGCCGTCGTAAGAACATACGACAACATTGCACCTGCTGTATAGGTCGAGATGCACAACGCATAAAATTTAATCTGTTCCATACTCGATAATTCGGCCATCTTCCATCCTTTTATCTGTTAAAAAAACTGTTAAGCGACTCACAACTGATTGATTTAAATTGCGTAATATCAGTTTAAAGTTTACTCTTTTTTTTTAAATCTACAAGACTATTTTCAATTAATTCATTTTTTTTACAAAAAATTTACATCCTTATGTTTTTTTATCATGCAGTAAGTTCAGTGGGATTTTTACTTCCAATGTTAGTTTCATTGGAGATCCGTTTTTTTCAAGACCACGAATAGCGAGCTGCACACCTTGGTTGCTGGCTGAAGAATGTTGTTGCGCATTTGTACGAGCGGTAGGGTCGTATGAAAAGTCATACGGACAGTAAAAAGGGCTGTTTCCAATTTCCATAATATACATTGTATATCAGGGAAAATTAAAAATAAAGAAAGTTTAAAAATTAGTTTTTTATCTTCTTATTAGATATAGTATTTTCATAACCCTTTATAAATGCATCTCTTTGCATACAATCACCCATAATACAAAGTTGAATAGCGGAATAAAGAGACCACCCTGCAGATTCTATTTCCTTATCTGATTTTACTTTCCCTTCTTTGAACATTTCACATCTCACTGAAAATAGACGTTTAACTTCTTCATTTATAATATCTGATTTTATTTCATTTTTAAAATATTTCTCACGTTTTTTCCCATTATTTTCATTTTTATAAAATACGTTTATTATTACTTCAAAAGCTATCCACAATAGAATAAAACGTTCTCTTGGGAATGTTTGAGTAAATGCACTTTCTAATAAAACATTAGCTTCTTCTGGAATTTTCAATACTTTTAAACCTTCAATATCTGGATTGTTGAACATATTTAGTTCTTGAATATCAAAACTAGAGGAAAAAGCTTTATCTGAATGCATGATTGGTTCGTTATTATCAGTTGAGTAATGTCTTATAAAAAGTAATTTTCTTGCAATAGTAACGCCAAATACCAACCTAAGCGTATTTACAACATTTAATGTTTGTATCTCATTTTCTTTTTCTTCCTCTTCACTCTTATAACAAAAAGTAAGCTTTATATTATTGCTATTTGCAGGAATAAAACATTCTCTTAATGTACTTATACATTGTCCAGATGTTTCATAATAGTTTGTCCATTTTAAATTTGGTGTTTCATTTTTTGATGGTATTACTATTGATATATCTACATTTTTAATATCATTTTCTTTAAAAAAACGTCGAATTCTTACTAAGTGTACTTGTTGTAATACTGATGTCCATATTGTTTCTCTAAAATGTGTAAAACCTAGTTCTTTCCATTCTCTAATTATTGTTTGTTTAAACTTATCACTATACATAGATACTCCTAAAAGAGATTTAATGCAGTCTATTTTTGTTAAGGTCAAGGCGGTGTGAGAATTTATTGAGGAGCTTACTTGAAGTAAGTGACTCAATAAATTTAAAATGCCAACGCTGAGATTGGCAAAAAGAGAGTGTAGAAAATCTCTTTTTAGAAGTCGTCGAAGTCGATTGAACCCTTAGAGTAGTTGACGACGTTCCCCTCAAAGAAATTCGTTCTCTGGTCATTAAAACTTGCATACCCATCAACCCAAGGAATAGGGTGTTTCACTCCATAAATTGGCTCATACCCCACAGCTTCTAATCGTCGGTCTGCTAGGTACTCAATATATTGTCGAATGATAGCATCGGTGAACCCTAGGATTTGCCCTTGTGTGATGTATGCACCCCAAGAGGCCTCTAAGTCAACCGCTTTTCTCATCATCCCAATAACGGTCTCTTTTAACTCAGGTGTGAACAACTCTGGTCGCTCTTTTCGTGTAGAGTTAATCATGTTTTGAAACAATAAAAGGTGTGTTACTTCATCTCGTTGGATAAATCGAATCATTTGAGACGTACCCAACATTTTGCCTGATTTTCCTAACGCATACATCGCTGCAAAGCCAGCGTAGAAGTATAATCCTTCTAAGATTTGGTTGGCAAACATCGCTAACACGACTTTTCTGTCATCCACATTTCCTGCTAGATTTCTATACACCTCAGCAATGTAGTTGTTTTTTTCTCGCAGTTTTACATCGCTTTTCCATTTATCATAAATTTCATCGGTATTATCTGAAATAGACTCCACCATAACGGCATACGACTTAGAGTGGTTTGCTTCTTCATACGATTGTCGAGAAAGGCACGCATTGACTTCAGGAGCAGTGATGTAAGGATTGATATTGTCCATTAAGTTGTTGGTTTGGAGTGAATCCATAAAAATCAACTGGCTTAATACCAAGTCATACATTCGTTTTTCTGCAGGCGTAAGATATTTGTAATCTTTTGCATCCCCTGTCATTTGAACCTCTTTAGGGAACCATGTATTGGCTTCCATTGTATCCCATAACTTTAACGCCCACTCATATTTAAGTCGCGTAAAGTTAATCATACCATCTGGGTTTCCTCCAAAGATTCTTCTTTGGTTTAAGTTCTCTTTTGAATCGGGGTTATATATCGTTTTTCTATCCATGTGTCTCTATCCTAATATTCTATTATTTTAAATGCTCTTTCTTATTGACAACCTGCACACTCTAAACTTCTGTCTTCTACGTCATTGGCAGCTTCTGGAGATTGACTTCGTAGGTAATAGGTCGATTTTAACCCAAGTTTCCATGCTAATGTATAGATTTCATGTAAGTATCGACCACTTGCTTTGTCCAAACTCATAAAGATATTGGTACTTTGCCCTTGGTCAATCCATTTTTGTCTAACTGCGGCTGCTTTGATGATATCGAGTTGATCCACTTCATACGCAGGTGTGTATGATGCCCACGTATCAGGGCTAAGGTTAGGGACAACCACAGGAATGAGTCCTGAGAGGTTCTCCTCAAACCATTTTCTTTTATACACAGGCTCAATGGCTTGTGTTGTTCCTACTAAAATAGAGATTGAACTCGTTGGGGCAATCGCCATTAAGTATCCATTTCTCATACCATCTTTTTGAACTTTTGCTCGTAACTCATCCCAATTATAGCCTGAATCAAACAGGTCTTTATCTACAATCGCGTTGGCAGCTTGTGGTGCATGGTCGTGTGGCATAATTCCTTTAGACCAGTTTGAACCATCAAATGTAGGGTATTTCCCTTTTTCAAGTGCTAAGTTTGAGCTTGATTCAATGGCGTTATACGAAACCGCTTCCATGATGGCATCAATCTTTTTAAGGTGGTCATTGCTTCCCCAAACCAGTTGGTGTTCTGCCACCATTTGTGACTCACCCATAACACCAAGACCAATCGCTCGTGTTTTTAAATTGGTTGCTTTTACTTTTCGTAAAGGATAGAAGTTTAAGTCAATGACGTTGTCCAACATTCGAATGGCAGTAGGTACCACTCTTCGGATGTCTTCATCGGTGTTGATTTTACTTAAGTTAATGGAGGCCAAGTTACACACAGCCGTGTCGCCATCGGTTCGCTCTTTTTCTACGATAAAAATTTGTTTACCACCAATAGAGTCAAGTGCGGTTACTTTGTTTGCTTTTTTAGTAATCCCCGAGTCTACTGTAATCATCTCGTGTTCATCATACGTTGCGATGCTTCCATCTTCAAATTCAAACTGTATTTTGTAGTAGTTTGGATTGGTGTTTTGGAAAATCTCTGTACACAGGTTTGAACTTCGGATGTGTCCTGAGTGTGCATTTGGGTTCGCTCGGTTGGCGTTATCTTTAAAGCATAAAAATGGGCTTCCCACTTCAAAATATGAGGTTAAGATTTTTTTCCATAAATCTTTGGCTTTGATGCGCTCTTTGGTGATGTTTTCATCTTGTTCATACTCTAAGAATCGTTTTTCAAACGCTTCTCCGTGAAGTTCTGACAAGTCTCTTACTTCGTATGGGTCAAAAAGTGTCCAAATACCATCTTCCATGACTCGTTGCATGAAAATATCAGGAATCCACAATGCAGGGAACAAGTCGTGCGCTCTTCGTCGCTCTTCCCCTGAGTTTTTCTTCAAGTCAACAAAGTCAACCACGTCCATGTGCCAAGGCTCTAAATAGACAGCAATGGCCCCTTTTCGTGTCCCCAATTGGTCAACAGCAATGGCGATATCGTTGGTGATTTTAAGAAATGGTACCGTACCACCCGCTGCACTTTTATGGTCATCAATCACCCCACCAAGGCTTCTGATTTGGTTCCAGTCCCAACCAATACCACCACCATATTTAGACAACAGTGCCATCTCTTTATACCCATCAAAGATACCTTCGATGTTATCAGGAGAACTACCAATATAACAAGAACTTAACTGGTGTCGGTTGGTTCGTGCATTTGAAAGCGTTGGTGTAGCTAACATCACCTCAAACTTCGATACCACGTCGTAGAACTCTTTGGCTCGCATCTGTTTGTTCTTTTCATTTTGTGCTAAGAACATTGCAATACCCATAAACATATGTTGTGGCAGCTCAATGGGTTGTGCTTTTTTATCTTTGATTAAATATCGATCGTAAAGTGTTTTAATTCCCAAATAGTTAAACTGAAAGTCTCGTGTTGGGTCAATGTGGTTATTTAAATCTTCTAAATCATACCCTTGTTCCAATCCTGGAATCATTCGTCCTGCATCTTGTGCCGTTTGAATATACTCTTTTAAGTGGCAATAGGCTTCACCTTTAATACCACCCGTGCATCGTCCTACTTTGTGGTATAAGTCAAACACAAAGAGTCGTGCTGCTACAAATGTCCAGTTAGGAACATCTATATCAATTTTTTCAACTGCTGTTTTAATTAACGCATCTTGAATATCCGCACTGCTCATTCCATCAATGAATTTGATTTGTGCATCCAGTTCGAGTTCACTTTGAGATACTCCGTCTAAATCCATCGTTGCAGCGACTGTCATCTTTTGGATTTTGGTAATATCTAAAACCTCTTTTCGTCCGTTTCGTTTTTGAATCATAATTGCCATGTTCTTATACCCACTTTACAATATTTTATTATCTATTTATTATTTATTTAAAAACTCTATTGAAAATTGCGTCTACATTTTTTGTATAGTATTCGTAGTTAAAGCACTCTCGGATTTGCTCCTCAGAGAGTTTACTTCGTAACTCATCATCACCTAATAGGTATTGTAAATATAAAGACTCACCTTTTTCGTTTGTGGTTGGTTTACCTTGTTGTAAGCCTTCCCAAACTTTCATTGCGTTTCTTTGAACAATTTTGTACGCATCTTCTCGACTTACACCCGCTTTTGGAAGTTCCAATAATACTCGTTGTGAAAATACCAATCCTCCTGTTAAGTTCAGATTTTTCATCATGTTCTCTGGCATAACTGTCAGGTTTGCTATCACGTTGTTCATTCTGTGAAGCATGAAATCCGTAGTAATAAATGCATCAGGAAGCCAAAATCTCTCAGTAGAACTATGTGAGATGTCTCTTTCATGCCACAGTGCCACATTTTCCATTGCTGGAGTTGCATACGCTCGGATCATTCGTGCCAGACCCGTGATATTTTCTGTAAGAATAGGATTTCGTTTGTGAGGCATTGCAGAAGAACCTTTTTGCCCTTTTGCAAAATACTCTTCTGCTTCGTATACTTCCGTTCTTTGAAGGTGTCTTACTTGTACCGCAAACTTCTCAACAGAAGAAGCAAGCAGCGCCAAAGCTGTAGCTAACCTTGCATATCGGTCTCTGTGCACGACTTGGTTTGAACACGGCTCTGGTTTCAGTCCCAATTCTGCCATGGCGTACTCTTCAAGCTCTAAAGGTGCATGTGCAAAGTTCCCCATTGCTCCTGAGATTTGTCCCACGCAAATAACATCCATGGTCTCTTCAAGGTTTTTAAGGTGTCGTGCTACTTCGTCATACCATACTGCAAGTGTCAGACCAAATGTGATAGGCTCCCCGTGAATACCGTGGCTTCGTCCCACCATCAAAGTCAATTTGTGCTCTTGTGCTCTTTTTTTGATTGATTCCATTAACATCTTAACATCATCAATGATAATCTCCAAAGAGTCTCTCATTTGAAGTGCAACGCCTGTGTCAACTGCATCTGAAGAGGTCATTCCGTAGTGGAACCATCGTGATTCATCACCTAAACTCTCACTTACACTTGTGTTAAATGCGATTAAGTCATGCTTCGTAACCGCTTCAATCTCTTCAATTCTTTCGACTGAGAACGTTGCATTTTTAACGATCTTTTCACAATCATCATCGGGAATCAATCCCAGTTTATTCCAAGCTTTAACTGCTGCTTTTTCTACCTCAAGCCATGCTGCATAACGTGCATGTTGAGTCCATTTTGAGCTCATCTCTTCTCTTGCGTACCGTTCTACCATCTATCTCGTCCCTTATCCCATTTTTATCGATATTTTTAATATTTTTTAGTATGATATGGTAACTTAATTAGCCAAAGATTTTGTTTAACTTTTGGCCAAATTTGAAATAAATTTAGGAAATACTATTGCCCTTTGTTTTAAAAAAGTATGCAACACAAAAAGATAAAAAAATTCAAATATTTTTAATGCAAAACCTCGATCTAGAGCCCAAAACAGCGCAAAGGTTAATCAATCGAGGTCGAATATTTAAAGAGGACATGAACTCTTATATGATGTCTGAAATTATCACCGAAGAGCACCTATATGTCGCCGAGTTTGAGGGGCATACACAAGGGCTTAAACCCCTGCTTACTTTTGAAGAGTTTGCCCTGTTTGATAAACCCACCAATTTAATGGTTCACCCCATTTCAAAAAAGACACCTTATTCACTTTTAGATGAAGTGAGGTTCCATTTTGGACAAAAAGCCAACTTGATTCATCGTATTGATGCAGAGACTTCTGGGCTTGTTTTAGTAGGACGAAATTTAAAAAGTGTCAAAACACTTAAAACGATGTTTGAAGAAAAAAAATACAACAAATCCTATTTGGCCATTGTCCAAGGAGAAATCACGCAAGAGCTTCATATTGATTCTTCTTTAGAGCGTGAAGGTAAACGAATTGGGGTGCGTATGAAAGCAGGTGAAGAGGGCAAAGAGTCTTTAACCATCATCAAACCCATACAATATAATAAAGAGAAAAATCTTACGTTAGTAGAAGCCATACCCATAACAGGTCGACAACATCAAATCAGAGTGCATCTGTACTCTGTGGGGCATCGTATTTTGGGAGATCCTATTTATGGGGTGGAAGATGAGTATGCCGAAGGGTATTTGAATAAAACGCTTTCAGAAGAAAAACGCCAAGAAGTGACTAAGAGTCACCGTCTGTGGCTGCATGCAAACTACTTAGAGTTCACTTATAAAGGGGCAGTGTATAAAATATACTCTAAAAATGATGACATACTTCACCATTTCAAGACAAAATAGACCCTCCTTGTCTTTGATTAATAAAAACTAAACTCTGATACGCGACGTCGCTGACGTCGCACTGCATTGAACTTTTCATATATTTACCTTAAAACTAATATAATTGAGCCAGCAATAATCGCTAACTCTAATAATGCGATTGTTATAAATTCGCTTTTTGATTCACTAAATCTTTTTTTAATTGTATTCATTTTAACTCCTTAAAATTATTAAGGAGGGTCTATAGTGTAGGTATATAATAATAAAAACGCCTTAAATAAAAAAGGTCTTTATAAAAGAGTTGATTTTTTTAAGTTTTTATGAAGCCAAAGTACAGTGAAAACAGTTGCTGATATCACCACAGGTGGCACAGGCAGGTGCTGTTTTTCCAATGCAGTCGTACAAATATTTCTTCCAACGTACATCATCGGGTTTGATATTGGCCAAACTCGTAAAGTGTTGTTTCATGAATTGACCCATGTATTCACGACTCTCAAAGCCTAAATCAGAGTAGAGGTGTCCCATCTCTAAAGAGGTTTTTGCAATCAAAGGTGCCAACTCATTTTTGGCGTAGTCATCATTGGCATGTTGTTGCAACAGCTCCAATACATCTTTTTCCATCAACGCTAAATCTCTCATAAATCACCTCCTTAATCAAGATCACAAAACTCTACGTCCAAACACTCTGGCTTTTTTAAACCATTGTTTTGATCCATATAGAGATTTTTAAGTTCGCTTAACTCACAAATGGAGTCAGGGAAGCGTTTGATATTGTTGTCTTCAATATCCAACTCGTGCAGATGTTTGAGATTTCCAATGTTTTCAGGCAGTTTAATCAAACTGTTTGAACTCACACTCAAATAACTTAATTGCTCTAAATTACAAACTTCATCGGGCAAAAACGTCAAAAAGTTGTTATCCAAAATCAAAATCTTTAAGTCTTCTAACGCACTCACATCAAAATCCAATGAACTCAATGAGTTATCGCTTAAATCAAGTTTCATCAACATATCATGGGACTCCAGTGACGGCAGGTCTTTGAGTTCATTTCCCTCTAAAAGTAGCGTCTCCAGCTCTTCAATGTTTGAAATGGACTTGGGCAAACTTTTGAGGTGGTTAAACGACAGATTCAAATAATACAACGATTTCATGCTTGAAAAGGCATCGGGCAACATCTCAAACTCATTGGTATCCAGTGATAAAAAGAGCAACTTTGAGAGGTTCTCTAACTTTGTAGAGAGTTCACTTAAATGATTTGCAGCCATCGTCAAACGGGTCAAGTTTCTTAATTCATAAAACTCTTCAGGCAAAGAGGTCAACTTATTCACACTCAAATTCAAAATCATCAATTTGGAAAGTTTTCCAATGCTTTTGGGCAACACTTCAATAAGATTGTTTTCACACTGTAAGTTTCGCAAATGTTTGAGTTTGCCAATACTTTCAGGCAGTTTTGTTAAACGGTTATTTGAAAGTTTCAAGACATGCAAGTTCTCTAAACAGGCAATACTCTCAGGCAGTTCTGTCAATTTCTTACGCGTTAAATCCAAATGCGTCATAATCTTAACATCATCAGGATGGATTGAGACGGTGTCTTGCAATCCTTGCGATATGACCCATTTAGCAAAATGTTCGTACTGTTCTTGCATACTCATCCTTTACCTGTTGTTGGTTTCATCAATTAAAAAAGCAATCTCTTCATAATCAATTGCCCCAAAGTCCACCATATTATACAGCGCCATCAAAGCACGTCTGCAACAAGTTTTATTACAACCTGTGACCAATTTTTTTGCTTTTTTATATGGAAGAGTGGTATTTTGAAATATCTCAATGGCGTCTTGAATACTCTTTTCACCACATTCGCAAATCTGTTTATTTTTTAACTCTTCCATGTACATTCGCTATTTTTGTAAATATGGGTGCGCGTCTAAAAAGTCGTTCACGTCTTTCATCGCGACATTAATCTGTTCACTGAGTTCAGGCAGTCTGTTATAATCTGTCCAAATGGTATCTTCAACAATGTCGTGCACTTCACCTGCAAGTTCAACAACTTTTCGTTTGTATTTTGCTAACTCTTTTTTCTTCTCTTTTTGTTCTTCGGTTAATGACATTTTTTTCTCCTTTGTTTAAATTAAATGGCGTAGAGATTTTCAAGTTTTATCTCGGGCATATTGTTTAAATAGACCAATTTAAAACTCTCCTCTTTTTTAAATTTATAACTGTCGTACAAATCAATGATCTCTTTAACCATTGGAGCATAGGCATAAATCTTTTTAAGCCCACGATAATACAAAACTGCTCGAAGCAGCTTCTCTGCATCTAAAAAGGCTTCATTTTTCATCAGCCAAGGTGAGATTTTGATGTACTTTTTGTTCACCACATATGAGTGTAAAAACCCACTTTGTGTCCCTAACTTCAACGAATTAGAGAAGACCAAATCTTTTCCAATGTACTCGTGTCTGTCCTCAGAAAAAACCGATTTATCAATCTCTTTAGAGACTTCATCATAGTTTGAAGCCGCCACTTGTTTGGCATGGGTATTTGAAAAGTTAAATGCCACAGCTTCCCCTGAGTACATAAATCGTACAAAATCACTGTGCGTTTTAAAATCAAACCCTTTAAGCTTCTGATACCGTTTTGTCTCAATCAAAAGTACCACATCCAAACCGTTGCAGTTAGTAATAAAGAGTCGAAGCAACCTTTCATAAATGTCCTCATAACTCTCATTGACCTCAAAGACATTAACAAAAATAGACTTCTCAAAACGGTACCCACTGATAACACCCACAATCTCACCACCTTCATACGCCGCAAAGCAGTACTCAGGATAGGCATGATACGTGTGTTTCAACAAATCAATGTCCAGTAAGGTGTTGCTCTTAGAAAGAGACTCTAACGCATCTTCGTAATCTTTTCTTAAATACCCAATGAACATAAGTATAACTCTTTCAATTCCACTGCATTCAACACTTTTTTTCGGTTGGTCACAATATCTCGAACTTTTGGAAGCAGTTGTTGTACTACCTCTTTATTAGGGGTAATTCCCAAACTCTCTAAGTGGTACATTAAAGTTGAACTTCCTGAGTGTTTTCCAATAGGAAAGTCTCTTTTAAGTCCCACCTCTTTAGGTGTAAATGGCTCATACGATGATTTTGATTTCATCATACCATTCACATGAATACCCGACTCGTGAGCAAAGATGTTTTTACCAATAATGGGCAAACTCGTATCTAAACGTCGGTTTGACGCTCGACTCACTTTTCGTATTAAGGCTTTGAGTGCTTTGATGTTGATATCACTGCTTTGATTCATCAAACGGTTAATGGTCATCAACACTTGTTCAAAGGAAGCATTTCCTGCTCTCTCACCCAAACCAATCACAGTGGTGTTGGCACTTGTTGCACCCGCTTCAAAACCAGCAATGGCATTGGCTGTAGCCATACCAAAGTCGTTGTGCGTATGCATCTCAATGTCCAAGAGATTTTCACTGCTTAAAGCTTTGATGTTTTCATAGGTTTTATGTGGCGTTAAAATCCCAACGGTATCACAATATCGGAAACGATTGGCACCCAATTCTTTACCTAGGGTCATCACCTCTTTTAAAAACCCTAAATCTGCTCGTGAAGAGTCTTCTCCACCAATACAGACAAAAAGGTTCTCTTTTTTAGCTTGCGTTACGGTTTGTTCAAGCTGATTAAGAAGACGTGTTTTGTCCCCTTTAAATTTTACATCGATTAAAATATCTGAAACAGGGATAGAGAGGTCAACGGCTTTGAGCCCACACTTCAGTGAAGCTTCTAAATCTGTCAATGTTGCTCGGTTCCAGCTCATGATTTGTATGGGCAAGTTTAGGTTTAAAATCTCTTTTAAATCCTCTTGCTCTTTTTTACCCATGGCAGGGATTCCCACTTCTAGTTCGTGAGCACCCGCTTCATATAACAGCTGTGCGATTTCAAGTTTCTCTTGAGTATTAAAAGCTACATAAGGCGCTTGTTCGCCATCTCGTAGCGTTGTGTCATTGATCAGAAACATGACGTGACCTTTCTAAAATATATACTAAGTATATGCAAAAAGTGTTCCGCTATCAGATGTAGCGTAAACTGGGTGTATGTATCTTCTGTAAGTCCTCTTCACTCAAAGGCTCATAAGCGTAAACGAAACAAATAGGCTTGTCTAAAATCTCTTTTTCAACTACCCAAAAGTGCTCTAAATCGTTTACAATACAGACATTGTCTGCACGAAGGCTTTTTAAAGGAAAGCCTATGGCACCGTGACACGTCGTTGCAGGATAGAGTTCCAACAACTCGTTGTTGATGCTGATAGGTCCATTTCCTTTAAGCAGTAAAACCGTAGGATTTGGTTTCATGGTCAGGATTATCCTAACTCATTCTCTTTTTCAAAGAAGTATTTCTTCGCGGCATCGTGAACTGATTTCTCAATTGGTTTAAATGCGTACGAATCATCACAAATCAGATTAATCTCTTTTAACTCATCCATTGGACATCCACCAATTTTCTCAGTTAATAAAATATCACAATCTTTAAGTGTCTCTTTAATCTCTTCAATAGGGTAGGAACCATCACAATCTTCTGGTCCTTTACAGTAAGCATTCTCTACTTTTCGGTGCATTACAAACTTGATGGCTTTATCTCCCGCTTCATAGATTAGGAACTCCGTGGCATTACCAAAGTGTAAATTCACAGTCCCTTCACCCGCACTGGTAACCGCAATCAATTTTGTCTCACCGTTTGAGCTTAATTGCTCTTTGGATGCTTGTTCAATTTTTACTTTTTCGTTTGCAACTTCCAGTGCAGCCCGCCAGTTCTCGATGACTTGGTGTTTTTGCTCTCTGGCTTTGATGTCATATTTACTTTCAAGCTCATCCCATGACATATCTACAAACGCCTCTTTTGTAAACTCATCACCTCGGTCTTCACCGATAAGTCCTACCGCATCGGCTCGACACTGTCTACAGTGAGACATTAATTTCATATCCATACCACAGGCTTCTTGTGCTGCCATTACCTCTTGGTCAGAGGCACTTCTTTGTCCATTTAAACCGTAATATGTTCCAAATTCTGGTTTAGATAACAGTGGCATAATGTTGTGTAAAAATACGTTCATCTCTTTAAGTTTCTTCGCTACATTAGGTAAATCTGCTTCATTGACGCCTGGAATCAATACAGAGTTTGCTTTGACTAAGATTCCTCTTTCAGTGAGCATTTGAATCCCTTTGAGTTGTTGTTCAAGCAAGATTTTAGCACCTTCGGCCCCAAAGACTTTCTTATGGTTCCAGTGTATCCAAGGATAGATTTGTGCACCCACTTCACCTGTAGGGTCCACGGTATTGATTGTAACAGTGACATGATCAACATTATATTTTTCAATTTCGTCAATGAACTCTGGAAGTCTCAAACCATTGGTTGATAAACACAGTTTTAAATCAGGTGCTTTTTCTTGAAGCATTTTAAATGTTTCAAATGTCTTTTTAGGGTTGGCTAAAGCATCTCCTGGACCAGCAATTCCTACAACAGATAGTTGTTGGATTTCACCGCCCACATACAGCACTTTTTTAACCGCTTCAATGGGTTGTAATTTTGACGAAGTAACCCCCGGTCGACTCTCATTGGAACAGTCAAATTTTCTATTACAATAATTACATTGGATATTACATGCAGGGGCAACGGCAACGTGAATTCGTGCATAGTGTTGGTGAGCTCCCTCGCTATAACATGGATGGTTATTAATCTTATCCATAACTTCTTGTTGTATATTCTCTTGTGTGCTACTTGATGTACATGAACAACTCATAGTAACTCCTTTTTTACTTTCTGCTATAAGTAATGCACATAGTGTTCCCTACACGAAATGGGAATAAAAAATGCATACGCTTTTGTATACAATATAAGGATATACAATGGATATACAGGAAAAAATCAAAGCAGAGCTTATCAAAGAGATCAATTCAAACATTGATAACATCTATGATTTTATTGAGAGCCGATACAGTTTGGATGCGCATTACCAAGAGCAAATCATTCAAAAGTTGAATGAACTTAAAGATGTGGTCTATAAATCTTCACAATTTTGTGAATTAACGTAAAATTAATCAGCGATGAGTACAGCGAGTTTGTGGTGTTTTAGTTTTAGTCAAAGTAAACTGTTTTATACTCATCGCTCATTAATTCATAGTCATTTCAATCATCTTACCTTTTAAAATCTCACAAAATTCTACCCCAAAAGATTTACATTGTTGTAACTCTTCTTGTGTGGGTATGAGTTTGATTTTCAGAAGTTCCATGGGAGGCACTTTGAAATTGAGAAACTTCATTCTATCAATGATCATATCAATCGCTTCTCCACTCCACCCATAAGAGCCAAACGCTTGCGCCACTTTTCCCCGTTTTTCTAAGTACATCATACATGAAAGCAGATCCCACACTGGTTTGGGTGCATCCCCGTTAATAGTAGGTGTGCCCACTAAAATCCCATCACTCTCATCTAAAAGTTGAATCATGTTTTGTTCATCCAAAGAAGCCAAATCATACACATTGGCAACAATGCCTTCCATGCGTTCACACCCTTCATAAATCGCTTCTGCCATGTTTCGAGTGTTTTTATAACTGGTCAGATAAAAAATTGATAACACTTTTGTCTCTTCATCGCGTTTGTTTTGACTGTATTGTCGATACAAATCGATGTATTTTTGTGGATTTTGATTTAAAATGGGTCCATGCAGGGTTGCGATGGTTTTAATCTCAAACTTTTCATATAACTTCAACGCATTTAACACATACGATTTAAAAGGTCGCATGATATGGTCATAGTAGTATTTAAAGGCATAAGAAAAGTCTCCCACCACATCTTCAAAAAGACGTTTATCACAGTAATGGCTTCCAAACACATCGCCCGAAAAGAGAATTTTATCTTCAACCAAATAAGAGCTCATGGTCTCTGGCCAGTGTAAGTAAGGCGTGGTTAAAAACTTCAAAGTCTTATTGCCCAAGGTGATGCTTTTATTGGTCCACACGGTTTCAAAATCGATTGTTTCACTTTGTGTGAGTGATTTTAACATCGCTGTGGCTTGGGGAGAAATCAATACTTTTGCTTGTGGTGCTCGCTTGATTAACTCAGGAATCGCACCTGCGTGGTCGGGTTCTAAGTGGTGAGAAACCACATATTTAATCTCATCATAACTGCAAAGCGCTTCTACTTTTTTGAAAAACTCATCTTGAAATTCCAGTTTCACGGTATCTACAATAATGACACCCTCATTTGTTTTAATTAAATACGCATTATATGAACTTCCATTGGCTGTTTTCATGATGATATCAAAGGTGCGAATCTCAGGGTCAAACACTCCAATAAAGTAGACATCTTTGGCCAATTCAATAAGTTCTTCACTGCTATTGTTCATTGACAAGTAACCTTCTCATCCAAATGGGTGGATTATCTTTCATTTTTATAAACTGCTTGAGTACGTCTTCAATTGTTTCACCCTCTTTGCTCGCTTGCATGGGGAAAATCCCAGATGCTTGCACCATTCGAGAAGCTTTGGGACCAATTTGTTGTACGTATAAAATATCGCACTCTTCACAACACTCAATTTTGTAAGTGAGTTTTTCAATTTCATCTTCAATCTCAATCGACGAATCCACGCTTTTTATAAAGCTGAACTCACTGCCTTTGATTTCATAGATATAGAACTCTTTACACCAACCAAAGTGTTGATTAACATGAATATTGTCTTGTGAAGCGAATGCAATTTTCATAGTATGTATAACCTAAATCGTGAATCAATGACTTGTTCCAAGGTATTTTTAATCATCTCATATGTACCCGTACTTGCCATAGAGCACCCTGCACAGGCACCTTGATATGCCAAACGAATCTCGATTTCTGGTTCGTTGATGTAATCAATCAATAAAATGTTTCCTCCATCTTTTATAAGCATGGGTCGAATGAATCTGTCAAGCGCATCATTGATGGCACTTAATTGATCCTCATAACTTTTTGCGCGAAAGGCTTGATTGAGTTCACACACTTCAACCAACTCTCGGTCAAGTCCAGACAGTTGAATAGAAGCCATCGCATGACCCCCTTTTGCCGCTTTTAGCATGCAATAAAATCCCTCTTTTACATCCTCTTCATTGTTTCTGTCTTGAAGAAGAATCAAAGCAAGTCGAAATGCTGCCTGGGTATGATCTTTAGCAATGGCTCGTCTGAAATACTCTTTGGCTTTAGCAATATCCTCTTGTACACCAATTTTTGATTGGTACATCAAAGCAAGGTTAAAATTAGCAGAGTCGTTGTCATAAGAACTCGCTTTTTCAAACCAATCTTTTGCTTGATTGAAATCTTTTTCGACCCCTTCCCCTTTTAAATACATCAAACCCAAATTGGTCATGGCTTGGTCATTTTTTAGACCAGCTTCTGTTTCCCAAATATTTTTAGCTGTGATAAAATCTTTTTGTTTATACGCATTCAATGCTTCTCTGTGTCTCATGAAACGAACTCCTTCACCTGGATTAGGTAATGCTTTATTTTGTTCAAGTTGCTCTTTAATATGTTTCGCTAAATATTCATGTGCCAACTCTACGGCCTCATCATAATCTTCGCTGGCAGCTTTAATATCAAAATCAGTAAACTCCACCAAATACGCATCACCCACTTCATTCTCACCCGCATAACATTCATACGGATACTCTAAAGAGAGGTAATACTCTAACTCTTTTTGCATCTTTATATCCTAAAAATCCAATGGCGCATGTGCATCACGTTGCTCTTGCGTAATGACTTCTCTGAATGGTCGAGGTTGATTGGCAGGCGAAAATAGACCTTTTTTCTTGTGAACACGTAATTTATACAGTCCCTCTTCGTGACCATTGACATAGTAGTCATCAAACGCTTCAGTAAATGGCATATCCCATACAATGGCACCTGGCGTTGGACACACGTCAAAACATTTTGGCACAGAACAATCCACACACTCAATACACTTTTCAGGTTTCACATAGGTATACTCTGGGTCGTCTAAAGGAGAATCATCAGCACTGACAATAGCTGTAGCTGGACACTCTTCCACACAGGCATCACAGTTGATACACTCTTGGGTAATCATAACGGACATATGAACTCCTTATTTATTTTTCTCACACGTACAGCTGCCTGGGTCTAACAATGTTTTTACATTGCTGTCAGTCACTGCTTTAAAATTGTCTTCTAACAACCCTCGGTAGACCTCTTCTAAAGTCACTTCTACTTTTGAACAACTGTACACTTTCACATCTTTGGCATTGAGTCGTTTATACAACCCTTCTCCCATATGATAAAAAATGGTTCCATTCACACCTGTATCAATCACAAAGTTTGCGGTATCTTCACCATCACCTAAACCTCCGTTTTTAACAACTGTGAACTCTCCACTTTGCATGTCCAATAATGCAAAAAACGGTGCGTTTCCATACAGTTGTGAAATCACTGTTGACTCTTGTGTATCCAATGGTATTGCAATCATTTTTTATCCTTTATGCTTTTATATAAAGAAATTTATGCAAAAAGTGTTCCATTAGAAAAATACACTACTTGTACATAAAAAATAAAAAAAGAAGCTACTCTATGCCTTCAAATAAATCAGTAAAAGAGATTTGCAACGCTTTTGCAATTTTATACAAATGTTCAAAATTAAAGTGTTTATTGTTCGTATTGTTTTCTGCATAATTAAAAAAAGCATTACCACGTTGTCCTATTGTAAGTGCCAATTCTAGCTGGCTCATCTTCTTTTTTAGTCGATATTTTTTTACATTACAGGAAATGATTTTATACATTTTCTGAATCTCTTCTTCATCAATATTTGAAGTAAACATGGTTAGTATCCTATAGGTTAAGTTTCAGTTAATATTATATGAGTTACAATTTAATGACAATTACCTATAGAGTAATTATCTATAGGTTATAAATGTCGAGTTCATAGCACTATATTCTATTTATTTAAAGTTCGTAGCATATCCTTATCCTCTATAATTAATAGAATATTCTCTTTCTTTTCTTGACACCAAATTGACACAAGATTGACATAAAATTGTTGTATATACATTCAACTATAAAGGAGTCTATAATGTTGAATTCTCTCTCAATGAAAAAGAAACTTTCCCTTTTTCCATTAATTTTCGTGGTGATCATGTCACTGTGTGCTTTTACGTATGTGCACTACAGTTCACTCAGTGCCACACGAAGCGAAGCAGCCGTTCAAACTAATTTGTTCATACAACAAATTCAAGATGGTCGTATTGAAATCTACCAATTCTTACGCTCACCAAGTGAACAAAAAGCAACCTCTGTAAATCAAAAATTTAATGCGATACTTTCAAAGATTGAACGCTTTAAACAGGGATTAACGGTTCAAGAAAATCGAGATTTATGTGATGAGCTGTTACGTAATTTGACAACATACCTTCAATATTTTAATGATTTTGCACCATTAAAGATAAAGAGTGTACAAAATGGTGTCCTCAGTGAAAACGACACCATTACTTCTATGATTAAAAAAATGGTAGTCATTGGTGTTGCTTCCGAAAAAACACTCAATAAAATCAATGAAAGTGCCATTGTTCTAAAAGATGAAGCACAAAAAAGTTTAGACAATATATTAATCACCGTTACCATACTGGCTCTACTATCTTTTATTCTTTTTACTTTGATGTTATCCACACACATTGTTAAATCATTAACTTCATTTAAAGAAGGGTTAATCGCTTTTTTCGATTATGTGAATAAAAAAACCAATGACATCACGCTTTTAAATGACCAAGGCAACGATGAGTTTTCACATATGGCCGAAGAAGTGAATAAAAATATTCTCTCCACACAAAAAGCGATTAAAGAGGATGCCATACTCATTGAAGATGTTAAAAGTATTGTAGAAGAGGTTAAAGCAGGGTACTTGTATAAAAAAATTGAACAAGACACTCACAACAAAAACCTTCATGAACTCAAAGTCATCTTTAATCAAATGCTTGACATCATGGCAGAAAACATTTGTGGAGACATGAATAAAATCCAAGATGCGTTGACTATTTTTGCTCAATTGGATTTCAGACATCGTGTTCCCAATCCAACGGGGAAAACATCACAAGGACTGAATCAATTGGCGGATATTATTAATGATATGTTGCTTGAAAATAAGAAAAATGGTCTGATTTTACAAAACAGTGCCAATGAGTTACTCCAAAATGTTGAGTCATTAAGCAGTTCATCCAATCAAGCGGCCGCATCACTTGAAGAAACCGCCGCCGCCTTAGAAGAGATTACCAGTAACATTTCAAATAATACGCAAAACATCATTCAAATGTCTAACTTTGCCAATGATGTACAAACATCCGCAACCAAAGGTGAGAACCTTGCCAATGAAACCACCGTTGCAATGGATGATATCAATGAACAAGTTACGGCTATTAATGAAGCCATCAGTGTGATTGATCAAATTGCATTTCAAACCAATATTCTGTCACTTAACGCAGCAGTTGAAGCAGCCACTGCGGGTGAAGCAGGAAAAGGGTTTGCCGTGGTTGCACAAGAAGTGCGTAACCTTGCAGCACGAAGTGCCGAAGCTGCTAAAGAGATTAAAGCATTGGTGCAAAATGCGACAGATAAAGCCAATCACGGTAAAAATATTGCCAACGATATGATTTTGGGTTACCATAATCTCAGTGAAAACATTGTCAAAACCTTGGATTTAATTAAAGGAGTAGAGGGCACCTCAAAAGAGCAGTTACTGGGTATTGAACAAATCAATGATGCCGTTGCAGAATTGGATCAACAAACCCAACTCAATGCCAATATTGCCAATAAAACCAAAGATATTGCAACCAATACACTAAAAATCTCTAATGTGGTGGTGCATAACGCCAATCAAAAAGAGTTCAATGGGAAAGAGAACATCGATATCACTTCAGCAATAAAAGCTTTAAGCGATGAACCACAAGTGATTTTAGAGGCCGAAGAGATCACTCAAAACGATGAACAAAATTGGGAAAATTTTTAAATGAAAAAAAATGAGTCCCATTTTCTTTTGCTTATAAAGTATGCTCCATTGGCTGCCATTGTTGTTTTTTACACTTTAGCAGCCTTTTTTTTATATTGGAACAACTTTACTTTTTATAAGCAGTATGAAAATGAGTTTATCTTTTTTGGTATAAGCACGGTAGTATTGGCTTTTATTTTCTCTTTTTTTGTCACGCAATATTTAAAAAAAGTGATTCTTTCATACAAAATGCAACTGAGAAAAGAGAGTGCACTTAACCGAAAAAATGATTTTATTTTATTTCAACAATCAAAGCTGGCAACCGTGGGTGAACTTTTAAGCAATATTGCTCATCAATGGCGACAACCTTTAAGTGTCATTACCACTGCTGCAACGGGTATTAAACTTCAAAAAGAGTTGGGACAATGTGATGTTTCTTTAGAAAAACAGAGCATTGAAAGCATCATTGTCAATGCCAATTATTTATCACAAACGATTGATGATTTTAGAAATTTCTATAATCCCAATGTGGCCAAAAAGTATTTTTCAGTCACGAAAGCCGTGCAGGACTCTTTGAAAATTGTGGGTTCCCAACTGTGCAATCATAATATTAAGATTCTTCAAGATATCCATGAATTTGATATTTATGGCATTGAAAATGAGTTGATGCAAGTGATCATTAATTTGATTAACAATGCTCGAGAACAGTTCCAAAATGAACACAATAAAAACTTAAAAGAAAAAATCATCCAACTTCAGACACATTGTGATGAAGTGTACAACACCTTATATGTTTGGGACAATGCACAAGGAATAAAAAAAGAGCATATACAAAAGGTTTTTGAACCCTATTTTACTACCAAACATCAAACCAGAGGTACAGGTATTGGTCTTTATATGTCTGAACAAATCATCTCAAAACATTTTCAAGGCACCATCACTGTAGAAAATAAAAAGTTTCAATACCAATCCAAAACTCACATGGGCGCTTGTTTTATGATTACTTTTCCACACGCTTCAAAGTAGAGGAATAGCTTTTGCATATCTTTGTGATATACACCAACACAAAGAGTTCATGATGGTCAATAAAAAACTCATACGAGAATTATTAAACGAGAGCGCCTGCTCACATAATAAAACCAAAAAATCTTCATGCGATAAACCCAAACCTGGGGCCACAAGTGGTGGATGTGCCTTTGAAGGGGCTCAAATTGCACTTTTCCCTTATGCCGATGTGGTCCATTTGGTACATTCACCTGCCACTTGTATTGGAGCATCATGGGAAACACGTGCAACATTGACCTCATTTGAAGGTGAAAACAATACCATCACCGGATATTGTACCGATGTTACGACCAACGATATTATTTTTGGTGGAAACCAAAAACTTGAAAATGCTATCACCTATTTAGTTGAACATAAAAACCCCAAAGGTATTTTTGTTTATGAGACCTGTGTGACTGCCATGATTGGAGATGACATGGATAACGTGTGTGCACGAATGCAAGAGCAACACGGTATTCCTATTATAGTCATTCACTCTCCTGGATTTGTGGGTGGGAAAAACTTAGGGTCTCGACTTGGAGCTGAGTCTGTTCTTCACCAAGTCATTGGTACCAAAGAACCCAAAGAGATTCACCCTTATGGCATTAACTTAATTGGAGAGTATAACGTCACAGGTGATATGTGGCAATACACACCTATATTAGAAAAGATTGGTATCAAAGTGGTCTCCACACTTGCTGGAGATGGACGATTGGAAGATATTCAAATGGCACATACAGCCAAACTCAATGTCATTGTATGTGCAAAGTCACTGATTTCATTAACAAGAAAAATGCAAGAGCAGTATCAAATCCCGTATATCTCTGTCTCATTTTATGGTAAAAGAGATACGACCAATGCCATTTTAAGTATTGTGAATGCCTTTGGAGATGAAAAATTAATACAAAAAGCCAAAGAGGTGATTGCACAAGAAGAGGCCAAACTTGAAGAGGCACTTATTCCCTACAGAAAAATCCTTGAAGGGAAAAAAGCCATCTTAAACACCGGTGGAAACAAATCGTGGTCCATTGCTTCTGCACTTCAAGATATTGGGCTTGAAGTGGTGGCAACCAGTGTGCGAAAAGCGACGTTAGAAGATAAAGAGATAGCGGCAAAATATGTGGATATTTTAATGACTGACCCAGGAAGCGAACAAGCCAAACTCATTGATGAACACAATGTGGACATTCTGCTTGCAGGAGGGCGAAGTTTGTATACGGCCATTAAGAAAAAAGTGGCTTTTGTGGATGTAAATCAAGAGAAAAAGGTGAGTTATGGAGCGTATACAGGATTGGTCAATTTAGCCAAAGATGTTTGTAACAGTGTCAACAACAAAGTCTTTAAAGTCGTGGGTACCCCTGAACCTTGGGCAAAATAACTCTTTTGTATGCTCTTTGTAACAGGGGTTCTGCACCAATTATTTTTGAATAAATTACAAAAACAACACTTTTCCTTCTAATTATATTATCTAACCTTAAGAAAAGGAGAGTTATACTTTATACTATAGTAAAAAGGATAAAGTATGACCATCTCAACAAGTACGAACTCTCTGAATCAGATTTATTCCAGTTTATCCAAAAAAAATGCCAACTCTCCAACTCGTGAAACATTTAAAGTCTATGAAGAAAATGAACTAAAAAACACTGCCTTTACGCAAAAAGTCGAAGGAGACTATGCCACATACAGTGCAAAAGAGTTAAGTGAACTCTCTTATGATGAAGTAAAAGAGAACTATGATGAGATACAACGTATTTTAGATATGCGAATGCTTGAAGCCAAACAACAATTCAACTCAGAATCATTTCAAAACCATCAAAAAAAGCTTCTTGCAAGCAAAGACTTTGAGATACGAGCAGGTTCGATTGACCAATTAAAATATATGGATAACTCTTTTTCTTTTTTAAATAAAGACAAAATCACAGATGAAATGCTTGATAAAAAATTTGGTGTCACAACACCTGAAAACACAGAACTCATGGATTTGCTTAATTTCAATGATAAATTTAAAATAGTCAATTATTTTGAAAACGATGAGATTAATCGTGCTATTTACTCAAAATATGAAGATAACAGTCAAATCTATTATGAAGAGACTCTTCCTACGGATTTTAATGATGAAGATGGTTTCTTTCAAGGTATGGCCAACAGCATACAAGGGACAGACCTTAAACAAATTGTGCAATCGGTCAAAGATGCAATAGAGTTCATAGAGGTTAATGGTGTCATTAAAGGTGATGGTGAAGGATTTTCCAATGGCTTTTATATCTCAGGTGAAGAGATCACTATTGCAGGCAAAAGATTCAGCCTTTATGATGTTAAAAAGTCAGATATGGATGCTTCAACCAACAAAAGCAGTGCCAATAAAGAGACCAACGAAGTCAATCAACCTGCCGAGGTAAAAGATGAAAAAACCGATTACAATAATTATTCTATTGCACAATTGCGACACCTTGCTTTTGATGAGATTAAAGAGAATTATGAAGTATTGAAACAAATCACGGAAGACTCTTTAGAAAACATTTCTGAACTTTCAAAAAATGAAGTCGATAATTTGCTCGCTTTTAAAGCACAACTTGAAACGGTCACTTTCTTAAAAGATGAGACCATCAATGAAGCCATTTACAATAAGATTCAATCCATCAATGATCCCAAAGTAGCCATTTGGAGTGCTTTAGCCATAAAAGAGAACTTAGAAAGTCTTGACAATAAAGAGATGGACGCCATTGTCATCAATGGTTTGTTGCTTAATGCAAACGACATTGAAATCAATGAAAAAAAGAGTGATACGACAGAGACAAACAGCTTATCAAAGAGACAAGCAAGCTCTTTAAAAGTTTTAAATTTAGATTCCATTATCCATACCATTGAAACAGCAACACGAAAAGGAAACACCCAATCATCAGATACATACAGTAAACACCTGATTAAAACCTACAGTGATTTTATGGCGGAATATCAACACATGAAGAATGCTTTAATGCACTCTTTTTAGTATAAAAGAAACAACAGAGTACAAAAATCACAAAAAAAAGTTATTTTATTTGAATATTCACTTTTTTGTGATATAATCACCCGCTTTTTAAAACTTGCATAAAAGAAGGGTGATGAAAAAAATACTGTTTTTCTACTATAATCAAAACGATTGCAATGACCTTAACATCCTAAAAACCGTACTTGATGGGTTCTCATTTGATGCAACCAATGTATTAAACGAAGCCAAGGAAATGTACGTCAATGAGGAGTATCACATTGTGGTGGTTGATTTTACACAAGAAGTAGGAAAAGAGTTGTTGCAGTTTATTGCACAGACATCTCCTAACCAAAGAATCATTACGATGAGCAATAATTTAGAGTGCAGTGCTTTGCAAGGTTGTGAATTTTGTATGCATACTCTTAAACGAAAACGTATCTTTAAACCTTTGAATTTAAAAGAGCTCACTCATACAATTAAAAACTATGACAATATGATTTGTAACTACATGCACAAGTTTAATAACATCATTCAGATTTTAGATGATTTGATCAAATCGACCTATAATCACTTTTTATATAACAAAGATTCTCAAAAAATTGTTCCCAAAGAGTCGTACGCAGAATCGTTAATTGTTGAAGAGCTTATTCATATCACTGAACTGCTTCAAAACAACCAGATTCCTTATACGGTCGACGAGAACTATACCATTCAACTTTTACCGAAACAGTAAAAGAGGTTTTTTTGATTGTTGTAACATCTTGGATGTAAAACTTCCAAAAATAACACTGCGTAAACGGTTATGACTGTACGCTCCCATGGCAATAATATCTAAATTGTTTGTTTCTTCATACTCCAACAATGCTTTCACACTGTCTTCAGCTTGTAAAGAGACCGTTTGAACTTGAATGTTTGATTTCTCAAAAATATTTTTGGCTTCATTTAAAAGACGCTTTGAGATCTCTCTCTCTTTATTCACATTTACAATGTGTCGTGTGGCTGTTTTTAAAATAGGATTTTTAGCTGCTACATCTATCGCTTTATTGGCAAAATCAGAACCATCGTATGCCATTAAAATAGAGTTGATCGGTTGAAAATCATTGTTCACTAATAAAATAGGAATATTGAGCATCCGAATGATGGTCTCAACATGTTTTCCAATAGAGAGTTCCTCATTTTGAGAATCTTCGCCTTTAAGACCAATAATAGCAATACGCGTCTCATTGGCCAACTCTTCTAGCGTCTCTTCAAGTGTTCCATGCCGTTGAAGTGTGTGCACTTTGCTCACACCTTTTTCTACAGCATAAGCAGAGAGCTCTTGTAAAACGGTTCGTCCTTTGGCAATCATGGCTTTACTCTCTTTGGCCTCTTCAAGAGAGAGCTCATTTAAAAGTGTGTCTTTAGAACCCAAACCAATATTTCCAGAAAGGTCCACTTTTTTAGAGATATGAGAGTGCTCTATCACATTTAAAAGTACCAGCGGCAACGCTAAGGATTGAGCGATGAATATTCCATATTCACACGCAGACTTTGAATACTTCGACCCGTCTACACAGACTAAAACTCTGCTCTCTTGCATCAGTGACCTCCCATGACTTTTTCAATCTCTTTAGGGTCATCATGAATACCAAATCGGTCAATGATTGTTTTACTCGCCTCATTTTGACCAATCAGTTCCACATCGCACCCTTCACGTCTGAATTTAATAACCACTTTGTCCAAC
This sequence comes from Candidatus Marinarcus aquaticus, assembly GCF_004116335.1. Classification (NCBI taxonomy): domain Bacteria; kingdom Pseudomonadati; phylum Campylobacterota; class Epsilonproteobacteria; order Campylobacterales; family Arcobacteraceae; genus Candidatus Marinarcus; species Candidatus Marinarcus aquaticus. The sequence goes on from NZ_PDKN01000003.1 coordinate 238,946, forward strand.
GCATACACCGCAGAGATATCCCAAAAGTGAGCTCGTGTTAAATCAATGACAACTTTGTCAACCACCTCTTTAAAATCAAAAAACTCTACAAATTTGTCAGCACTGTTAAAAAATACTTGTCCAACTATTGTATAGGTTTTTGTATTAGATGCCTCTTCAAAGTGGGTGGTACAGTACATAAAATGTGAGATTTTGTTGGCAAAAAAGAGTGAGGCTAAAAGAATCCCTACAAATACACCCAACGCCAAGTTGTGTGTCCATACAACCACACCCACGGTTGCTAACATGACTACATTGGTTGAAATAGGCAAGGTTTTGAGTTTCACAATAGAGCTCCAATCAAAGGTACCAATGGATACCATGATCATCACAGCCACCAATGCGGCCATTGGAATAACAGAGATAATATCACTTAAAAAGACCACCATGATAAGTAAAAATGAACCCGCAATGAGGGTAGAAAGACGCGTTCGTCCTCCAGATTTTACGTTGATTACCGATTGTCCAATCATCGCACAACCCGCCATACCACCTAAGAAACCAGTGGCAACGTTTGCCACCCCTTGTCCTGTACACTCTCGGTTTTTATCACTTTTTGTATCGGTTAAATCATCCACAATCGTCGCTGTCATCAATGACTCTAAAAGCCCTACCATCGCGAGTGAGATAGAGTAAGGCAGCACAATCATCAAGGTCTCTAAATTCCACGGAATATCTGGAAGTAAGAATACAGGCAATGTATCAGGTAGTTGCCCCATGTCTCCAACGGTTCGTACATCAATGTCCATAAAAACGGTAATCAAAGTAATGACAATGATGGTCACTAAAGGGGAAGGTAAAAGGGAACCCACCTTTGGCACATATGGAAACAGATAAATAATGGCCAAACCAAAAGCCGTTAAGGCATATACATGCCATGTGACATTAGTCAGTTCAGGCAGTTGTGCAGAGAAAATCAAAATAGCCAATGCATTTACAAAACCTACCACAACCGCTCTTGGAACAAAACTCATAAATGAACCCAATTTAAAATAACCAGCAATCATTTGCAATACTCCCGTAAGCAGTGTTGCTGCGAGCAAGTATTGCAGACCATGCTCTTTTACCAAAGTCACCATCAAAAGTGCCATCGCACCTGTTGCGGCACTGATCATCCCGGGTCGCCCACCCATAAAGGCAATCACTACAGCCATTGAAAAAGAGGCATACAGACCTATTTTAGGGTCAACTCCAGCAATAATAGAAAAAGCAATGGCTTCAGGAATAAGGGCAAGGGCAACGACCAGTCCAGATAACACATCGCCTCTTATATTCGAGAACCACTCCTCTTTTTTGAAATATTTTTGTATCAAACTCAATCCTTTAAAAAAGGGCGATACTAATATCTTTTATCTTTAATTTAACTTAACCTTAAATTTTATTAAAAATCTTTCTTACTTTACTTCTCTGTGGAACGGAATTTGTATATAAAGTCATATATTTTACTCGAAGAGGGAAGTAATGATGACAAAGCCACTTCAATTAAATCCAATCAAACTATCGCAACCAATGGGGGCCATGCTCTGTTTTTTAGGTATTAAAAACTGTATGCCACTCATGCACGGTGCACAAGGGTGCGCATCATTTTCTAAAGTATTTTTTACACGCCATTTTAATGATCCCATTGCGGTACAAACCACCGCAGTCAATGATATTACTGCGGTTATTGACGGGGGAGATTACTCTATTAGTGAAAGTATAAAAAACATTACAAAAAAAGTAAAACCCGATTTAGTAGGACTGTTTACGACTGGACTTACCGAGACTAAAGGGGACGATATCAAGGGTGCATCAATGCTTGTTCAAGATATCCAAAAGATTTGTTATGTCAATACTCCTGACTTTGAAGGTTCCATTGAGAGCGGTTTTGCTAAAAGTATTGAAGCCATTATTGAGCAACTTGTACAAAATTGTACAAACATCAACTCACATAAAGCAGTCATCATCCCTAATGTCAATTTAAAACCCATCGAAGTAGAAAAACTCAAAGAGACCATTTCACTTTTTGGTTATGAAGTTTTAGCACTGCCTGATTTAAGCGAATCATTGGATGGTCACTTGGGATTAAAACAAGGAGCACTCAGTTCTGGAGGAATCTCGGTTGAAGAGATTGAAAACTTAGGAGATGCCCAAATCGTTATCTCAATTGGGCGAAGCGTACAAAAAGCAGGCAACAAACTCAAAGAGAAAAATGAACAGATGCAACATCTTCATTTTGATTGTTTATCGGGACTTGAAAACAGCGACAAACTCTTTAAAGCTTTGTGTGAAATAAAAAACATCACCACGCCACATCCAGCGATTGTGCGATGGAGAAAACGTCTTCAAGATGCCATGCTCGATACGCACTTTGCCATTGGCAGTGCCCAAGTAGTCATTGCGCTTGAACCCGATCAAGCATTGAGTGTGGCATCTACGATTGTAGAAGCGGGAGCAAATATTAAAGCAATTGTAACCACATATAAGACCGACGTATTAGATAATGTTGAGTGTGAAAATTTACTTGTCGGTGATTTTGAAGATGTAAAGCATTTTTTACAAAAATCAGATGTCTTAATCAGCAATTTTCACGGTGAAAGATTGTGCAGACAACATAAAAAAGCGTTGATGTTAAGAGGCTTTCCTGATTACGAAGGGGTAGGAAACCAACTTAAAAATGATGTTTTATATGAAGGAAGCACTTATTTGTTGTTTGAATTGGCCAACTTAATTCAAGAACATACCCATGGAGCACAACATGAGCATTAATTTAAAACAACCCTTAGTACCGATGACCACACTAAAGATGTTCAATGCATCAAGTCGATTGATAGGTATTCCCAAAGAGAAAGTGCAAGTCATTATGACCATACCCGATATCACAACATTTAATGACGAACTGCACAACACTATTTTTGAGATGCAAGATTTAACAGAGTGTTTTATCATCACCAACAGCTCTTTTGATGCGATTGAAAACATGATTGAGGAGTGTCAACTCGATGCATCTATGATTTCATCCGATTTTAAAACATTTGCACAAACCTATAAAATTGCCTTTGATGAACACTGTATGAAAAAAGCTCTGATTATTATTGATAAAAACTGTCAAATCACACATGAGGAAATTGTGTAATGCAAATCAGCTACCAAAACAGAACCTATACGTTAAGTAAAAAAGAGCGTACTGTAGGATCAGAGGCTCCTGCAGTGCGAGCAAAAATGCTCTCAAATGAAACCAAGGTCATTGGCATGATGGCACCTAAAATTCAAGTCATGATTACGTTACCCCACATAGGTGGTTTTACCCAAGCGTTACAAGATATTTTACAAAAATACTCACATAAAATATTAGCCTATGTCATCACCTCGTCAAGCCTTAAAGAGGCACAATCCATCACGCGAGAGTTTGATTTTGATGAGGCCTGTATCTGCGTTGACTTTCAAGACTTTGCCAATAAATTTGGAGTCAATATGGAGAATCAACTCATCGCAAAGTCCCTATTTATTATCGATAAAGAGGGTGAAATTACCTACATTGATATTTTAGAAAATGGTGAAAACAGTTTTGATGTATCTGCATTTCAACACGCCCTAGATGAGATTATCAATCAAAAAATAAAAGGGCATACACACGAAAATTGGATGGGTGCATGAAACCATTTGGAATAAAAACACAAGTGTGGTTCAAACGCAATAACTACGACCTTTGTGATATCAATGCTTCAGGAGAGTATGGAAATACCGCACTGATGCAAGCTGCACGAGAAGGCAATATTGAGATTGTAAAAGAGCTTATTCATTTGGGTGTGGATTTGAATATCAAAAATGAAGATGGGAACACGGCTTTATGGAATGCCTGTTTTGGAGATTCGTATAAATGTTTTAATGCTTTGGTTGAAGCGGGCATTGACATTGACTCACAAAATCAAAGCGGCGTAACGGTTTTAATGTACAGTGCGTGTACAGGGAAAGAGGAGTTCGTTCAAATTCTTTTAAAACACGGTGCACAAACGCAACTTGAAAACCAAGACGGATTTAAAGCGATTGATTTGGCAGTAACTCCCAAAATCGTTGCATTATTAAAACATGCAAACTTTTCATGAAAAAACCAATATCACTCTTAAGAAATATTACAGCGAACCTCAATTTATAGACTACACGACTCAACCAAGCAGTCAAAAAATCTACCCTCATTTTTACAGACGATTTAACCTTGATGAGTATGAAACGTTGTCGTTTATTAAAAACTTCGCTCAAGCTACCTTTACAAAACAGTATGGTAAAGAGCACGTTAACCTTCGAACCACCCCAAGTGCAGGAGGGTTATACCCTTGTGAAATCTATATTCAAATACGAAAAGTCAAAGGTCTGCTCTCGGGGGTTTACCACTATGAACCATTACAAAACGCTCTTACCCTCATTCATGAGTTAAGCAATGATGGTTTAGAGGTTTACTTTGAAGAGTTTACAACGGCCCAACAATTTATCTTTTTAATCAGTTGTGTGCCTTTTAGAACCGTTTGGAAATATGAAGATCGTTCCATTCGATACTTGCTTTTAGACAGTGGTCATCAAATAGGTGCTGTCAATACGGCGTGCAACTTATCGGGTATCCACCCCACTTTGAGCACAAACTTTGATAAAGAAAAATTAAACGCCCTCTTTAGATTTCAGAACAAAGAGTATTTTGTGGCAGCATTGAGTATTGATTTAGGGCAAGAGGCCAATATCAAACCACTCAGAGAAGCGTTGCCGTTTGTTCCAGCGTGTGATTACTACTTGCCGCACCCTTTTGCAGATGATTTTTTTACTCATTATAATAAAGAAGCCCCTTTTTCATTAGCTTTGCCTTCACTTTGTTCACTCATCAATCAACAAGTCATTGATACACGACGTTCATGTCGTGCTTTTAAAAATGAGTCACTTTCATTCAATGATTTTAAAACCATTTGCACTGAACTCTTTGAGTTGTCTACATCATTGGGAATTGAAATTTTCTATATCAATAACAATATAGAAGAGTTGCCTTTGGGTTTATACAAAAATGTATCGTGCTTAAAAGAGGGGGATTTTAGACAAAAAGCACAAGAGTTAGCACTTTATCAAGCTTTGGGAGCAAAGAGTGCTGCCACACTTTTTTTCACCACTTCAAAAAAGAGTGCGTATGCAAAAAGTACGATTTTATCTGCATATTTGGCTCACAGTATTTATCTTAAATGCAGTGCCTTAGGTTTACAATGCAGTGGTGTGGGGGCCTATTTTGACGAAGAGTGTCAAACATTTCTACAAACATCCAATAATATTTTATACCTGATTTGCATTGGAAAATAAAAAACGATTTTTTTGTGGAACACCTTTTGCATATAAAGATTTTAGAAACTCACATTAGGATAAAAAAATGAGCAGCATTAAAATTACAACCAACGGTTCACAAGAAGGTGCATTAAAAATTGCGTTTGCTACAACAGATATGCAGAACATTGATTCTCACTTTGGTAGTGCAACACAGTTTGCTGTGTATGATGTAAGTAAAGATAACATCACAGTATGTGAAATCCTAAAGGTTCCCGAAAAAGATACGGATAAAACCGTGGAACTTTTAAAAGATATTGATATTGTATATTTTACCAACATTGGTGCAGTCGCTGCTGCGAAAATCATTAATTCAGGAATTTTTCCTATCAAATACAAAGAGATTGTTCCCATCGATGAAGAGTTAGAAAAACTTAAAACAATGTTAGGAAGCAATCCTCCACCATTTATTAAAAAAATCATTGAAAAAAAGGCTGCGTAATGGATCATAGAAAACTCTACGTAGATACACTCATTGGGCAAATAAGAGCCCTAGACCAATTTGGTACTTGGGTAAATAAATCGGATGAAGATTTACTCATTGAAAAATATGTGAAATCCAAAGAGGATTTAAAAAACATACCCATTATTGCCGATATAGACGAGATGCAAATCCAAGACATTCGACTCATCTACCAAGCAGTCGCACTGGCGTTTGAAAAAATCACCGGTGTCATGTGTTCAGTTGTTATGGAGATGAGCCACGAAGGTTTTGGACGTGTGGTTGTCTATACCGGCAATATTGTGTTATGTACAAAATCGTTTAAAGATGCTCACCGTTTCTCTTTTAGAGAGTTAGATAAACTCAAAGATGAGGGTGAGAAGCTTTTAACTAAAGCGTGTGATATTTACGAAAAATACAAAAATTTATAAGAGATCTAAGGAGAGAAGATATGGCAAAAATGGGAATTTTTTGTGGTACTGCAGGGGGTACTTCTATGGTTGTTGCGGAAGCTTTAGCAGACGCATTTAGTATCGAGGAAGATGATATCATCAATATGGAAGAGGATTTTGATGATGTTGAAGAGCAATTAATGGAGTATGATATTTTGTTTATTGGTAGCTCCACTTGGGGTCAAGGGGATGTTCATCACTCATGGGTTGACCCTCAATTAGAGATTGAAGACGAAGGGTTTGATTTCTCAGGAAAAACAGTGGCTCTTTTTGGAGCAGGTGACAGTGTTAAACATGGTGAGCACTTCTGTTCAGCATTAGGAAAACTGCACGACACTTTTAAAAAAGCGGGTGCAAATGTGGTTGGCTTTATGCCAACAGACGGTTACTCTTATGAATTTTCATTGGCTGTAAAAGATGGTCAATTTTGTGGATTACCTATTGATAACCACAATGAAGAGGATAAAACCGAAGAACGAATAGAACAATGGATTGATGTCCTTAAAAAGGACCTCAGTCTATAAAAGGATAGATGATGAGTACAAAAGTGGAAGATTTTTACGAATTAACAGATGCAGAAGACTACTTTAATTTTTTTGATATTGAGTTTGACCAAGCATTGGTTAATGTGAAGCGGTTTCATATGATGAAAGAGTATGGAACATTGATACGAAAAGGTTTAGCCAACATTGAGGGCGAAGACAAAGTAATGGAGTTTTTAAAATTTTCACTTTTAAGAGTTTATGGTGATTACGTCAATGGACACGCTCCAAGTGCAGCAGACGTGTGGAACATGTATGAAACGGGTAAATTAAACGGTTGTTCATCATGTTCACCTAGTCCAACAGGAGGAAGTTGTGGGTGTTAATCATAAAGATATCGTCGATCCCAATACACTGCTTCATGACAGTGTAACAGCAACACGATCAGGAAAAGACGAAGAGAAACCAAAGTTTGGAGTGGGACAAAAAGTAAAACTACTTGAAGACATTGTCAATGATGGTACCTATCCTCATGAGAAGATTGGTACATTGATGATGCCAAAAGGTTCTGTGGGATACATTCGCTCTATTGGTGAGTTCTTACAAGTCATCAGAGTATATGAAGTGCACTTTTTTGGTGTAGAGAATGTACCTGTAGAGATTGTAGGATGCCGAGAACATGAACTTGAAGCGATGGAGGACTTTCATGATGAAGTCCAAGAAGAGCTTGAGTTTATGAGACAACACAGAGAGAAAAACTACAAAAAGTAGTAGGGTATTTTGCCAAGTCAAACGAAAGGATTACAATCGAATCTTTTCGTATGGCTTGGCAAAAGTTACGGCTTAACCCAACCCAAAACTAAAGGAGAAGAAGATGGCAAAAGTTATTTTCATGCATTTTGATGTCAATACTGATGGTGTTTATACTGCAAAAACAGGTGAACCAATTGTTCGACTTGCAAAAGAGAAAAGTGTTCCTATCCCTTTTAACGCAGATAACAACGATTATTCTCAATGTTTAATCTATGTTGAAAATCTTGCAGATGAAGAACCTACAAGTTATATGGAAGACGAAGAGCTGGATGTTTTAGTTTCACTTGGTGCAATCAGTGCACAAGAGGCTGAACAATGCCAACAATTCACAATTAGTCCAAAGGTTCGTGTAGCACCCATGATGTTAATCAAAGGTGATATTTTAGTCAAACCGTATAAGCTAACCAAAAAATAAGGAGAAGAAAATGACAACTAGAGTAGAGATCGTAAACGATTTTTTAGCAATTAATGTACAACCAGGTAGTACAATTCAAGACGTAGTAGAAGCTTCAGGTTCTGCATTACCATTTGGATGCAGAGATGGTGAGTGTGGTACGTGTGTAGTTGAAATTGAACAAGGGATGGAGTTCCTTTCTGAAATCAACGAAAAAGAGAAAAAAGTCATCAAAGAGACTTGCGCTGGAACGTGTACAGATAAAACACGACTTTCATGTCAAATGAAAATTGTTAAACCTAACGGTATTGTACGAATTAAGTACTAAAAAATATACAATGGACATGCTCAAATTCTATTGAATTTGGGCATAATTTAATTATGGCACAAAAACTTACAACCTCGGTTGCGCAAAAGCAAAACTTAAATCTTTCACTTAAATTGTGGCTTCCAATGCTACAAACTTCTTTGCAAGACCTAGAGAAACACCTAAAAAATATCTCTTACGAGAACCCTTTTTTAGAGATCAAACGTCCAAAAGAGTTTTACAACAACTACACTTCAGGTGGAGCTAGTGGTGAGTTTATTGAATCATTGGCAACTTACTCAACATCATTAAATGATAAAATCAGCGAACAAATAGCCGCACCTATTTTCCCCACACCTAATTCACAAAAGGTGGCCATGGAGATTCTATGCGATATCAACGATCACGGTTATTTTGAAGGTGATATTGAGCAAATTGCCATTACCTGCAGTGTCTATAAAGAGTATGTCGAAAGTATTCGACAACGATTCAGCCAACTTGAACCCAGTGGCATTGGTGCTAAAGATTTAAGTGAGTCGTTTCTGTTTCAACTCGATGCACTTGATATGGACGTAGACGATGAGTTATACAACTTTTTAAAACGTATCATTAAAGATATTGCGCACTTAGATAAGTATGCAGCGCACCACCGTTTTGAGGATGCAAAAAATATCATCAAATATTTTAACAACCCACCTGCTATTGATTATATCAATACCAACGTGCAAGTAATACCCGACTTTTTTGTGGAAGTGGGCGAAGATATTAATATCCGCATCAATCATGCGTATTATCCTGATATTGTGGTCAGAGATCCTTTTAATACAAAAAACGAAGGCATCAAAGAGAAAATCAAAGAGGCCAAAGACTTGGTGAATTTACTGAGTTTGAGAAAATCAACGCTGTATAAAATCATCTTGATTATTGTGGAAAAACAAGTGAGTTTCTTTGTTGGGGGTGAACTTAAACCCTTTTCTATGCAAGAAATAGCTGAAGAGCTTGGGTTTGCTGAGTCAACAATTTCTCGAGCAGTGGCAAATAAATATATTGAGTGCAGTTTGGGCATTTTCCCACTCAAACACTTTTTCAGTAACGCCGTTGCAAATAAGGACTTGTCTTCTTCACAAATTAAAAACTACCTCAAATCATTAGTGGAGTATGAGAGCAAAGAGGATCCACTCACTGACCAACAACTGTTAGATATGGTGGAGGAAAAGTACAGTCTGAAAATGGTACGACGTACGATTACGAAGTATCGGAAACTCTTATCAATTCCTTCATCTAAAGAGCGAAAGAAACTCTACAAAGTAGAAAACTTATAAAATCCCTCTTTTATACCATTTCTTCGTTATCATAATTTTTTACCATACTCATTTACACCAGTAAACTCCTACGATAAAAAAATCTTCTTGCCTTGAACTGATACAAAATATGAATTTTATGTATTGAAAATATTTGAAATTGATTTTAAAATTTTAATATACATTATATATATGTATAACTAAGGAGTAAAATTAAAGATACAAAATAAATCAAGGGAAGAAAAGTCTCTTGTGCTAAATGCACAAGGAAACTTTTCGCGTTAGTAATTTATATAAGGGAGCTTATTTAGGTAAGTGACTGAGTAAAAATTGCTCCTTTGTACAATTTTGCTCTGTCATTCGCTCATATTTGTACAAACCAGTTTAACCAAAAAGAGAAAAAAAATGGTAAAAATGACAAAATTATCCACTACTTTACATAAATGAAATCAAGACAAATTTTATCTTATTTTAAGCAATGAAAAAAGATTTCAAGGAATTTATCCCATAAAATGGAGCTTTGTAAAAAAAATGAAAAAAATTTCTAAAAAATTTTCGTTGTGGAACACTAAGTGCATTTTACTATTACGTAATTAAAATCAAAAGGAGATTATATGTCAGATTTAAGACAAATAGCGTTTTACGGAAAAGGTGGGATTGGTAAATCAACTACATCTCAAAATACATTAGCAGCAATGTGTCACTACTACGGGAAAAAAATCCTTATCGTTGGTTGTGACCCTAAAGCGGATTCAACAAGACTTATCTTACACGAAAAAGCCCAATCTACAATTATGCAATTGGCTTCTGAAGCTGGAACAGTTGAAGATTTAGAGTTAGAAGATGTATGTAAACCAGGTGCAGATGAATTCCACCCAGATAACACTGAAATCACTGATGGTTTCATTATGTGTACTGAGTCTGGTGGTCCTGAGCCAGGTGTTGGTTGTGCAGGTCGAGGGGTTATTACAGCAATTAACTTCTTAGAAGAAGAAGGTGCTTATGATGACGAATTAGATTTCGTTTCTTATGACGTACTTGGGGACGTTGTATGTGGTGGATTTGCTATGCCAATTCGAGAAGGTAAAGCACAAGAGATTTACATTGTAATGTCAGGTGAGATGATGGCAATGTATGCGGCAAACAACATTTCTAAAGGTATTTTAAAATATGCAAATACGGGTGGAGTTAGACTTGCTGGTTTAATTTGTAATGCACGTATGACAGACAGAGAGTATGACCTTGCTAAAAACTTAGCAACTCAAATCGGTACTCAAATGATTCACTTTGTTCCAAGATCAAACCACGTTCAAAGAGCTGAGTTACGAAGAATGACAGTTGTTGAATTTGCTCCAACTTCAGACCAAGCAATGGAATATAAAGAGTTGGCTCGAAAAATCATCGAAAATGACTTAAAAGTTATTCCTGCTCCATTAGAGATGGATGATCTTGAAAACTTATTAATGGAATTTGGTTTAGAAGAAGAAGTTGAAGAAGACGCAATCGGTAAAAAAGCTGAAGACGCGTAATTAGATTTAAATAAAACATAAAAAAAGAAGGAGAAGAATATGTTTGTATGTGGATACCACTTCCCAGCTGATATGGGTAATGATGTAAGTTTTGATAAGGTTATTGAAAAAGTTAAAGATGGAATTGATGCGACAGGTAAAACTGTTACATTAACTTCTGAAACAAGAGAAGGTGTTAAGTTAGAAGAGATCACAGTTGAAGAGGGTTCTTTCGCTCACACTGCATTGGTTGATTACTATGAGAACACTGAATGTGCAGAAAAAGATGGTTTCAAAATGGTTTATTATACAAATAAATACCAAATCTCAGAAATCTCTAAAAGTGTTGATGGTGGAAAAACTGCTGAATTATGTAAAAAATTAGATGATATGAATCTATACAGAGTTAAAGTAGCGTAAGCTACTCTGACTTCCAAGTAAGGAGAAACTATGGGACCAGAAACATTAGAGAGTCTACAAAAGCAAGCGATTGATGAAGTACTAGCAGGGTACCCAGCAAAAGCTGCAAAAAACAGAGCAAAACACTTAGGTGTTGATTCACCCGAAGGTGTTAAAGGTGCTTGTGATAAAACAAGAAGTAACAAACAAACTGTTCCAGGTGTTATGTCTCAAAGAGGTTGTGCATATGCTGGATCTAAAGGGGTTGTTTGGGGACCAATCAAAGATATGATTCATATCTCTCATGGACCAATTGGTTGTGGTCAATACTCAAGAGGAGGACGAAGAAATTACTACATCGGTACAACTGGTGTTGATACATTCGTTACAATGAACTTTTCAACTGACTTCAACGAAAAAGATATCGTATTTGGTGGAGATAAAAAACTTAAAAAAGCGCTTGAAGAGATTGATGAATTATTCCCATTAAACAATGGTATTTCAATCCAATCTGAGTGTCCAATTGGACTTATTGGGGATGATATCCAAGCCGTAGCCAAAGTACATAAAAAAGAGACGGGTCATCAAACGATTGCTGTTTCATGTGAAGGGTTCAGAGGGGTTTCTCAATCTCTTGGTCACCACATTGCAAATGACATGATCAGAGACCACGTTATGCCTGACACTTCTTTTAGAAAAGATTTCGAAGGTACAGATTATGACGTTGCAATTATTGGGGATTATAACATCGGTGGAGATGCATGGTCAACAAGAATTATCCTTGAAGAGATGGGTCTTAGAGTAATTGCTCAATGGTCTGGGGATGCGACGTATAAAGAGTTAGCGATTGCTCCAAAAGCAAAACTTAACTTATTACACTGCTACCGATCAATGAACTATATTTCACGACACATGGAACAAGAGTTCGGTATTCCTTGGATGGAGTATAACTTCTTTGGACCAAGCAAAACGACTGAGTCTATCAGAAAAATTGCTTCGTTTTTTGATGAATCTATTCAAAAAAAAGCAGAAGAAGTTATTGCTAAATATACAGCTATGACAGATGCGGTTATTGCTAAATACAGACCTTTATTAGAGGGGAAAAAAGTAATGCTTTATGTGGGTGGTTTAAGACCAAGACACGTTATTGGAGCTTACGAAGATTTAGGAATGGAAGTTATCGGTACTGGTTATGAGTTCGCTCACGGAGATGACTATAAAAGAACAAAAGAGGACATCTCTCGATCAACTCTTATTTACGATGATGCAAATGAGTACGAGTTAGAAGAGTTTGTTAAAAAACTCAGACCTGACTTAGTTGCTGCTGGTGTTAAAGAGAAATATGTATTCCAAAAAATGGGTCTTCCATTTAGACAAATGCACTCTTGGGATTACAGTGGTCCATACCATGGGTATGATGCTTTTGCTATTTTTGCAAGAGATATGGATTTAGCTATGAACTCTCCAGTTTGGGATCATACTACAGCTCCATGGGATAAAGAAGCGTAAGGAGAAGTAGGATGCAAGACGTAGAAAACATAGTAAACGGACAAAAACTGTTCTTAAAACCTGAATATCAAGAGGTTTTACAAAGAAAAAAACAATTCGAAGGTTCAATGGGTGCTATTGATCCTAAGAAAGTGGATGAAGTTCAAGAATGGACAAAATCTTGGGAGTATCGAGAAAAAAACTTAGCAAGAGAAGCGATCACTGTAAATCCAGCGAAAGCGTGTCAACCATTAGGTGCTATTATGGTTGGTCTTGGGTTTGAAAACACAATGCCTTACGTTCATGGAAGCCACGGATGTGTTGCATACTTCAGATCATACTTCACTAGACACTTTAAAGAACCAACACCATGTGTTTCTGACTCAATGTCTGAATCTGCAGCGGTATTTGGTGGTTTGTCAAATATGAAAGATGGTATACGAAATTGTAATGCACTTTACAAACCTGAAATGATTTCTGTTTCAACAACTTGTATGGCAGAAGTTATCGGGGATGACTTAAATGCATTCGTTATTGGTGCAAGAGAAGAAGCAGAAGGTGAATTGGATAATACTGAAATCACTTATGCACACACTCCATCATTTGTTGGGTCACACATTACGGGTTACGACAACATGATGAAAGCAACATTGGAGCAATTAAACCCTGCTCGAAGTGAAAGAGTAGAAGATGCTGAAAGAATCAACATCATTCCTGGTTTTGAACCATATTTAGGGTCATTAAAAGAAGTTAAAAACATCGCTAAAATGTTCTCTGACAAAATTGTAATGTTAGGTGACCATGAAGAGCAATGGGATACGGGTGCTGGTGAGTATAAATTATATGCAGGTGGTACGCCATTAGCAGACGCTAAAACAGCTATCAATGCGAAAACAACAATCTCATTACAAAAGTATTCAACAGTAGCAACAGCAAAAACGATTAAAAACAAATGGAAACAAGGTTATGAAACGTGTAATCCAATTGGTTTAAGCGGTACAGATGAATTCGTTATGAAATTATCTGAATTAACAGGTAAAGAAGTGCCTGCTGAATTAAAAACACAAAGAGCTAAACTTGTTGATGCTATGCAAGACTCTTACCCATATATGCACGGTAAGAAATTCGCAATCTGGGGAGATCCTGACTTCTTATTAGGTCTTGTATCTTTCATCGTTGAAATGGGTGGAATCCCTACTCACGTTCTTTGCCACAATGCGCCAAGAAAAGGTTGGGAAGATGATATGAAAGCAGTATTAGCTAAATCAAACAGAGCTGACGAGTGTAACATTTGGGCTGGTAAAGACTTATGGCACTTACGATCACTGTTATTTACTGAACCTGTAGATTTCATGATTGGTAACGTTTATGGAAAAGAGCTTTACAGAGATACTAAAATCCCATTAATCAGAATTGGTTTTCCAATTTTTGATAGACACCACTTACACAGATACTCTATGAGTGGATATGAAGGTGGAATCAACTTATTAACATGGATTACAAACGGAATTTTAGATCAGTTAGATGAAGAAACCAAACATATTGGTGAAACTGACTACTTCTTTGACGCAGTTAGATAATCATCCTTTTGAGAACCAGAGGACAACCTCTGGTTTTTTTAAACTAATCGTTATATATTTAAATATATAATGAGTGCGAAAGTTTTTTTTTCATAAGCGTTATATATTATATTATATAACAATGGGGGAGACTATGAAGATAAGTGCTAGAAATCAGCTCACAGGAAAAATTGATTTAATCCAAAAAGGAAAAGTCAATTCAGAACTGTACATCAAACTGAACAGTGGCTATACCCTTGTTTCAGTTATAACCAATGAGGCTGTCAGAGATTTGGATTTAAAACTTGATGATGAAGTTGTCACCTTTTTTAAATCCAGCAGTGTGCTTGTTACTACGGATATCACTTTGAATATCAGTGCTAGAAATAAGTTCCAAGGTGTGGTTGAAAACATGGCCATTGGTGAAGTCAATGCACAATTACATATCAATATTGGAAACAATGACACCATTGTTGCAGTCATTACTGCCAACTCGATGAAAGCTTTACAGATAAAAATGGGCTCCAGTGTGAGTGCCATTATAAAAGCCAGCGACGTCATGATCGCAAAATAAGGAGAAAAACATGAAAAAATTAGTATTGGCTATTTTACTTTTAAGTGGTTCTGTATTTGCAGATAAGATTAATATTGCTGTTGCAGCAAACGTGAGTTATGCCATCAATGATTTGATTGCAAAGTTTAATGAGACCAATCCCGACACAGAAGTGGCTGTAACTTTAGGTAGTAGTGGAAAATTAACTGCTCAAATTAAAAATGGAGCACCTTACCATATCTTTATGGCAGCAAACATGAAATACCCAGAAGCACTCTACAGTGAAAAACTGGCCAGCACAGAACCTGTGATTTATGCCCAAGGAAGTTTGGCCATTTTAAGTGCGAAAAAGTTGGATCTTTCTAAAGGGATCATGCTTGCAAACGATTCAAGTGTAAGTAAAATTGCTATAGCAAACCCTAAAACTGCACCATATGGTAAAGCAGCTGTAGAAGCGATGAAAAATGCAAACATATTTGATAATGTACAAAGTAAATATGTATATGCCGAATCCATCTCACAAACAGTAACCTATGCTTTAACAGCAACGGATATTGGATTCATTGCAAAATCATCTTTGTACAGTCCTAAAATGTCAGCTTATAAAGAGGGTGTGAATTGGACCGATGTTGAGCCATCACTTTACACACCGATTAATCAAGGTATTGTTATACTTAGCAACGCATCAGACAATAAAGAGGTCAAAGCTTTTTATGACTTTATGTTAAGTGAAGATGCGAAAAAAATCTTTAATGCATTTGGATATTTAGTACCATGAATCAAATCGTAGCAAACGTTACTCGAATCGACACTATTGATAACCTCAATATTGTCGAGTTTGAGTTTCAAACCACCAAACTCAAAATGATGAGTTTGGACCTATCTAACATCACTGTTGGTCAAAAAGTTGTTTTAAGTGTAAAACCCACTCATATTGCTGTGGCAAAAGAGTTAAGTGGAATGCTCAGTTACTCAAATCAACTCATTACAACAATCTCTAAAATAGAAATGGGAGAGCTTTTATGCACCATTTCCACAGAGATTTTTAGTATACCTTTACAAAGCATTATCACTGCTGATTCTGCAAAACGTATGAACCTACAACTCAATGATGAAATTACTCTGCTTATAAAAGCAAGTGATCTCTCTATATTGGACGTATACCATGATTGAAATTTTACAAGCAATGGAGTTTGAACCTTTTTTACTCTCCTTTAAACTGGCAGGTCTTACCACTTTGATTTTGTTTGTCATAGCCATGCCTTTAAGTTGGTACTTATCACAAACCAAATCAAAATTAAAACCTGTGTATGAAGCCATCACAGCGCTCCCAATTGTTTTGCCCCCTTCAGTTTTAGGGTTTTATATTCTTTGGGCACTTTCACATAACTCTCCATTGGGAGCCTTCTTTGAAGATTTACTGGGGTTTAAACTGGTTTTTAACTTCACTGGGCTTGTGATTGCGAGTTGTTTTTACAGCTTGCCTTTTATGGTGCAACCTTTACAAAGTGGATTTGAAAGCATCAACAAAAACATGCTTGAAGCCAGTTACATCAGTGGAAAAAGCAAAATGCAAACGCTTATAAAAGTGGCCTTGCCTAACATCAAGCCTTCATTGATGACTGCCATCATCGTCACCTTTGCTCACACTGTAGGAGAGTTTGGTGTGGTATTAATGGTGGGTGGAAGTATTCCAGGTGAAACCAAAGTGGCCTCTGTGGCTATTTATGAGTTTGTAGAAATCATGGATTATAAAGCAGCTCATGTCTACAGTGCTCTTATGGTGATTTTGAGTTTCATCGTATTATTAAGCGTCTATATTTTTAACCATAAACAAAACAGAAAATTTGGTGGGATTCACAAATGATAAAAATAGATATAAATAAAGAACTGCACGGTTCAAATGGGGTAATGAACCTTGATGTTAACCTACAAATAAAAAGTGGAGACTTCATTGCTCTTGCTGGTGTGAGTGGAAGTGGGAAAACCACTCTTTTACGAATTTTAGCAGGGCTTGAAGAAGCACAAGGGAACATCACCATTGATGATGAAACTTGGTTAAAAGATAACTACACACTGCCTGTACAAAAACGTAAAATTGGTTTTGTGTTTCAAGACTATGCCCTTTTTCCTAACATGACGGTTTTGGATAACTTACTGTATGTACAAAAAGACAGAGATTTGGCACAACATCTGCTTGAAATGACTGATTTAGCCGAACTCTCCCGTCGTTATCCTCACAGCTTAAGTGGTGGACAAAAACAAAGAGTGAGTCTGTGTCGAGCCTTGATGAACCGTCCCAAACTTCTATTGATGGATGAACCCCTTTCAGCTCTTGATCCCTCCATGCGCACCAAACTGCAAAGTGAGATTTTAAATCTACATAAGGAGTTTAAAACCACTACGATTATGGTCAGCCATGATCCCAGTGAAATCTACCGATTAAGCAATCGGGTGATTATGCTCAATCAAGGGGAAGTGATTAAAGATGGTCATGCCAAAGATGTGTTATTAAAAACACAAGGGAGCGCTAAGTTCTCATTTGAAGGGGAGCTTTTAGATATTAAAAAA
This sequence comes from Candidatus Marinarcus aquaticus, assembly GCF_004116335.1. Lineage (NCBI taxonomy): Bacteria > Pseudomonadati > Campylobacterota > Epsilonproteobacteria > Campylobacterales > Arcobacteraceae > Candidatus Marinarcus > Candidatus Marinarcus aquaticus. The sequence goes on from NZ_PDKN01000003.1 coordinate 256,588, forward strand.
ATGGATGTAATTCATGTAGCTATTGTGGCTATTGGACAACAAATCGTGGAGGTCATCATCAGTTCAAATGAAGCTCAAACCCTTCAAATAGGTCAGAGTGTTACGGTCAGCACCAAAGCTTTTGCTCCAATGATTACTCAAAATAAGGATTAACTCATGTTAGTACGAAGTTTTCTTCTTTTTGTTTGTTTATTTGCTGCTGTTCAAGCAAAAAATTTAAAAATAGCTGCGGGTGCAGGGTATAAAAAAGTGGTTTTAAAAGTGATTGAAGCGTATGAAAAGAAAGGTCCTTCAATCGATGGTTTTTTTGGAAATATGAGACAAGTCTCTGCTCAAGCCAAACAAAGTGACATCGCACTGATTATTGGAGATAAAAATTTCTTACTGAATAAAAGTGGCCTTGATATTATCAAACAATATAAAGTAGGTGAAGGAAGAGTTGTTATTGTCTATCCTAAAGATGCTCAAGCGATCACAAATACACAAAGCCTTTTGGATGAAAACATAGAAAAAATTGCCATGCCACAACCTAAAAAAGCGATTTATGGCATTGCGGGTGAGGCTTTTTTAAAAAATGAAAAGATCTATGAGCAAGTCAAAGAGAAGCTCTATATTGTTGCAACTGTACCTCAAGTGATGACCTATGTTATTGCCAATGAAGTGGATGCAGGCATTGTAAACCTCACTTCTGCACTTGAAAACAGAGATAAAATTGGTGGTTACATAGAAGTGAATCCTAAAAGCCATCTACCCATTGAAATCATTGCAGCTGAATTAGACAGTTGTGATGAACAGTGCCAATCATTTGCAGCATTTTTGCAACAAGATGAAGCACAAGCCATCTTTAAGTCATTTGGACTGTAGATGCACACCATCGTTTTAGAGCAAATTACAAACCCCTTATGGTTAAGCTTTAAAACCATCATGGTTACAACCCTTCTTTTTTTGTTTTTAGGAACGCCTTTGGCCTATTTATTGTCAAAAAAAAAGTTGCCTTTTCGATGGTTACTTGACACACTGGTCACGCTTCCTTTGGTTTTTCCTCCCATTGCAGTGGGATTTTTTCTGCTTCTTTTATTGGGCAAAAAAAGTCTCATTGGAGAGTTTTTACAAACCTTTAATATGGAAATCATCTTCAGCTTTACAGGCATCGTGATTGCTGCTTTTATTGCAGGTATTCCTTTGATGGTCAAACCACTTCAAGCTGCCATTGATCAATTTCCCAAAGCCATCAAAGAGGCGTCGTATTTAAGTGGAAAATCCAAGCTCTACACCTTTGTATGTATTGTTTTACCCACAATTAAAAATGCCTTGATGGTTGCCCTTCTTATTGCTACAGCTCGGGCATTAGGAGAAGTGGGTATTACGTTGATGTTAGGTGGGAATATCATTGGTAAAACGGACACGGTTTCGTTGGCTATTTATAATGCTGTGTTTGATGGAGAGTTTGACTTAGCAATGCTTCTAAGTGCCATCTTAGTAACGATTTCTCTTCTTTTTTTTATTGCCCTTCACTGGTTTGAAAAAAGAAAACCACTGGTTTAGAAGGTTTAAGGCTTATGCGCTTTTTAAAGCTTCAAGTGCTATATTAGTGGCATAAAAATTTAACAATGGATTGACAATGTTCAACTTAACTACTCAAGAACTGCAAGCATATATCAATGAAGATATTCCGTACTTCGATTTAACCACCTCATTACAAAAATGTAATCACACCCAAGCACGAATGGAGATCTATACACGGGAAGATATTGTGGTTGCGTGCAGTGAAGAGGCCGCAAAGATAGCTGAACATTTCAATTGCAAAATACTCTCTCTTAAGCCCAGTCAAACCAAAGCCAAACAGCAAGAGGTTCTACTGAGTTACGAAGGAGAGTATGCCCAAGTACATCAAGCCTATCGATTGACACAAATTCTTTTAGAGTACAGTTGTAAAATTGCAACGCATGCTTCTTTGATGAATGAAAAAATCAAAGCCATCAATCCACACTGTGAACTTCTCACCACTCGCAAAACATTCCCTTTTGCTAAAAAGTTCTGTATCAAAGCAGCGATGATGGGAGGAGCAATGCCTCACCGTTTGGGATTAAGTGAAACCATACTCTTTTTTGATGCGCATCGAGTTATTTATGACTCTAACACTGCTTTTTACTCTTTTGTACAAGAGCTTAAAAACAATATTGTAGAGAAGAAAATCGTGGTTGAAAGTGAAACCACAGAAGATGCCATTGCTCTGATGCAATATGGTGCAGATGTTTTGCAACTGGATAAACTCTCTTTTGAAGATATCACCAAAATCGTAACTTACAAAAATGAAAACTTCCCTCAGGTAAAAATCCTTGCAGCAGGGGGCATTAATATAAACAACGTAGAGCGTTATGTTCAAGCAGGCGTGGATGGTATTGTAACAAGTTGGGTGTATCAAGCAGGTATGGCGAACCTAGGAGCCAAGTTTCAACTTAAAGAGTAATACTTCTTAGGAATACCAGTTGCATGTCCTTTTATAAGGAGTATACAATTGGTTGAAGAAATCATCATTGCCAGTGTGCTGGCCATTTACATTCTTTTTATTATTCTGTACACAAACTACCGATACAAAAAATCTCGATAACAGCTATAAAATAGATTATGGAATAGTTTTTGCATATAAATACTTGCCTTTAAAATATATGATGAAAGAGTAGGTTTTCCCTACTCTTTTGTTTTGGAGAAGAAGAGATCATGAATGTAGCAACACCTGAAGCAACTTACCATTATGCTAAACAATTTTCAAATTATAAAGACTTTTATATCAAGCATAACGATTTGATTTTTTCTAAACTGGGGATTGGAACATTTAATAAAGAACCTTATAAAGAAGAGAATTACGTATTTCATTATATAGAAGGGGTTAAAACGGCCATAAAAAATGGCATTAACTTCATTGATACAGCCAGTAACTATCGCTATGGTCAAAGTGAAAAAGAGATTGGTGAAGCTTTAAAAGAGCTCTATGCCGAGGGGACAGTCAAAAGAGAAGAGTTGATTATTTGCTCAAAAGGGGGATTCATACAACTGGATTTTCCTTTTCCTGAAAACCCATATACTTGGATTGAAGAGCATATTTTAAAACCAAAATTGGCTTTAAAAGAGGACATTGAACTTGACCAACACTGTATGACCCCTGATTATTTAGAGTGGTCCTGTCAAAACTCTTTAAAGAACATGGGAGTTGATTGTTTTGATATCTATTATTTGCACAACCCCGAGATGCAACTCATCAAGTTGGGGTACGATACATTCCTTAAAAAAATTGAAAGCATCTTCAAACGATTTGAAAAAATGGCCGATAAAGGGATGTTGAAATATTATGGAGTTGCAGTCTGGAATGCCTTTATTAACCCTAAAAATAACAAAGAGTTGATTAACTTAGAAGATTTGGTCAACATTGCCAAAAAAGTAGGTGGGAAGAACCACCGATTTAAGTATATTCAAACCCCATTTAACATGGGAAAAACTTCTATTTATACACTTCCTACACAAACAGTAAACAGTGAAGAGTGTACCCTGCTTCAAGCAGCACACCGATTAGGTATGGGAGTAATTTCCAGTTCCTCTTTACTTCAAATGAACCTGTTTAAAAAATCATTTAAACCCGAAACGGGTTATTTATTGGATCCTTCAATGACATTGAGCAATGATATTCAACTCGCACTGCAATTTGTACGTTCAACGCCCGGTATCATAAGCTCACTCTTTGCCTCAAAAGTACCCGTACACATCAAAGCAAATCTTGAAATCACAAAAATTAAATCAACGCCAAGAGCAAACTATGATTTAATCTATAGGGTATAACATGATATATGACGTTATCGTCGTTGGGTCAGGTATTGCTGGGCTGATGGCTGCAATTGAAGCAAAAACAGAACAGAATAAAGTTGCGATAATCACAAAAAGCAACCTCTTTAAATCCAACTCTTCTATGGCCAGCGGGGGTATCAATGCTGTACTTGATAAAAAAAATACCAAAGAGATTAATGCCCATATTAATGATACCTTTCAATCTTCAAAAGGGTTAGGGAATAAAAAAGCCATCAACTATATGTGTAATCGAGCCTCAACCATCATAGAAAAACTTGAAGAGTATGGGGTAAACTTTGATAAAGATATTCAAGGCACTATTCTTCAACGTAGTTTTGGTGGAGCAAGCAGCAAACGAACCTGTTTTGTAGGAGATAAAACAGGGGGAGCCATCACCCAAGCATTGATAAAAAAAGCACGAGAGATTGGGGTAGAGTTTTTAGTGAACAATTTTGTTTTAAACTTGGCAAAGTATAAAAACAATGTCAGTGGAGTGATTTGTCTGAGAAAATTGGACTCTTCAGTTTTAATCTATCCTGCAAAGTCTGTGGTGCTTGCAGGAGGTGGATATGCTGGGATTTTCAGAGGAAACTCAACCAATGCGCAAGACTACACAGGGGATCTACTCGCTGTTTGTTTACGAGCAGGTTTGAGTCTATCCAACATGGAATTTGTCCAGTTTCACCCAACGGGGTTTGCCAAAACCAACTATTTGGTCACAGAAGCCGCTCGCGCTGAAGGGGGATACCTTATCAACAGTGATGGGGAACGATTTATCAATGAACTTGATACTCGAGATAAGATTGCCAAAGCGATATTAAAGCAACAACAAAAAGGGCGTAAAGTCTATATCGACCTTCGACACTTAAGCCTTGAAAAGATTCAATCACGCTTGCCAGGTCTTTATAATGCAGCAATGAATCAAGCGGGAGTGGATCTTTCATCTGAATTGCTTGAAATCAAACCCGTTGCTCACTACAGCATGGGTGGAGTAGAAACCAATATGGTCTCTACAAGCATAAAAGGTCTTTTTGTATGTGGAGAGATGGCATCAAATGGGGTACATGGTGCGAACCGATTGGGTGGAAATTCTTTGCTAGAAGGAGTAGTATTTGGAGAACTTGCAGGTAAAAAAGCAGCCTCTCATGCTCAAGACCGTCACTATTTGCCTATTGATTACAATATTGTCATTAAAGACATTAAAACCATTGATAAAATCTTTGATTCAGATACCTCAAAAAATTTCAACGCCATACGTATTTCTATGGGGAATTGTCTGTTTGACAAAGTAGGCATCATACGAAACCGAAAATCGCTCATTCAAGCCTTTGATTACATCAAATATTTGCGACGGGAATCATACAGTCTGCACTGTATTAACAAAGAGCGACGCAATAATGTCGAGTTGACCTCTATTTTAGAACTGCGTAATGCCTTGGAAATTTCTGAAGCCATTATTCTTTCAGCACAAAAAAGAAAAGAGAGTCGTGGTGCACACTTTAGGGATGATTTCCCCGATATAAACAAAGAGATGAACAAACACATCTTGGTTACTGAGATTCAAAAAGGTTACTTTAAAACTCAATTCCAAGCGTCAAAATGGATTGATTTTTTAAAACGAACATTGACCAATAAAACTTAATTTAAACAAGGAGAAACAATGGCAAAAGTAATGTTAAGAGAGAACGATGGTGTTCTTTATTTTTATGTAGCAAAAAAAGATATGGAAGAGACAATTGAGTCTTTAGAGTTTGATACACCAGAAAACTGGGGTGGAGAAGTGGAACTTTCAAATGGTGAGACATGGTGGATTCAACCCGGATCAAAACAACTGCCAAAAGAGGAAGTTTGTAAAAAGATTTCTGATTAAAATGAATATTTTTTATACAATATTGTTGACTAATTTTGTTGATTTTGTATTATAATAGTTTTTTAGCCATAAGGAGAAGAGATGCCATTAATGGATAAAGCAGCATGTCAGACCTGTTTAACAACTAAAGAATTAACTACACTGTACGAAATAGCTTCAATTATTTCAAACCACTATAATTTAGACACATCATTAGAAAAATGTATCAAAGTTTTAAAAAATACTCTGAATTTAGAGAATTGTGTGGTTCATATCTTAGAGGATGATGAACTCAAAGTATTTGCGTCCGTTGAATTAAGTAAAATCCAACGAGACTTAGCAACGTATAAAATTGGGGAAGGGGTAACGGGAATGGCGGCCCAAGAGAAAGAACCCATCGTTGTGGAAAATATTCATAGTGACACCCTATTTCTAAACAAATCAGGAAAACGAGATTTTAACGGACAATCGTATGTGGCCGTGCCTTTGGTGGTTGATACTAAAACCATTGGAGTATTGGGTGCAAGTCTGACAAAAACAACTGAGATTGGCTTTGAAGATACCGTAAGGATCTTAACCATTGTCAGTTCTATTTTTGCGCAAACCATTTATTCATATCAAATGAATAAAAAAGAGAAAGAACGACTCAAAGAGTTGAAACTGTATTATAAAATGGAGTGGGATTCAAAAGTGCATAACTTTGGAGATATAATAGGGGACAGTCCAAAAATGCAGCAAGTTTTCCAAGTAATTCAACGAATTGCTCAAAGCGATGTCACCGTACTTGTAAGAGGAGAAACCGGGACAGGGAAAGAGTTGGTAGCAGCTGCCATTCACAAACGAAGTAAAAGAAAAGATGAACCATTTATTAAACTCAATTGTGCAGCTATTACTGATACGCTATTGGAAAGTGAACTGTTTGGACACGAAAAAGGTGCGTTTACCGACGCTAAAGAGACCAGAAAAGGAAGATTTGAACTCGCTGACGGAGGAACTCTTTTCTTAGATGAGATTGGAGATATTTCTGCTTCTGCGCAAGTGAAATTGTTGCGGGTTTTACAAGAGCGAGAGTTCGAACGTGTCGGTGGGAGTAAAACCATCAAGGTCAATGTTCGATTGATTGCAGCAACCAATCGAAACTTAGAAAAAATGGTTGAAGATGGTGATTTCAGAGAGGATTTATACTATCGTTTAAATGTTATTCCAATTGATTTACCGCCGTTAAGAGAGCGTGGGGATGACATTAAACAACTGGTAAACTTCTTCTTAGAACGTGCCATTAAGAATCATAAAAAAAGAGTAACCATCACTGAAGAAGCGATGGATGCGTTGTGTCAATATCCATGGCCAGGAAACGTTCGAGAGTTGGAAAATACGCTGGAGAGAATCGTACTTATGGGGAATGAAGATGGTATCAGTGAAAGCGACATGAGACTGCTTTTACCTGCATTGCATGACACACAAGCAACCAAAGCATCGAAAAAAAGCAACACTTCAAATAACTTGGCATCAAAGACATTAGAAGAGTTGGAGAAAGATGCGATTGAAAACGCGTTGGATAACAACAACAACAATCAATCACATGCAGCTAAAGAGTTGGGAATCTCTTTAAGACAAATAGGGTACAAAATTAAAAAATATGGCATCTAACATCACATACAACAACGAAACTTTTGAGCTCATTGATGAATTCATCGATATTGGTTACATGGCTGAAGACATTGAAGCACACGATGATAAAGGCAATGTACTCATCATTCAAAAAGCAAGCCCTAATAGAAGCATTCAAATCATTATGTCGTTTCCAAATTTCGAGGATTTTAAAGAGGAGATTATTGCATTTGATACCTTTATGAACGATGCTCAAGTGGAAATTTTCACCTACATTTTGTTTGATTCACCTCTTGAAATTAAGCACACTTTCAAAAAATTGATTGTGGCATATGACCGCAATGAAGACTATGGGAACATGTATGGAACAAAAATTGTAAGTGGCTCTTTAGAAAACAGATTAACAAAAGCGCTTTTCTTAATTGGGAAAGATGGCGCTATCTATCATATCGATATGCCTCAAAACTTACACAACAGCTTTGATATGGAACGTATCCGAGTCGAGTTAAACAAGGTGTACCAATCTTATACAGGAGTTGGTTGTCATGGATGAAGTATTACAGAAGATTAAAGACGGTACTTGTATTCCTTTTTTAGGAATGGGAGTTTTTACAAACACAAAAGCGACAGATGGCACACAAATTCCATTTGACAGTGACTCAATGATTTTGGCTTTAAACAATGGCCGAGCGATGAGTGAACGACTCATGTATGAGTACTCACGTGCTGCCATGAGTTTAGAACAAAGAAAAGGTCGAGAGTTTATTATTCAAATGACCAATCACATCTTCTCTTCAAAAGAGTATGAACTGCCAGCGGTTTATCAATGGTTAAAAGAGTTTAAACCTCCTTACGTTATTGATACCACTATGGATGACTCTTTACAAAAAGTATATGAAGAAGATGTTCACTGTTTAATTACGGGAATTTCAAGAATTACTGCAGATTATGACCGATTTATTATCTATAAGTTTGACCCTTCAAGTAAAGAGTATACAAAAATAGAGAAAGAGGCTTTAAAAACAGATGCCCCAATTTTGTTTAAACCTATGGGATCAACCAAGCCTGAGATGAATTTCATTGTTTCAGATGCAGACTTTGTGGATTGGCTTACTGAAGCCATGGGTGGATATGCCATGCCAAACATCTTAAAAGAGTATCGAAAAGATAAAGAGTATATTTTTATGGGCGTGGATTTCTCCCGCGATACATTTAGAATGGTGGCAAATGAGATTACCATTGGCTTAAAAGGTGGCTACAGCTTAATCAATAAAGATGAATTAACTAAAAAAGAGGATAAATTCATTACGACACATAATATCACGAATATTAAACAAGACGTCGATGAATTTATAAAATAATATGAGTAAAGAAACAACAAACCAATGCGATTTTTGTGGAAAAGAGATACAAGAGGTTAAAAAAATCTTCAGCAGTGAGAAAGCACATATTTGTGATGAATGTATCACCATGTGTGCTTCTGTTTTAGATAAAGAGGTGCTTCAAGAAGCGAAGCAAGATTTTCAAAAAGGTTTAAGTGTTCCTGTTAAAATCAAAGAGCACTTAGATGATTATGTCATAGGACAAGATGAAGCGAAAAAAGTCTTGGCCGTTGCTTTATATAACCACTATAAACGTATTGATAAACCCATTCACAGAAACATTGAATTGGAAAAATCAAACATCATGCTTATTGGGCCTACGGGTTCTGGGAAAACACTGCTTGCTAAATCCTTAGCAAAAATCATGGATGTGCCATTTGCTATTGCCGATGCAACAGCATTAACCGAAGCTGGTTATGTGGGAGAAGATGTGGAGTCTATTCTTTCACGATTGCTTGCTGCAGCAGATTTTGATATTGAAAAAGCAAAACGTGGCATTGTTTATATTGATGAAATTGACAAAATTGCAAACAAAAGTGAAAGTGCCACCAGTGGACGTGATGTAAGTGGTGAAGGAGTTCAACAAGGTCTATTAAAAATCTTAGAGGGTGCAGATGTGTATGTTCCAGTCAAAGGGAGCCGAAAAAACTCCAGTGCGGAGACGGTGCTTTTTGATACCACGCATGTTCTGTTTATCTGTGGTGGCGCTTTTGTGGGCTTACGCAAAGATAAAGAGAAAGAGAAAAGTGCCAAAATGGGATTTTTAAATGCTGATGAGCAAAAAAAAGAGAACAAACCCATTGAAGCCAAAGAGTTGATCTCTTTTGGTTTAATTCCAGAGTTCATTGGACGAATCCCCGTCATTGCTGAGTTGGATAAACTCTCTAAAGAGGATTTGATTAAAGTGCTTCAAGAGCCTAAAAATGCCATTACAAAACAGTATGAAGTGTTGTTTGAATTGGATGGAGTAGAACTTTCATTTAACGATGAAGCACTTGAAGAAATTGCCACCATTGCTTATGAAAAAGATGTGGGAGCCAGAGGACTTCGAGGCATCATTGAAAAACTCATGTTACCAATTCAATATGAGATTCCATCCAAAAATGATTTAGAGAGCTGTACCATTACAAAAGAGTATATTAAAGAAGAAAAAGAGGTTGAACTCACCTATAAAAAGAAAGGGGCTAAAAAAGCTACTTCTAAAGAGATAGCGTACAATGATATTAAAAAATAACCTGCACATAAAAGAGGCCCAAACAGAAGATATTCCTGCTTTGGTTGTTTTGCTTAAACAACTTTTTGCCATTGAAAAAGATTTTACTTTTGATTATGACAAACACGCTCGTGCATTAAAGATGCTCATAGAGGATGAACACTGCGTTGTTGCTGTGGGTTTCTTTGAAGAAGAGCTCATTGCAATGCTCACCATGCAAACCGTTATCTCTACTGCCATTGGCGCCAAATCAGGCTTAATAGAGGACTTTGTAGTGGATGAAAACTACAAACACATGGGCGTAGGAAGTCACCTCTTACACTACATGAAACAACAAGCACACGACAAAGGTTTTAAACGCCTACAATTGGTATGTGATAACTTCAATGAAAACGCCCAAGAGTTCTACAGCAAAAAAGAGTTTGTTAAGAGTAATTTAACGGCATGGTATTTGCAAACGGAATAAATTTTGCATACTCTTTTTATATTTTTATAAAAAGGATTTAATATGGCAGTTAGAATTACAGATGAGTGCATCAGTTGTGAAGCATGTGCAAGTGAGTGCCCAGTAGCAGCAATTTTAGAAGAGGGAAATGAAAAGAATCCATTTGATGATATTTTCTATGTAAAACCAGAATCATGTGTTGAGTGTGTGGATCACGCCGATACACCAAGATGTGCAGAAGCCTGTCCAACGGAAGGTGCCATTGTTTGGGATATGCCTTATACAAGCGATTTTAATGATTACTATGCGTCTAAAAACGAAGAAGGTATTTATAAAATCCGAGAGCACAAGAAAAAAGGTTTAATGTTACCAAGTGTTAAAGAGCAAAAATTCATCGCTGAAGTATCTATGGAAGAGCGAGAGAGTGGTGCCAACGTCAGCGATTTTTAATTCAATGTCTGACTTGACAATCGTTGTATTATAAGATATATTACGCTTATGAAAAAGAATATATTCGATGTCGATGGCAGTATTTGGATAAAGAAAGATAACCGAGGTTTTATTGGGAAGGGGCGTATTGAGCTTCTTCAGAATATTCAGATTTATGGTTCAATCTCTAAAGCCGCAAAAGAGATGAAGATGAGCTATAAAGCTGCATGGGACAGCGTGGATATTATGAATAAACTTTCCAATAAACCTTTGGTGACAAAAGTAACCGGTGGTAAAGGCGGTGGGGGTACTGTCATTACCGCTTACGCAAAAGAACTTATAAAAGCTTACCAAGAAGTTTCATCTTTGTATCGAAACTACTTTGAAACACTCAGTGACTCATTCAATGCAAACTTACTGGATGAACAATTTGAAGAGCCAGTGTTTTGCAGACTCTCAGGTATTATTTGTGATAAAAAAAATGTGAATGAAACCTATGAACTCTCCATTAAATTAGCATGCAATCAAATCTTGACCTCTGTTGAGAGTAAAAAATTTGTCATGGGAAAGAGTTTAGAAATCAATGATGAAGTGAACTTCTTAATTGAAACCAACAATATCACTTTAACAAAAGATATCAACAATAACAGTGCAAGAAATGTTTTAGAAGGAAAAGTGATAAACATCAGTGATGATGGCATCAGTGCAACCATTACAATTGATTGTGGAGCCAAAGATATCATCTACTCTAAAATCACCACATCAAGCTATAAAAAACTTGATATAAAAATAGCTGACACTCTGTACGCTTCGTTTAAAGCCTTTAATATCACCATTATTTAAACAATGGCATAGACCAAGAGTGCATAACGTACAAACTTTGCAATCAATACTAAAAGAAAGAACCATTTAAAAGGGTATTTTAATACGCCTGCTATAAAGGTCAATGGATCACCAATAATGGGCATCCATGAAAGCAGTAAAGAGTAACCTCCATATTTATAAAAAAAGTTTTGATACTTTTGAAGAGTTGCTTTTTTGATGTAACCTTTGTGCTCTAAGTAGTCTTCCCCTTTTAAACCCAACCAATAATTAATACAGGAGCCTAAAGTGTTTCCTGCTGTGGCAACAATGAGCAAGAGTGTTATTGCATGCCCCTGTTGAACATCATAAATCAGTAAAGCTTCACTTCCCAATGGAAACAGTGTGGCAGAAATAAGTGCACTAAAAAAGAGTGTGATATAAACCATGAGGCATTATAACCAAATTGGCATGAAGTAATTTATGCGTTTATATAGAATTTAAGATTTTTTCGATAGAATTTTACCTCTTAAAGAGGAACATTGAGAGTACATTGGTATTTTGAATGCTCTTCTTTAGCCCCTTACAATCATTCTTAGAGACAACGCCCCAGGGTGGGAACACAGCAAGGCACCTCTATTTTTGGTGTGTTTGGGTACCTGAAGAAGAGTGCTTTGATTTTTTCAAGCACTCTTTTTTTATGCCTTAATGCAATGACTGTGCCATCTCGATACATAAAAATTCTGAATTTTTTAATGCTTTTATCTTTAAAAACTCGGTATCTTGTACTTTTAAAGCATCCGATTGTGTTAAAACTTTGTCATTAAAAGAGGTTTCCCCTTTAATTTGTACCATATAGAGTTGTCGATTTTTTTTAATATTCAACTCCAACTCCTTATGTGCCTCTAACTGACTCACAAAAATATTCACATCTTGATGTAATTTTACAGGTGCATTACCTTCTAAAGAAGAGACCATATGCAGTAATTTGTTCTTTTTCTCAGCTTCATTGAACTTGTATGATCCATACAGAGGTTCTAAACCTTTAGCGGGAGGCAATATCCAAATTTGAAGCAGTCGTAAATCACTTTTGCCATGATTATACTCACTGTGTAATACACCTGTTCCTGCACTCATGTATTGCACTTCGCCTGGATGAAGGGTCTCTTTATTTCCCATAGAATCTTCATGGGTGATTTCACCATCAATGATATATGAAATAATCTCCATATCTTTATGTGGATGCATGCCAAAACCACTGTTGGGATGGACAATATCATCATTGAGTACTCTTAGTACTCCAAAATTCATATTGTGTCTGTCATGATATTGTGCAAAACTGAAATGAAAACGACTCTCTAGCCAACCTTCATTGGCTAAAAACATCTGTTCTTTTGGAATTTTTGTTAACATTGTATCTCCTTATTGAAAAGAGTAACTCTCCATGGATATATTACCATAGACAAACTCACTGTTAAAAGAGGTTGCTTTTTGATTTTGACTTGCACCCAAAGCAATCAACAGTGGCGTGAAGTGTTCACTTGTGTGGTGATTTTTTTTAAAATAAGGCAATTTTTCATACTCTAAAATCTTTTTATACTCACCCATTTCAAGCGCCTCTTTTATCTGTTCGTTAAAGAGTGTAGCGTATTTGGGAGTATGACTATTTGTAGGGTCAATATCGTATAAATTATGAGTGATTGAACCACTGAAAACCAACAGTGCTTCATCTTTTAAAACTTTCAAGGCTTCTCCAAACTCAAAGTACTCTTGCGCACTGAAATACGCAGGCAAGCTCAGTTGAATCACTGGGATATCCAATGTCTCATACATCATGCTTAATGCCGTCCAAACCCCATGGTCAAAACTTTGTCGTAAAGGATTGACTTGGATATTCAGTGCCTCCAGTCTGTTTAAAAGATGTTTTGACGTTGCTTCATCACTTGCAATATCATAAGTAAACTCATACAACTCTTTTTCAAAACCGTAAAAGTCATACATCAAGGTGTTTGTTTTTGGGTAAATCATCTCAATGCATGAACTCACCCAATGAGATGATATCACCACGATGTACTTTGGCTTATCCAATGTACTTGCAAATGAACGCAGATTTTTTTTAGTCTCTCCTGCTTTAAGAATGGTATTGGGTGCACCATGTGATATAAACAGTGTGGGAAACATTTAAACTCCTTTCATCTGCAAGCAAAAAATTACTTCGCTAAAACACCTTCTAATTCAATCTCTAATTTGACTTCTTCACCAACGGCAACACCACCCGCTTCTAATACTTTATTCCAAGTAATACCAAAATCTTTTCGGTTGATTTTACCATTGAGTGCCAAACCAACTCTTTGATTTCCCCATGGATCTTTTATCACCCCATTATTTTCAAGCTCCATGACAATCTCTTTACTCACACCTTTCATACTCAAAGTTCCATACGCTTTATCACCCTCTACTTTATTAAGTGTGTAGCTGATTTCTGGATATTTTTGCACATCTAATAAATCTTGTGCTCGTAAATGTTCATCTCTTTTTTCATCTGACGTATTAATGGATGCGGTTTCAACTTGACCCTTAATTGCTTTTACACTATTTGAGTTCTCATCGTACTCTATGTTTCCAGTAAATGTATCAAATTGACCTTTTACATTTGAAATCATCATGTGTTTTATTTTAAAACCCACGTGTGAATGACTTGCATCTATGTTATATGTACCTGCAAAGAGTGACCCTGCAACAAAAACTGATAATAAACCTAATTTAAAAACTTTCATAATCTTCCTTAATACTAATTAGTAATACAAATCTAAAAAAAAGCTACTGTGATTTCTGTAACTTATATAATAGAGTATATAATGTTTCCAACTCATTTTCATCTAACTCTTTGAAATACTCTTCAAAGTTTTTGGCATGTTGTGGAAACAACTTTTCAATCACCTCTCGACCTTTTTGGGTGATAGAGAGAATTGAAGCTCTTTTATCGTTCACATCTTGAAGCGAATCGATAAACCCATCACGTTTTAAATTTTTAACCACTACGGTGATGTTGCCTGGAGTGCTCATTGTTAATTTAGTAATTGAGCCAATATTCAAATCTCCTCTGTGGTACAACACTTCCAAAACTTGGAACTGGTTCATGGTTAAACCAAAAGATTGAATATAGACAGACTCTTTTGCTCTGATTTTATTGTATGCACGGTAGATTTGCATCCATGTGCGCATCGCATTGTCTGCTTTAAAACCATAACTTTTTACATCTTCTCTTCTCATATTCACCTCTTTATGAGTGCAATTATAATACTAATTAGTATTATTTGTCAAGGGTTTTTAAAAAATTTTTAAAATTCAGAGAAAATCAAAGCAAGTCTGAGAAATCTGTATTGTGTATAAAGACCTTCTTTGTACGTTTGTTATAGATAAATCTCGGGTCTTTTAAACGCAATCTTGTTACGATGATTTTTTTAATATCCGCATCACTTTTATCGTGTTGCTTTAAATAGAGTGTGAAATCATTGATAGAGATATACTTCTCTTCTTGTGATTTGAGTTCTTGTTGCAGTTGCGGTTTATAGATTGAACGCATCTCATTAAACGCACTTTGCAAGAGTTTGATTTCAGAATTAAAGACTTTGATGATACGCTTTTGGTTCTTCTCTAAACGTCTGACCTCATTTTGGTACTGCTCTTTTAAAAACGCAATGCTTTGTTTGAGTATCGAGATTTGTTCATCTTTGGCTTTAACGACCTCTGTAATCACCTCTTGATTAAAAGAGGGAGCTTGTTGAGCAGTAGGCTCAGCCTGTTTTGGATTGGATTGTTCATTTTGCGCATTGTGCATGAACTCCGTCACGTACACAAAGGTTTTCCCTCCTTGTTTAAGTGATTTGAGTTGTCCATTCTTAATACGGTAATGTACCCCTTGTAAAGACAAGCCTAAAAGTTGTGCTGCTTCACTCGTTGTGACCAATCTCTCCAAACTGAAACCCTACATCTTACTTGAATCAATTTCAATAACCGTGTGGACATTTCCTCTTGGTTTAAAGTCCGCAATCACTTTCATCCACTTTGGTTCAAGTTTATTATAAAGCGTGTCAAAAATCTCATTTGCAGAGTTTTCATGTGAAATTTCTCTGTTCATAAATGAGTTGATATAGAGTTTCAAGGCTTTTAATTCCACAACTAATTTGTTTGGGATGTACTCTATTTTAATGGTTGCAAAATCAGGATACCCACTTCGTGGACATTTTGCCATAAATTCTGGAAGTTCAATATTGATTGTGTAGCTTTTTTCGTGCTGATTTGGCCAAAAATTCTCTTCTTTATTGATGTCAAACTCTACAATCTCTTTTTCACCATATTTCATTGATTATTTACCTTTTAGTTTATTTTAAATATATTTTGTTATTGCTAGGAAGTACCATTTTACCTAAATTATTCTTACAAATATGGCAGGCTAACCTTACATTTTCCATATAAGTTGGGTTTCAATGTTAAATATTGTATAATGCGTTTCCAAATTTCACACCCAAGGAGAAAAAAGTGACAACAGACAAATATGATTTCGCTATTATAGGGGGCGGACCGGGTGGAATTGCAACGGCCATTGAAGCTGCAGTTCACGGAATTGAAAACATCTTATTGATTGATAAAGCAGACAACCACTCCAGTACCATTCGAAAATTTTATAAAGACAATAAACGAGTGGATAAAGATTGGAAAGGTCAAAGCGTACAAATAGAAGGAAACATCCCTTTTATGGATGGTACGAAAGAGACGACGCTGGATTTCTTTGACCAGCTTTTAGATGAAGATAAAATTGACACGGCATTTAACACCGAAGTTGAAAACATTATAAGAAAAGAGGATGAAGACTGTTTTGTCATCACCACAGCAACTCAAAGTTTTAAAGCCACAGCCGTTGTTATTGCTATTGGAAAAATGGGCAAACCCAATAAACCAAGCTATAAAATCCCTCCATCGATTCAAGAGTTTGTTAATTTTAACCTTGACAAGTGTTCTACAGGAGAAAAAATTTTAGTTGTTGGTGGTGGAAACTCAGCTGCAGAGTATGCTTATGAATTGGCAGACGAAGACAATAACGTCACTCTTGTTTACAGAAAACCCACTTTTTCACGGCTCAATCCTGAAAATGAGACCATTTTAAAACAGTACAACGGTCAAGAGAAACTTCGATTACGAATGAACACAGACATTGAATCTGTAGAGAATGAACATGGAAAAATCAAAGTCAATTTTAATGACGGTTACTACACCATTTATGACCGATTGATTTTTGCCATTGGAGGAACCACGCCCATTGATTTTCTTAAAAAATGTGGGATGGATCTCGATGAAACGGGCAACCCTATTTATGACGAGCATTATCGAACCAGTGTACACTGTATGTATGTTGCGGGAGACATTGCATTTAATACAGGAGGTTCCATCGCTGCAGCACTGAATCATGGGTATCATATTGTGAACTCTTTCATGCGACGAAGTGGACGAATCTACGCACATACAGATAAAGTTGAAGCCTTTTTCGAAAAAAATCCAAGCTTCAAACCACTCTGATTTTAGAAATGTAAAGAGGTTAACTCTTTACATTTCCAGCTCATATTTATCATTTTCTATTCAATTAATATGTCTATTTTATTTTTTTTATGGTTTAACTTAGTATACTAATAAAGTGTAAAAATAATCACAAAGGAGAAAAAATAATGAAAAAGATCAGCCTTTTATCAAAGAGTAAATCACTGGCAACCGTTGCTTTAGTAGGTGCTCTGAGTATTCCTGCATTTTCTGCACAATTTATTACCATCGGTACAGGTGGAGTGACGGGTACATACTACCCAACAGGTGGAGCAATTTGCCGTCAAGTTAATAAAATGAAAAAAGAGACCAATATTCGATGTTCAGTTGAATCAACGGGTGGGTCTGTTTACAATGTAAATACCATTAAAAATGGTGAATTAGATTTTGGTACTGTTCAAAGTGATGTTGTGTACCAATCATACAATGGTATTGGAAAATTTGAAGGGAATAAAATTGAAAAATTACGTTCTGTAATGGCAATTTATCCTGAACTACTTGCATTAGTTACAAGAAAAGATGCCAATATCAACAGTATCATGGATGTTAAAGGCAAAAGAATCAACTTGGGTAATCCAGGTAGTGGTAACGAAGCAACTGCATTGGCACTGTTTAAAGCCGTTGGTATTAAAAAAGATGACTTAGCATTTGCTGGTGCACTTAAAGCAGCAGAGATGCCCGATGCATTAAGAGATGACAAAATCGATGGTTACTTCTATATGATTGGTCACCCCAATGCAAACATCACAGATGCTTCTAACTCAGTAGATGTAAAAATTACTCCAATTCAAGGAAAAGCGGTTGATGCATTTGTTAAAAAGAACCCATATTTTGCACAAGCAAATATTGCCGGTGGATTATATAAAGGAAATGACACTGACACTCCAACATTTGGGGTTAAAGCGGTATTGGTTACAAGTACAGATGTGGATGATAAAGCCGTTTATACAGTCGTTAAAGCCATCTTAGAGAACTTTGATGAGTTTAAACAACTTCACCCTGCATATGCAAACATTACAAAAGAGTCACTTCTTGATGGTTTAAGTGCTCCTTTACACGAAGGTGCAAAAAAATACTTCAAAGAAGCGGGATTGATTAAATAGTACAAAGACCTAAAAAGGTCTTTGTCACCCTTTGTATATTTAAATTAATAGTTTTTATTAATTTAAATATACAAATTAGATGAAGGTAGTTCTATGAGTATTTACAAAGAGAAAGCGCATACACTAAAAGATTTAGAAAACGAAGAGATACAGGAAGCCGAAAACCTGAGCAATGACTTGGAAGGGCAAAGGGTCTTTGGCCCACAACATTATGAGTTTTGGATGATCTCTATTATTGCGGTTTTATGGTCCTTTTTCCAACTCTATATTGTCGTTGAACCCATCAACTCAACCATTGCCCGTTCGATTCACCTCTCCTTTGGGATTGCATTGACATTCTTTATTTTCCCCATGTTTAAAAAACCTTATTTTTTAGAAAAAATCCGCTGGTTTGGATACACCCTTGCAGCCATTGGAGTCTACTGTGCTTCATATTTAGCTGTCAATTATACCGATTTAGCACAACGTCCTGGAGATTATATTCAAATGGATATTGTCATAGCCATCATTGGTGTGATTATCCTTATTGAAACGGGACGAAGAGTATTGGGTATGGCTCTTTCAATCATTGCGATTATCTTTTTAGCCTATGATATGTTGGGACCATATATGCCTGAACTCATTATTCATAAGGGTGCCAGTCTGAATAAACTTGCTGGTCACATGTTCTTAACCACTGAAGGAATTTTTGGTGTACCCTTAGGCGTAAGTACAAGTTTCGTATTTTTATTCGTACTGTTTGGATCTCTTTTAGATAAAGCAGGGGCAGGGCAATACTTTATTAATCTGGCATTTGCCATGTTGGGACGATTCAGAGGGGGTCCAGCTAAAGCGAGTGTTGTGGCTTCTGGGTTTACAGGAATCATGTCAGGAAGTTCTATTGCCAATACAGTAACCACAGGAACCTTTACCATTCCACTCATGAAACGTACCGGTTTCCGACCTGAACAAGCAGGAGCAGTTGAAGTTGCAGCTTCCACGAATGGTCAGTTGATGCCTCCTGTTATGGGTGCGGCAGCGTTTATTATTGCTGAGTTTTTAGGATTGGCGTATACCGATGTTATTTATGCCGCATTTATTCCTGCGTTTGTTTCTTATTTTGCACTTTTATATATCGTGCATTTAGAGGCATTGAAACTGGGACTTAAAGGAATGGAAAAAGAGGACATCCCTTCTAAATGGGAAACCTTTATGAGTGGGGCACACTATTTGGTACCGATATTTTTCTTGATGTACACCTTGATGGTTTTAAGAGAGAGTGCCGCGAGTGCCGCGTTTAATGCCATCATGCTTTTGATGCTTCTCATGGTAGTACAACACCCATTTCGAGCCTTCTTAGCCAAAGAGAAACTCACACGAGATATTTGGTTGAGTGGTTTTGTGGATATTCTTGCAGGAATGAGTGCAGGGGCTAAAAACATGGTTCCAATTGCTATTGCTACGGCACTTGCTGGTATTGTTGTGGGTTCCATTACATTAACGGGTCTGGGACAAGTACTTCTTGAAGTCATTGAAACGCTCTCTGATGGTAACATCTTCTTGATTTTAGGATTGGCGGCTTTAGTATCCTTGGTATTGGGTATGGGACTTCCAACGACAGCCAACTATATTGTCATGGCGTCATTAACAGCACCCGTTATTCTGATTTTAGCACAAGACAATGGCTTTTTAATCCCAGCTATTGCTGCACACTTGTTTGTGTTCTACTTTGGTATTCTAGCAGATGACACGCCACCCGTTGGACTGGCCGCGTATGCAGCTGCGGGAATTGCAAAAGCAGACCCAATTAAAACCGGTATTCAAGGATTTAAATATGACATTCGAACCGCTATTTTACCGTTCATGTTCTTCTTTAACCCCGAGTTGCTTTTAATTTCAGGGGTGGATGCGCTTAATCCTGCCGATCCTAAAGGGTGGATTTGGATTACCAACCCACTTGAAATTGCAATGATATTCTTAGGTGCATTTGTAGGTATGGCCGCGTTTTCTTGTTTTACACAAGGATATTTTATAGTTAAAACCAACATCATCGAACGGTTTGCATTTTTAATTGTGGTACCATTTATGTTCTTACCAAAAATCATGGAAGATTTCCTGCACCTTCCAATTCATTATCTCTCATATATCATTGGTCTTGGTGTCTTTGGACTGCTTTATATCATTCAAAAACGTCGACAAACTGTAACAGCATAAAGAGGTCTTCCCTCTTTATTGCTTTTTTAGAGACAAAACACTCTATTAAACTTCATATTTTTATAAAGGATTTTTTATGGCTATAGGATTTATAGGATTAGGTAATTTAGGAAAAGCCATCACTCAACGTCTCACAGAAATGGGGGAAGAGGTGATTGTTTACAACCGTAACAAAGATAAAATCAAAGATTTGCCTTACACAATTGCATCCTCACCAAAAGCACTCATTGAAGAGTGTGAGACCGTGTTTATGTGTCTGTTTGATTCATTGGCCGTCAATGAGATTTTAAGCATGGAAAATGGAATTTTAAGTGCCAATTTAAAAAGTAAAACCATCATTGATTTAACCACCAATCATTATGAAACAGTGTTAAATTTCCATTATGCGGTTAATGATAAAGGGGGCGATTATTTAGAGTCTCCTGTTTTTGGAAGTGTTGCTCCTGCGCTTCAAGGTTTAGTGACCATTGTTACTGCAGGAAAAGAGGAGGTCTTTAATGCATGCAAACCTCTATTAGAAAAAATTGGTAAAGAGATTTTCTTTTTAAAAGAACCATCAAGTGCTTCAAAAATGAAACTCATTAACAACCTGTGCTTGGGTTCATTTATGGCAACCATTGCAGAGTGTACGGCGTTGGGAGAAGCGTGTAATATTGACAAAGCCAAACTGCTGGAGATTTTGGGTGTGGGTGGTGGACAATCGCTTGTTCTTAAAGCAAAGACTCAAAAACTTATTGATGAAGATTTCTCAGCGCATTTTTCTAATGACGCAATTAATAAAGACTTGCATTGCTTACAAGATTTGGCTTACTCTTTAAAACGACCATTATACACTGCAGCCGTACCTAAAGAGCTCTTTTCAAAAATGAAAATGGACGGAAAAGGTGAAGAGGATTTTTCATCTGTATATCAGCTTTTTAAATAACATACTCTCCAAAGAGTGTGTTATAGCTCTCAACTTTTTAAAACAACTCTGTTCTCATCTTTTTTTAACAATCCCATATTTTCAACATATTATTCATATATCATTGATAAAAAAGGTAAAAGAATGAATGGATTAAAAAATCTCAAAATTTTATACATTGATGATGAGCGTCTCATACGAGAGAACGCTGTCGAATATTTAAGTTTTTATTGCAATCATGTTTATCGCGCCATTGATGGTATAGACGGCATTGAAAAATACAAAAAATACAAACCCGATATCATCATTACGGATATAAAAATGCCCAAATTAAATGGCATGGAGATGATCAAAAAAATACGAACTCACGATAAAAAGACAAAAATTATTTTGGCCACTGCATTTTTAGAAACCCCCTATTTACTCGATGCCGTTGAATTGGGTTTGGTAAAATATTTAGTCAAACCCATTACGGCGGACAAACTTCTGCCCGTTCTTAAATCATGTGTGGAGGATCTTATTGAAGATAATAATATTTTCAATATCGGCAAAACATTTATTTATGATACGTTCAATAAGACACTTTTTTGTAATAAAGAACAAGTTGCATTAACTAAAAAAGAGATGCTTTTTTTAGATATCTTAATTAAAAATCATAAACGCACTGTACCTTACGAGGAGCTTAATCATTATGTATGGGATGGTTTTATGAGCGATGATGCAATGAGATCCATCGTCAAAGAATTGAGAAAAAAAATATCCAAACAAGCCATTAAAAATATTTCAGGCATCGGTTACCAAATTCATGTCAATATTTAAATATCTGCTGTTTACACTGCTTTTCTCTTTATATCTACAGGCACAAACAACGAATGAATTACTCAAAGATGTGTATGTTTCAACCAATGGTAAGACATTTCAATCCCTGGATAAACTTCATAAAGATTTCTTTAAACAAAAACATACTCAATTAATCGTCAAAGTCAGCCTCAATAAAGAGGCTTTAGAACATACTCATTACTATTTAAGAGTGGATTGCAATATCAAGGATTTGGTATCTTCAAATGTCAATTACACCATCACAAACAGTTATCCCATCATCAAACTGCATAAAGACATGAACGATACACTGTTGTTGCACTTTAATTATAACAATCGTGTGCCCTTTTTACAGCTTGAGACTTTTAACGCATTTGAGTATGAGTATATTATGAAGTATGAAAAAACACTCTTTGGAATCACTTACGGTATCATCTTTTGTGCATTTTTATATAATTTTATTTTTTTCTTATACAATAAAGAAAAAGCATTTTTATTTTACTCCCTTTTACAAATCTCTTTAATACTAATATTAATTATAAATTCTATGAATATACAAATTTATAAACATGGATATAATGTATCTTTTTTAATGGATATTTTATCCTCAATAACAGCAATATTATCAATTTTATTTAATATGGAGTTTTTAAATACTAAAAAACTTACTCCTACGATACATAAATTTTTGATATTTGTTTTATGCTTACCTATTATTGATCTAATATCTTTACTTATATTTAATGTTTGTTTGTTATTTAGATATATTCCCTCTTATATAATTATTTTAATTTTGCTTTTTTCTGCAATTAAAGTATTAAGCAAAGGATATAAACCTGCAATATCTTACATTGTAGGATGGTTAAGTTTATTTATTTTTGTCTTTTTTACAGAAACAAGCTTTACTGACAATTCCCAACTCTATCTTCTGCACATAGGTATTCCATTGGAGTCTTTAATCTTCTCTTTTGCCCTTGGTTTTAAAATACAACAAATAGAGATAGAAAAACAGCAACAAGAAACCATATTAATCAACCAAAGTAAACTTGCTTCAATGGGTGAAATGATAGGCAATATTGCTCATCAATGGAGACAACCTTTAACACATCTGTCTTATATCATTATGAATTTAAAAGCAGCCTATGAAACTGATAATTTGGATAAAAAATATTTGCAAAAGAAAACGGATGAAGCAAATCATCAAATTCATTTTATGTCACATACCATTGATGATTTTAGAAACTTTTTTAAGGTAACCAAACAAAAAGAGAGATTTAATGTTGTCGCAACCATACATGAAACCATCAATCTTTTAAATGAGAGTTTTAAATCTTGCGATATCAAACTGCATTTCAAATATAAAAACAACATTTATTTGGAGAGTTATAAAGGGGAGCTGTCACAAGTCATTTTTAACCTTTTAAATAATGCCAAAGATGAGTTTTTAAAAAATAAAACCACTTTGCCTAAGATAACAATAACGCTCAGTAAAAAGGAAAAAAATCTCTTAATTAAGATAGCAGATAACGCTGGCGGTATTGATGAACACCTATTAAAAAAGATTTTTGAACCCTATTTTACAACAAAAGAGCAGGGTTTAGGAATGGGGCTTTATATGAGTAAAATCATTATTGAAAAAAATATGGAAGGCAAACTGGAAGTACATAACATAAAAAATGGGGTTGAGTTTTTAATCACACTACCTATGCATTAGATTTTAAGAGTTCCCTCTTAAAATCTATATCCTATGCTTACAACACCATAAGTGTTCTCTTTATTGTAAAAATCGGCATTGGCATTCTCTTTTTGATAACCATTTCGCACACTTAAATATACGTGTTCATAGTGAAAAGGTTCATCCCAAACAAACTCTCCTTTGATCCCATAGATATCAACATCAACAGTTTCATCGACTTTAACATTAAACGCATCATACTCTTTTTGTCCGACATTGGCTATAATTGATAAACTTAAATTATGTCGTAATTGTGAAGAGACGCCAAACTCCAATGAATACTTATCATAAGAACTCGCTTTTCCATCTGCATTATATTTTTCATACATTATATTGGTGATATATTTTGATTCTTTATAAAAAATTTCCGTTTTAAAACTGTTTTTAAACACCACTAAATGTCGATCACCCTCTCTTTCTAAATCCTCTATCACTCTCTCTTTATCATATGAAACCGTACTGTATTGATATGCTATTGAGCTTTGATAGTATTCATTAACTGAAAATGCATAGGATGTATAACCTCCAATCTCATATACATCGGTCTCTTTTCTGTTTTC
This sequence comes from Candidatus Marinarcus aquaticus, assembly GCF_004116335.1. Taxonomy (NCBI): domain Bacteria; kingdom Pseudomonadati; phylum Campylobacterota; class Epsilonproteobacteria; order Campylobacterales; family Arcobacteraceae; genus Candidatus Marinarcus; species Candidatus Marinarcus aquaticus. The sequence continues at coordinate 281,067 of NZ_PDKN01000003.1, forward strand.
ATTGATTAAATAGGGGTCTTCCCACTCTTCAGAAGTGTGTATTTTCATTCCCAAACTGAATTTACCCACTTTGGTATTTAAAGAAGAGCCCAGTTTAAAGCCCTCTTCATTAATTTGTGTTAAGACATTAAAATCTTTAATAATCTCATATTGATAGAACAATCCTATATGTCCTATACCTGTCGTTTCCTCTTTGGCATCTTTTAATCCAGAAATTTTTTCTTCTGATTCAATTGAAAAGTTATTTTTTGATTTTACAAATCCCCCTCCAATTTCAATATAGTTTTGCTCACTGGCAAACAAAGAACAGACCAATAACGATGGTAACAATATCTTTTTCATTCTTTTTCCTTTTTGTTTTGTCTTAAAAACACTATAAAGGAAAAATATGGGGAAATATGGGGAATTATATATTTTTGAGCATCTCGTTAAATTTGATAGATATAATTCGATATTTCAATCAGGTTTCCATCGGGGTCTCGCAGATAAATGGAGTTTATCTCTCCTAAAGCCCCTGTTCTTTTTACAGGTCCTTCAATAACCGTGTAGTCCAAGCTTTCAATATGTTTTTGATACTCTACGATGCTGGCATCAGTGATAAAACACAAATCAGCCGAACCCTCTTTGACATGGTGTGCTTTGGGTTCAAACTCATTTCCCAGTTCATGCAAATTAATTTTTTGATGCCCAAACTTCAATGCCACTCGGGTTTCTTTAAAAATCTCTTTTTCCATGCCCAAAACTTTGGTATAAAAATTAACCGTGGCGTCAATATCTTTTACAGTTAAAACAAGATGGTCTATGGTTTTTACTTTAAACATATCAGCTCCTTTTTTTTAATTATAACCTAATTATAAAGAAGCCATCAAAGTTAAGTAAGCTTGCTCTTGATATTTTTTCAGCTCATGTGGAAACTGCACACTGTTTTTACGCTCAAAGGAGCTCACTGCTTGTGGAGAAATCAATTGAACGGAGCATTTAGGGTTAAGTTGTATGAGGCCTTCCATTTTAAAAGTGACTGCCCCTCCTGCAAAAGTGCCTTTCTTCGCTCGTTTTTTTATAAAAATTGTTTCTATTTGGTTGTCTTCTAAAAAGTGTAAAAAGTCGTTACAAAACTCACGAATACTTTGTTGTTCTTCGTCCTCTTCGAGGATGATTTTTTTTATCTTTAAATCGATGTATTCATTGTCATCCATCACCACTAAAATTGCTTGATTGCTTTTAAGTTCGATTCCACATCGCTTCATTATTATGCCTTTATTGTAAATATAAGCGTATTGTAGTGAAGAATCAGAGTTAACTTGGATTGTATTGCAAATTGCGATATTTTTCTCTTGTAGGCGTTTATTTGTTTAATTAAGAGAGGAAAAGTTTGCGAAGCCAAGAATTAAATAAGCATTTAATTCGCTCTGGGCTTCACAGTTTTAAAAATGTTTAAATGGCGTCGAGTTTTTCTTGGAACTCTTCATTGAGTTGTTCAAGTTCAATTTGAAGTTCGAGTAATCGCTCTTCTTGTTGAGATTTTTCTGCTCCACTTAAAGAGGGCAAACTCTCCTCAATCTTCTCTATCTCTTTTCTAACAGGTCTTGTTGTTTCAGTCTTTTGAGCTACTACAGCTGCTCTTAACTTTTTAATCTCTTTTTTGGTTCTTTTGGGTTTAACCTCTTTCTTTTTCTCAACACCATCTTCTTCCCAACCAATTTTTTCTAAGAACTCATCATACGTTCCATTAAAATAGTCTGCTCCATCGTTTGTAAATACAATCAATCTGTCACAAACTGCTCGCAATAACTCCTCTGAGTGCGTTACAATCATACATGAACCTGGGAATGCTTTAATCGCTGTTGTAAGCGCATCGATTGAATCAATGTCCAAGTGGTTTGTAGGCTCATCTAAAAAAAGCAAATTCACATCTTGTGCGATGATTTTACCCAACATGACTCGTGATTTTTCTCCCCCTGAAAGAAGTGAGATTTTCTTTTTAGCATTATCTCCACTGAACATCATAAGACCACAAATACTTCTGATAACCGCTTCAGGGAGTTTGTGGTTGACACTGTAAATCTCATCCATGATGGTGTTGTTTTGATTCAGGTGTGAGATATTGGTTTGTCCAAAGTGACCAAATTCACACGAAGGATGAAATTTCACATCACCACTTAAAGGTTCAAGTTCCCCTGCAATGGTATTAAGCAAAGTTGACTTCCCTTTACCATTCTTTCCAATAATACCAATGGTTTCACCACTAGAAAGTGCAAACGTGATGTCTTTAAAAAGGATGTTGTCTTTGGTGTATCCAAAAGACAAATCTTTCACTTCCACTAAAAATTTTGCAGCCGTCTCTTTATAGTTAAAATCAAATTTGAGGTTGGCATCGTAATCCAAGTCTTCTAAAATATCCATCTTTTCTAAGATTTTAACTTTTGATTGCGCCAATGTTGCGGTTGCCGCTCGAGCTTTGTTTTTAGCAATGAACTCTTCAAGATCTTTTATCTTTTTCTCTTGTGCGATTTTTTGTTTTTCATGGTGCTCTTCATTGGCCAAAATTTGCTCATAGAATTTTCGTGTACCACCTGGAATCATAAAGGCACTCTTTCTTACAATTCCTAACGTATGCGTACAAACACTGTCCATAAAGTCTCTGTCGTGAGTGATTAAAATCACTTCCCCTTGAAACGCTTTTAAAAACTCTTTTAACCATCGAATCGACAAAATATCCAAGTAGTTTGTAGGCTCATCCAGTAGTAGCATATTGGGTTCAGTTAAAAGCAGTTTTGCTAGGTTGATTCTGATTTGATAACCACCTGAGAAAGATTTAGGGTCTTTGTTTAAATCTTCCATCGTAAACCCAAGTCCAAAAAGTATCTTCTCTGCTTTATAGATTTCGTATTTGTCCTCTTCACTTAAAGCAAGAGCCGTTTCATCTATCAAAGTCTTTTGTGTGAAATCAAAATACTGTTTTAATGCCCCAATTCTGTAGTTCTTTGGAAATTTGATTTCCCCTCCATCTGGATGCTCTTCTCCAAGTATGAGTTTAAACAGCGTTGATTTTCCTGTACCATTACGACCTACTAAACCTACTTTATCTTTGGCATTGAGCCGTAAATTGAGTTCATTGTACAGTACACTTGTTGGATAACTTTTTGATATATTGACTAATTCAATCATGGATTCTTCTTTTGGATGGTTTTTTTGAATGTGGGATTATAGAGTAAGGTGGATTATAGATTGGTAAAGTAAAATTCAAAGATTATATTAAAACCTTATGTTTATTTCATATTTTACCTGTATCTATTTCAAATTCAATTTTTTTAATCAAATCTTCCATCTCAATCTTACTAAAAGAATAATCTATGCAACTCTTTATATCTATCTTTGCACTAGCCAAAGTTTTTTCATTTTTATTTAGTATATTAATTTGTATAAACCCAAAAATATCTTTTTGAAACTCATCATTATCTAAAGCAATAGCAATTTGTGTAAATATTTGTGTTGCATGAATTATTGATTCTTTAACATCATTATTTGATTTAATATATAAATTCAATTCAAAAATATTTCCTATTTCATTAAACGAATGAAATTGAAATCCTACTATTTGTAAATTATGAATTATTCCTAGTAAAGACTGTTCACTTCTGAGACTAATTTGATGTTCTTTGTATTTTTCTGTTTTAATTATCTCTTCCATTATATTTAAATGAATAATTACTTCTGCAAGTCTTAAAATTCCATATTTAGAATTAACCCAAAATGTAATTTCTTTTAATTGCTCATGAGTTAATGATTGTGTTTTTATATTATTCTTTTTTCCATAATTTACTACAATATTCTCTTTAGCTATTGTAAAATCTTTATGTGTTGATATATTTCTCCATTGGCTTATAGGTATGTTAAATATTGGATCTTTTATTAGTTCATCAAAATCATTAATTAAGTTTACTATATCTCCAAATGTTTTATTTGAAATATCAGGGAAAGAGCCATCTAAATTAAATTTATAAATTTTAAAGAACAATTCTAGTCTAGGTTTAAAACAACCTTCAATGATATCATCCATAGTTTTAAAATAATAAGTTGCGAAATCTCTGGGAGTAAAAGTTGAAATATTTTTAGGTTGATTTATATAATAGCCCATATACAATTCATCAGTTTTGACAATTCTTAAAAAACTACTAGCTAATTCTTGAATTACTTCATCATGATTTTTAGATAAAGCATCCTTAAAAAATTTTATAATTTTTTCAAATAGTTTTTCTGATTCATCTTTATTAAGTATATGATTAACATAATTAACAAGCTCTGTTCTAAGTTGTTCTTTAAATTGTAAAAAGATATCTTCGTTATCGAAATATTTTAAAAAAATATCTTTAATAATTTGATTATAATCATCTACTGTTAAAGTGTCATCATACTTTAGAGTTTTGTTAATATTAACCATAAATCTTTCACTTCCTAATTTATAGATTATTTAGTAATTTTTATAATATACCAAAAGTTCACAAAAAATAAATGATAATGATTCATTTTTTAAAAGTTTATATTTTATTTATAATCAAGACAGAGTGGAAAATTTGGGAAGGAGCTTACTCAGTCGTAAGTGACTGAGTAAATTTTTACGCTTTAACGTAGAGTATGAATAAAAGATAAACTTTTATTTTAAACGTCTAAGTGTTCAACGTCTTTTGCGTGTTCCTCAATATAATTTCTTCTAGGCTCTACTTCATCTCCCATAAAGAGTGTAAACGTATCACTTGCTGCTTCTGCATCTTCAATTGTTACTCGTAACAATCGTCGTGCTTCTGGAATCATGGTTGTTTCCCATAATTGATCTGGGTTCATCTCCCCTAGACCTTTGTATCGTTGAATATAAGCACCTTTTTTAGCAAGGTTTTCAATATCTTCTAGTATTTCAACCAAGTCTCGCCCTTCGAACATTGAGATATCTCTTTCAACTAATTTGTTGTAAATATAGGTAGCTTCTGAGAAATAAGGAGATGCAAACAGTTCATCATCAATCACTAACTCTTCTAACCCTTCCTTGGTTTGAACAAACAGTTGAATTTTCTCTTCAGTGATGGTTTTAGATAAGATGTTATACCCTCTGTCTTCTAAAAATGTTCTCACTTCTTCATACAATTTAGCATAATCCAGTTTTACTAAATCAGAATTTTCAATCAAGTGTTTTAACATCTCAATAAGTGAATATCGCTTTTCAAGTTGCAGTAACATACCTCGATATCGTGAAACCGTTTTAAACAGATCAACTAAGTCATTGTACCCTAACCCTTTAAATTCAAATGACTCTAAACCATTTTCAATTAAGAAATTAGACAGAGCCGTGTCATCTTTTAAATAGGTCTCATTTTTACCTTTTTTGTATCGATACAATGGCGGTTGAGCAATAAAAAGATACCCTTTTTCAATGATTGGCCGTAAAAATCTAAAAAAGAATGTCAACAGAAGTGTTTGAATGTGGCTTCCATCAACATCCGCATCCGTCATAATAATAACTTTATGATATCGAATTTTCTCTCCATCAAAGTCTTCACCAATACCACAACCAAGTGCAGTAATCATGTTTCTGATTTCATCTGATTTTAAAATTTTATCCAATCGTGATTTCTCTACGTTTAGAATCTTACCTTTAAGTGGTAAAATCGCTTGGTAAACTCTATCACGCCCTTGTTTTGCTGAACCTCCCGCAGAATCCCCTTCCACCAGATACAATTCTCGAATAGCTGGGTCTTTACTTTGACACTCTGCGAGTTTACCCGGCAGTGTTCCTACGGTCATGGCATCTTTTTTACGTGTTAAATCTCGCGCTTTTTTAGCCGCTTCTCGTCCACGTGCAGCCATTAAAGCCTTTTCCATAATCGCTTTGGCTTGAGTTGGATTCTCTTCAAAATATTTATCGAGTTTTTCGCTGGTCAGTTTTTGACAAATTGGTTTAACGTATGATGAACCCAATTTCCCTTTTGTTTGTCCTTCAAATTGTGGTTCAGGTACTTTTACAGAGATTACGGCAATCAAACCTTCTCGTACGTCATCCCCCGTAATTTTTGTATCTTTCTCTCGTGCATTGGCATTGGCATTTAAATACTTCACAATACTTCGTGTAAGTCCCGCTTTAAAACCAGCTTCGTGTGTTCCACCATCAATGGTTCGAATGTTGTTAACAAATGAGAGTGTTTTTTCTGTATAGGTATCGTTATACATCACCGCAATATCAACTTCAACGTCATCCACTCGATCATTAAATGCAACGGCATCAGAAACAGGTGTATCTTTATTTAAATCTTCAACGAATTGTTGAATACCACCTTCAAAATGATAGACCTCTTCTACACCATGAACTTCATCTTTAAGTGTAATAGAGATAAATGAGTTAAGGTATGCTACTTCTCTGAATCGTTTAGCTAAAATAGAAAAATCATATTGATTGACTTCAAAAATAGAATCATCAGCTAAGAACTCAATGGTTGTACCTGTTTTTCTTGGGCTGTCACCAATAACTTCTAAAGGTGATTTAGGAATACCACAAGAGAACTCTTGATAGTGTACTTTACCCTCTCTGTAAATGGTCATTTTAAGATCTTTTGACAGAGCATTTACAACTGAAACACCCACCCCGTGAAGACCACCAGATACTTTATAGGTATCTTTATCGAATTTACCACCTGCGTGAAGTACAGTAAGTACAACCGTTGCAGCTGAAATTTTTTCTGTTGGGTGTTCAGCAACAGGAATACCTCGACCGTCATCTTCAACTCTTATCCAATGATCTTTGGTCATGGTAATTTTAATATTTTTACAATATCCTGCCATTGCTTCGTCAATAGAGTTATCTACAACTTCGTAAACCATATGGTGTAAACCATTGATGTTGGTATCTCCAATATACATCCCTGGTCTTTTTCTTACAGCTTCAAGCCCTTTTAAAACCTTAATATTACTCGCGCCATATTCTTGTTGACTCATATGATTATCCTTTTTTATTTATCTAACACAATTGGCATAACAATTGTATAGAATTTTTCATCTTCTAAATAGAATGGTAGATTTGATTCATTAAATCCAATTTTAATTTTTTCATTATTTGACATACTTAAAAAGTCCAATAGATATTTTGCATTGACTGCAATATAGAATTCAGAGTCAATACTTAAATCAATATCGACTTGTGTTTTAGATTCGCTCTCTTCATCTAATGATTCAAATATAATTGAGTGTGGAGAAAAAGTAACTTTGATGTTTGAAAAGAGTGAAGTTACTAATTTAATCGATTCTACTAATACTGCTTTTTGAACGGTGAAGTTATATCGCAGTGAACTTGGAATGATTCGTTCATAATCAGGGAATTTACCATTAATTAATTTTGTAAAGAAAAGGGTGTTGTTTGTAGAGATAACCATGTTGGTATCATCATATGCAATTTTAATTTCATCTAAAAAGAGTTTTTGAATTTCAATGATGGCTTTTTTAGGAATAATAAATTGGTTGACATTATTTGACATATTTTGTAAGTACGTTACAGCTAATCTTCGTGTATCGGTTGCTACAAAGTTGATTTTATCTTCTTTGATATCTACTAATGCACCATTAAGTTCAAATTTTGGATTGTTATTATCAATGGCAGGTGTGATTTTTTTAATTGAATTAATTAAATTGATATTATTGATGTTCAGTGGTGAAAGGTTTTCTGTTTTAGGAAAACTTGGATACTCATTGGCATCATACATTGGTAATTTAAAGTTTGATCTGCTTTGTTTAATTACAAGTGAATTATCAACGGTTTCAAGAATAATATCACTCTCTTTTAATCGTTTAATAATGTTTAATAGATTTTGTCCATTAACTGTGGCTTTACCATCTTGACTCTCAATTAAATCTGTAATGGTTGATTGTAAACCAATTTCATAATCTGTGGCTTTTAAAACCAGTGTTGAATTGGTTACTTCCAAATAGATGTGAGATGTGATTGAGCTTGCATCTTTTTTCTCTAAAAATGGTTGCATGGATGAAATGATATTTTCAATAATGCTTTTGGTAATTACAAACTTCATTTTTACCCCTTTATTATATTTATTTTTTAGTAGCAGAAGTAGGCTATGTGAATAGATGAAAACAGTTATAAAAAGCTGATTATATCATACTTTAAAAGCATGAACAACTTTTGATAAATATTCACACCTATTCACATAAGCGTTTAAAACTTTTTTCTACCACTCCTTATTTATAATTTTATTTTTTAAATTTTCAATGATCAGTTTGAAGTTTTCATCTTTTTCAATCAGCTCATTGGCTTTTTTGATATTGTGCGAAATTGAGCTGTGATCTTTCATTCCTAAAAACTTTGCAATGTCTGGCATTGAGTTGTGTGTTAACTCTCGTGCAAGATAGATTACTACACGTCTGGCATTAGCAACAATGGCCGTTCTTTTACGCGATTTAATATCACTTGGCTTGATGTTCAGTTCTGCTGCAACTACGGTGATGATATCAGGCAATTTGATGTTCTCTTTTTGCTCTTTGATTTGCTCTTTTAACAGACTTTGTGCCAACTCTAAATTAATCTCTTGATTAAGCAAGTTTGCACTGGCATTGATACGAATAAGTACACCCTCAATCTCTCGAATAGAGCTGTCTAAATTGGTGGCAATATAGTTAATAACATCTCGTGTGAGCTCAATACCATTGAGTTCGGATTTTTTCTCAATAATGGCAATTTTTGTCTCTAATCCTGGGATTTGAATGTCGGCTGTTAATCCCCACTCAAATCGAGATTTTAAACGGTCAACCAAACCTGCAATTTGTGAAGGCAGTCGATCGGAAGTCATTACAATCTGTTTTTTGGCATTATGCAGTTCATTAAAGGTGTGAAAAAATTCTTCTTGCGTCTGCTCTTTTCCGCTTAAAAATTGAATATCATCAATCAGCAGTATATCGCATTTTCGATATTTATCCCTGAAATGCTCCATGTTTTTACTTTTGATTGAAAACGTAAAGTCATTCATAAACTGTTCAATCGTTACATAAATAACGGTTTTACCTTGTTCAATGGCACTGTTACCAATGGATTGAAGCAGGTGTGTTTTTCCTAAACCTGTACCCCCATAAATAAACAGTGGATTGTATTGAATGCCGGGTTTTTTACTCACAGCCAATGAAGCGTTGTAGGCCATTTGATTTGATGGCCCTAAAACAAAAGAGTCAAAGGTATAAGAAGGGTTCAGCATGGTACTTTCTGCTGTGCATGCCTTCTCTTGTTCGACCATCTCTTTTTTGGTTTTTTTCTTCTCACCGGTTAATCGAATATCAATTTTTGGTTTGCTTCCATTGAGTGTTTCAAAGCATTGTTGAATGGTATTGGTGTATTTTGTCTTTATCCAGTTTGCTATATATTTATTTGCTACTTCAAAAACCGCCACATTGTCATCTGACATATTTTTTTTGTAATTCAGTTGTTTTAAAAAGCGTTCATAGTCAACTGATGTGGTCTCTTGTTTTAAAACAGATAAAATATCTTTATTCGTCATATAAAATCAACTCTTTTATTATAATATTGGTAGATATTATATCTAAAGTTTTATAAAATTATTTCTAAGCGACATTTTTTTGCTATATTTATGTGAATAATTTTTTAATTTAAGTTAACTTTTATAGAAAATGTATGAATATATCGCAACTTTCATATGTGAATAGTTTGGTTGAATATGTGTGAAGAGTGTGAATAAAATAAAGGAAAAGCAGTTTGAGTATGAAGATTTTAGGTATTGATCCAGGGACACGAAATTGTGGTTATGCTGTATTAGAAAAAGAGGGTCGAAACCTTAAACTCATTGAAGCAGGCTTAATTAAAATTAAGACCAAAATCTTGCAAGAACAAATTGTAGAGATGACCGAAGGTCTGGATTTAATTTTTAAAAAACACACCATCAGTGAAGTCTCTATTGAGGACATGTTTTATGCATTTAACCCAAAAACGGTGATTAAACTGGCGCAATTTAGAGGGGCCATCTCTTTAAAAGTGCTGCAAGAGTTTGGAAACTTCAATGAGTATACACCACTTCAAGTCAAACAAGCCGTAACAGGAAATGGAAAAGCGACCAAAGAGCAAGTGGCCTTTATGGTAAAACGTTTGTTGGGCATCAAACAAGAGATTAAACCGTTGGATATCACCGATGCTATTGCCATTGCTTTGACCCATGCTCAACGACTTCGATAGCATTTGTCTTAGCTTTTTAAACTAACAGCTTCAATTCATTTTACATATCAGTCCTTTTTGACTATAATGGCGCTTTTAATTACAAGGGAAATGATGAAAAAAATAGGAATATTGGCATCTCACAACGGCAGTGGGTTTGATGCAATATGGCAAGCTTGCGTTGATAACAGACTCGATGCCAAAGTGGTATTGGTCGTTTCAAACAACAGTGAAGCCGCTGTTTTACAAAAAGCACACAGCAGAGAAATTGAAGCGTGTGTGGTCAATACAAAACTCTATCCCCATGATAACCTAGATGAAAAAATAACCAAACTTTTTTTAGAACATGAGTGCGATTATATCTTCTTATCGGGCTATATGAAAAAGCTTGAAAAAGAGCTTGTTAGTACCTTTGAAAACAGAATTATCAATGCACATCCGGCACTTTTACCGAAATTTGGTGGTAAAGGGATGTACGGAAGAAACGTTCATGAAGCCGTTTTAAATGCAAAAGAGAAGATTTCAGGGTGTACCATTCATTTTGTCAATGAACATTATGATGAAGGTGAATATATTTTACAAAAAAGCATTGAAATAAAAAGTGACGAAACTGTAGAAAGCTTAGAAAATAAAATTAAATCACTGGAATCAGTTGCTATTATTGAAGCATTCAATAAACTTATAATATAGCATCAAAAGTTCAAAGGTCACTTATGGATAATTTGAAAAATGATATTATTTTTAATACCATCAATAATGGTATTTTAATTTTAGATGAAGACCTAAAAATACGAGCTTGGAACCGATGGTTAGAGATACACACCTGTATGAATTTAGAGGCGGTTCAAGATAAGAATTTGTGTGAACTCTTTCCTTCAATTGATGAAAAAAAATTAAAACGAAAAATTAAATCAGTTTTGGTTACAAATAACTCCTCTTTTTATTCGGTGGATCCCCATCGCTATTTAATCAAAATACGACTCAGTAATATCACCAATGCCATTTATGAATACATGCAACAAGACGTCACCATTGCTCCTTATAAAAAAGAGGAGCGATTGGTGGCAGTCTATATCTATGATAAAACTTCATTGTGTGAAACCAATGCCCAACTTGAAGTGCTTAATGGTGAACTCAAAGAGTTGTCTTATCGTGATCCTATGACACATGCGTATAACCGACGATATTTCTATGAAGAGGCCACCCGATTGCTCTCTTTAGCCAATCGAGAAGAGAAGAGTTGTTGTATTGTGATTATGGATATTGACAAGTTTAAAGATATCAATGATACCTATGGACACTCTATTGGGGATGAAGTCATCATTGCTTTGGCAAAGAATTTGGAAACACACACACGCAAATCCGATGTCATTGCACGATTTGGGGGTGAAGAGTTTGTGATATTGTTGTATAACTCCGATATTAAAAATGCCAAATTGGTTGCAGAAAAAATTCGAGAAGATATTCAAGATATTGCCATATCAACCAGTGAAGGTGCAATTCACTTTACGGCTTCATTTGGAGTATCACGATTTGATAAAACGTTTGATGAAAATGACATCGAACACACTATTTCACGTGCAGATAAATGTCTTTATGTGGCCAAAACGCATGGGCGTAATAAAGTCATCACTGAAGAGTATTTAGGAGCATCTAAATATGATAAACTCTTTAATACTTACAGTATGGATGATCAAACTCTACATATCATTTAAACTCAAAGCTTTGGCAGTTGCCACTTCTTATAATAGGCCAAAAGTCGCAGACTCACTCCACAAATAAACAGTAAAGTAAGATTAAATAAATTGACTTGTGTAAACAAATGTAAAACATAGGTGATTAACCCTACAATAATGGCAACCGTACCATAAAATTCACTCACTAAAATAGAGGGCACTTTGTTGATTAAAATATCTCTGAGCGTTCCTCCTCCAACGGCCGTTAAAAATGCCAACATTAACACACCTAAAAAATTGAAATGGGATTCAATGGCAATCAAAGAACCTGTAATCGCAAAAGAGCATAATCCTATGGCATCGGAGATAATAAAGGCGGTTTTTCCTTCAAAGTTGGTGATGTGATGCAGTTTAAAAATAAATGACACCACCAACGTGGCAATTACAAGCAAAATAGGCAGATTGGCATCAAACACATAGGGCGTTTTATTGGCAATGGTATCACGAATGATTCCTCCACCCAACGCGGTTAAAAAAGAGGAGATAAATATCCCCAGAATATCAAGTTTATAGTGCACGGCAATTAAAAAACCACTCAAAGCAAATGAGATGATTCCAATGATATCAGCAACTTCTAACGCACTCATGTTGGTTCCCTTAAAAAATAGATAAGTTGGTTTTAGTGGTAAAAAGCTCTAAAGCTTTGGTTCCAATCAAGGAGTTTCCTTGAGAGTTGAGTTTGGGTGAATAGACACAAATGGCCATTTTTTGAGGTACGACTGCAACGATGCCTCCGCCCACACCACTTTTGCCCGGAAGCCCCACTTTGTATGCAAAATCTCCTGAAGCATCATAATGACCACATGTGAGCATCAAAGCGTTGATACGTTTGGCTTGTGATGGGGTAATAAGCGCTTCATTGGCCTTTGGATTTGTCCCATGATTGGCTAAAAAAAGCATCGATTGTGCGAGTTGTTGAGTGTTCATCATAACAGAGCACTGTTTAAAATAGGTCTGCATCACATCATCAATTTCGTTGTGAATGTTTTTATAGCTTTTTATCATGTTAATTAAGGCCATATTTCGATAACCATGTTGGTATTCAGAACAAAAAATGGTTTCATCGTACTGTATACTGCTGTCATTGGTGAGAGTGTGAATGAACTCTAAAATAGTATGAAAGGTATTCTCTTTATAAATGCTTGTAAGTGCATCGGTGGTTACAATCGCACCTGCGTTGATAAAAGGATTTCTTGGAATACCGTTTTCATACTCCAATTGCACGAGTGAATTAAAAGGATTTCCAGATGGTTCGTGGTTGACTCTTTTATACAACTCTTTTCCATACGCTTTAAGTGCTAATGTAAAGGTGAAAACTTTTGAGATACTTTGTATTGAGAATTTGTGTTGGGTGTTTCCAATGTGATACGACTTTCCATATAAAAGCTGAATGCTCATGGCAAAATCTTCAGCGTTTACAGTGGAAAGGGCAGGAATATAGTCTGCAACTTTTCCTTGTGAAAAAAGAGGTTGAATCTCCTCTTCAATCTCTTTTAAAATGTCAGCATAGTTTGGCATCAGATTTAACCAATAAGCTCTTTCATGGCCTCAGCTGTTTTTCGAATCTCCCATTGTGCATGTGAGTCTAAACGAAGTTTGAAGTAGTTTTCCAGTTGCGTTGGCATGAACCCACCCCAAATTTGTGAGTAAGCTGCTTGTGGGATGATTCGTCGTGCTTCTTGCGGTTTTACACCCGCATCAAGAGCAGTGTAGTAGTGCTCAACGCACATATCAATCAGCTCTTGAGTGGTTTTGTTGTTTGCTTTGATCTCTTTCATTTTTTCAGAGATATAAAAATCAAACGGCACTCTTTTTCCGCTGACGTATCGTCGTGAAAGCTCTTGCCAATTGATTCTGTGCCGCACCATTTGACTTCGTGTTGGTAGGTCGATTTTATATAAGAATACTTTGAAGTGTTTTTTGATGATTTCACACTCTTCTTGGGTATTATAAAGGGTTCGAATATCGAAGCTGTAAGCACCTGGATTATTCTCATAATCATAGACCAATGCTCGATAGTTTGTGAGCAAATATTGGTTGTTTTCAACCATTTCACCAAACTTTTTAGCGTTGCTGTACTCCAATGCAAGCACCTCTTGATGTTGAGGGTTTTTAGGGTCAAGAAGCATAGGAACAAACTCAAAAGATGAACTTGGAAGACCCATACTCTCAGCCATCAATCGGTTGTACAGGCTCTCACTTCCCAATGCTTTGGGGGATTGATAACAAATTGAGGCCACTTGTGTAATCGCTAAAATACGATTCTCTTCGTTTAAGTTGGCTTTAGAGAAATCCCACTGCTCTACAAAGGCAATGTCATCCCCAAATATGTTCTCAATTTTGTTCATCAATTCTATCATTCGTTCACCCTTTTTTGTTAATATGGGTTTGATTATACAAAAAATTTGCTTTTATTATTGAATGATGATTTTAAATATATTTTTTTTATTTTCATGCAGATATTCAAGCTTGAAATCATGACGTTGTAAAATTTTATGCACAATGCTTAATCCCAATCCAAATCCGTCTCTTTGAGTCAACTCTTGTGTGAATGGTTTGAGGTAATACGCCAACTTTTTATTGAGTTTTTTTCCTTCATTAATGACATGAATCTCATGGGCAGTGGTTTTAATACAAATGGGCAAAGATGAAGCATATTTCAAAGCGTTATCAATGAGGTTTTTTAGTGCAATGCTTAAATACTCTAAATCCCCATTGATTTTAAACTCTTCTTGCAGGTCTAATGTGATTTTGGACTCATCAATATAGAGCCGATTGAGCGACTCAATTATTAAAGTCTCTGCATCAAAACTGCTTTTTGTGAGTTCAAAGGCATTGAGTTTTTCTAATTGTATAAGTTCATTGGTTAAATGCTCTAAATCTGAAAAAATTTTATGCAAGAACTCTTTTTGTGATTTATTTTCAATCTTTTCAATCGCAAACTTTCCTTTTGCTATAGGGGTATGCAGTTCATGCCCAATATCTCTTAAGAGTTCTTGTCGAGTCTGTATGAGCTCTTCCAGTCTTGACGCCATGGTATTAAATGTTTTGGCCAAAGTTCCTATTTCATCATTGGATTTTATGGGAATACGACTGCTTAAATTTCCATTGGCAAAGTTATTGATCTCTTGGGTGATTTTTTTCAAAGGCCATAAAAGTTTCAGGATATATAAAAAGATTAAAATCAAAACAAAAACATCTAAAAAAATAAGCGCATTGAGTTTGATTTTGTCATTGATGTTATTTACATCCGGTGTCTTTAAAATGATGTGTTCATCGAGAAAAACAAGATGTATGATAAATTCATCATCGAAAGAGGGTTTCTCTATTTTGATATAACCAAAAGTGTGTTGTTGAAAATAGAGTCTCTCTAAGTGTTTATATGAGAGGTTTTTAACTCTTTTAAGCTCATAACGTGTGATGATGTTTTCAAACTGTTCAGGGTCTTCAATGTGGCTAAAAAGCTCATTGCTGATTTTAAGATATTTATCTTTGATTAAAGCGTCCAAACGTTTGGTATTGATGTCATCGATCCATAAACCAATGATGCTCATGAGTATCAAACTTGCAATGAAAAGAAGAGAAATCTTTTTAGTAATGCTCATGAGTTAACCTATAAATTTATACCCAATACCCCAAATGGATTTGATGTATTGTGGCTCTTTGGAATCATCACCAATTTTATGGCGAATGTTTGAAATGTGAGTGTCAATGGTGCGGTTTTTGGTATTTTCATCCAGTGAAGTAGCATGCAGTATTTGCTCTCTTGAAGTGACTTTGTTGAGGTGGTGAATTAAAAAAAGAAAAATCTCAAACTCTACTTTTGTTAAGTCGATACTGTAATTATCTAAAATGACCGTTCGATTGGCTTCATCAATGATGAAATCACCCACCTTAAATTCTTTAGTTGGTCGACGCTTTAAGATATGCTCAATGCGTAAAACCAGCTCTCTGGGCTCATAAGGTTTGGCTAAATAGTCCTCTGCTCCTAGCTCAAAACCTAAGATTTTGTTGCCAATATCTCCTCTGGCTGAAGAGATAATCACAGGAACATTGCAGATGCCTTTAATCTTTTTAAAAACATCAAAGCCGTCCATTTGGGGCAACATCAAGTCTAAAATAACAATGATATAATCACGAGGTGTGTGTTCAAGTGATTTTAAAGCCTCTTTAGGGTTTGAATAGGCATCGGTGCTAAAGTGATACTCTTCTAAATACTCTTGTATAAGCCGTTGCATTTGTGGATCATCTTCAATGAGCAGTACTTTTTTATTCAACTTGCCACTCCTTTAAATAGTGTGAAAAGAGTTCTCGTTGTTGGGGTGTTAATACCCCATGTATTTTTTTCAACGTTTTGGCTTCAAGTTCGATGCTGTCTTCATAAATCTCTTCAGCAATCTCTTCATATTCCTCTTTATCAAAGTGCTCTTTTTGCATCAGTTTTTGAAGTTTTTTCTCCTCTTTTTTACGTTTTTCATAGTAGTGGTCAAACTTTTTTTTATACTCTAAAAGAATTTGTTTCATACGTTCATGTTGTGCAGAAGAAAGCTCTAAATAGTCTAAATTTTTATAAATATGAGTATGTTCTGAGGGCTTTTTAGCCCAAACAAAAGAGCATAAAAGCAGACTAGTTAAAATCAGAGATATTTTTAATTTTATCATCTTCTATCAATCCTTTTTCAACATCACTGTGACACGCTTTGCAGTTGGCTTTGCTTTTTATTTTTTCATGTGCAAAGAGTGTTGTTGGTACCTCTTGGTGTGCATGTTTCCAAAAAGAGGTGTGTGTCATTGCAATTATATCTTTATTTCCAATCGAATTCAAAAACGACAAACTTGCTTCTTTTGTCGAACTTTCTGCACTGTTTTTGACCAAAAAAGCCAAAATGGTTTGATGGGTTTGCTCATCCAGTGAGGCATCATCTCCAAAGTGATTCTCCAAGTCATTCATCAATGCAGTCCATGAGTGTTTAGGCAATAGATTGGGAGGGATACAGAGTGTGACACGAGCCACACTCTGAAACGAACACCTCATTTTGCTTTGAATAATCCACGGGTTCATAGGAAGAAGCAATCAGTACATTTTTAGGGTTGATAAGATTATAAACAAGAAATGCAACTAAGGCAATCAAAAAGATAAAAGCAACGGCTTTTTGAAAAATAGTGGTCTTGATGCTTTTATCTTCATCAAGGTGTTTATAACCTGTAAAAATTGATTTGAGTGTTTCATATTGAGGATGAAAGAGTTTGTCCATTATTACTCCACCTAAGTGCACAACAATCAAAAAGATAAAGAAGTTGGCCAAGGTTTCATGTATCTCTTTAAAGAGTTTCATTTTTTTAAAAAAAGAGTCATTTAAAAAAGAAAAAATTCCTTTGCCTTCTTGAATACCAAAGGCCAATGCACCTGTAGCAATTACTAAAATGGCTACGACGATCATGGTAATCATCAAATAAGAAGCGGCAGGATTATGTCCTGCATTACTGTGGTCTGCTTTGATGGGATTTTTGACAAACTTTTTTAAAGCCTCTTTGCTGAGGTTAAAATCCTTAAATTTTGAATACTTGGGACCCACAATTCCCCAAACCAATCTGAATAAAAGTATGATTAATAAACTGTATCCAATAACGGCATGATAATCTAACAAGTGGTCATCGTCTGTTAAAAATGCCAACAAAATCAGCAGGGCAAACAGCCAGTGGAAGACCCGTGTAGGCAGGCTCCAAATATATGATTTCATCATTTTATCTCCTTAATCTTCCCATCGCCCAAAGTTGGGGATGTTAATATCTCGTTCACTGTATATACCCTTTTGAGCCGTGGTATGGCAAGCTTTGCAGTTAAACAGGCCTTTGACTTCTGGTTGAGTGATGAGAGAAGGGCGTATCTCATCATGTTTTCGTATCATATATGGTGTCGTTGAAATTGACTTTGCAATGCTGTTTTTAGGCAAACTTTGTACAATTTTACGGCTTCGTTTATACTGCATGTTTTTTTCGGCACTGTTTTGTTGCAGATACGCTGAAATGGTTTGAAAATCTTCATGTAATAAAGAGGCATCCACTCCAAAGTGGTTATCCAATTCATTCATCATTGTATTCCAAGCATTTTCAGGCAATAACCCTGGCTGATATGCAAAATGACATGCCCCACACTCTTGAATATATAAAGCATTATTCACTGGGGCCACATCGATTCGTTTTGAGGAATAACCATCGGCAAAAACAAATAGAGGTATAATTAAAAAAAGAAAGGGTTTCATGGTTAATCCTTTGATAGGATATAAGTAATTACATCCCCTTTTTCTTGTGCTGTTCCTTCTCTGTTATACACATCTTTAAAATTTCTCATGAGCCATTTCTCAATGTTTTTAATTTTTGTTAAGCGCTCAGGATTCGCTTTAGGTGAAAGGGGCTCAATCACTTTTCCTGTAAAAAAGTTTTTATGTGATTCATTGAGGTTGGTACCATGACATGAGGTACATGAGATGGCTTTTCCTTTTTTTCCCATGTGGGTTGAGGTAAAAATGGTTTCTCCTCGTTTGGCATCAAACCCTTTAAAATTTTCAATCTTTTGTTCCAGTTGTGATAAGTAATCATCACTGACATTTGCAAAACTGAATGTTAAGGCGGTGCAAATAAAAATGAATAACCGCATCTTTTCTCCTTTGGTCTTTTATATAATGACAGTATAAAGGATATTATTTAAGATGCGATGTCATTTCTCTTAACATTTTCTTGACAATTTTAAATTAACAAGCAATCACTCTGTACGAACAGAAGAGAGAATGTCCATCTCTTTTTTATACAGATGCGTCTCAACTTCAAACATGCCTAAAAGGGTATGAAAAAGGTTGTCTTGTGAAAACGGTTGCTCTTTTATTCTTTCAAGTTTCTTGATGTCAAAGTCCTCTTTCATCCCTTCTCCAAACCACATCACCGATGCCACATGCGTTTGTGTATTAGGAGCCATAAAGTAAGGCATACCGTGTAAATAAAGACCATCTTCTCCTAAACTCTCTCCATGATCTGACATATAAAGCATCGCCGTTTCATGAGTTTTTGAGTAGGGTTTTAAAAAGTTAATCACTTTAGATAAGAAGGCATCGGTGTGTAAAATGGCATTGTCATAGGCATTGCCAATCTCCTCTTTGGTGCATTTTTCAAGCTGATTGGTTTTACACACAGGGGTAAACTTTTCAAACTCTTTGGGGTATCGTTTGTAATAAGCAGGTCCATGGTTCCCCATTTGATGCAGTACAATTAAGATATCTTCGTTTTTGTTTTTTTCAATGTAATCCTCTAATCCTACAAGCATTCCTTCATCTCGACACTCCCCATCTTTTTCACAGATGGTATTGGTTTTTGAAGAACGATAATCTTCATATTGCACACGTAATGCAACCCCTTTGGAACTGGAGTTGTTGTCTCTCCATAAAATATGCACTTGTTTGGTATGCGTTAATACATCCAAAACATTTTCATTGGAAATACCTTTTTTGTAAGAGTATTTATCACGGTCAAACATCGAGAACATACAAGGCACTGAATGTGCGGTTGATGTACCACATGAGGCAATTTTGGAGAAGTTATAAATCTCTTGTTGTTTAAGCAATGGATTGGTCTCTTTTTCGTAACCATTAAGTGAAAAACGGTCGGCTCGTGTTGCTTCTCCTACAACCAAAATGACCAACTCTTTTTTCTCTTCATCGGTTTCATGAATGGCAGCATCTTCCCCTTGAGGTTTTAAAACATTTTTTGATTTAAAATAGGTGCGTTTGGTATAGTTTCCAATACTGAACATCCAGTACGTTGGGTTGGCATAGTATTTAATACTTTTATGCTCTCTGAAAAAAGAGGTGTAAAATTTACTGAATGCCAAAATCGTCACAGCAATTAACACAAAAGTAATCAGCAGTGTTTTAATTTTTCGAAAACTCTCTTGTTTAAAAGTGCCATATTCTACAGGTATTTTGTAAATAAAAAAGCTTGGAATCAAACCCAGTAAAATCACATATACAATGAGTTCAAAACTGAGTAAATCATACGACTCATTGAAGTTGGTCTCCATGGCATTTCGTATCATGCTGTGGTCAATGACAACGTTATAGGTATTCATAAAATAAGCAGTAAAGGCAGATACCATCACAACTGTGATTAGAAAAGGTTTGAGTATGTATCGTGAACTGAACAGTGACAGAACAAAAGTGATGAACAAAAACAGCGTTACAAACACAGAGATACAGTAAAGAATATTGAGGCCACTAAAAGAGTAAATGCCCAGCAGATTTTTAAAAAATGAGGTGTTATAAAACAGCGTGAGTAACAGCGAGGTGTAAACAATAAGTTTATACTGAGTAACAGATTTCATAGAGTTCCTTTTAATTAAAAAAAGATTATAGTAAATGAAGCTCAATAAGGCGTTAACAAAGAGTTAATAAAGCTTTAACACTTTATGAACTTTTGTTCATATTTCTTAATCTTTAAAGGTCTCGCGTATTTTTAAAAACTCATCGAGATGCTCAAAGAAAATATCCACAAGTTTGGGGTCAAACTGTTTTCCACGTTCCTCTTTAAAGAGTTTGAAAATACGTTCATCATCCCACGCTTTTTTATAACATCGGTCGCTTCCTAGTGCATCAAACACATCTGCAACGGCTGTAATTCGTCCATAGATGTGAATGTCTTCTCCTTTTTTCCCCTGAGGATAACCTGTACCATCCCATTTTTCATGGTGTTCATTGGAGATAATGGCGGCCATTTTAAGCAGTGGTCTGTCCGAGTGTTTGAGCATGCTATAACCCAATTCGGCATGCGTTTCCATGATGGTACGCTCAGCTTCATCAAAACGTCCCGGTTTATTTAAAATGGCATCAGGAATGGCCACTTTACCAATATCGTGCATGGGACTGGCTTGTTTGAGCATATTGGCCTCTTTTGAAGACAATCCATAATGCAGGGCTAAGATTTTAGAGTATTGTGCTACCCTTTTGACATGGTTTCCAGTCTCTTTGCTTCGGCTTTCACCAATCGCACCCATGGTAAAGATAACCTCTTTTTGTGTCTCTTCAATCTCTTTGTTGAGGTTTTTAATCTCTTTTAGTCCTTCTTCTACTTTGTGTTCAATTTCATCAACACTTAAAGCAACGTTTCTATTGACTTTATAGGACAAAATAATGATGAATAAAATGGTGATGATGAAAATGACTGTTACAATAAAATAGACTTTGTCTAAAAAGTTTTCAGAGAGCACCTCAATGTCTTGCTCTATTTTCAGATTGATGTTTTGGCTTGAGTCTATGATGGTTGAGATGTGTTTGACCAAGCTCTCTTCTGTTCGATTAATTGCTTCAAGAGCTAACACCGTTTCCCCAATAAGTTGCGCCGTTTGTTTATACTCTTTAAACTCTTTTAGGGCTAAGTGTTGATTTAACGTATCAATTTTAGACAACCACTTTTTAAAATACTCTTCATTTTTGTGTTGAAAGAGCATCTCTTTACTGTAGTATTTCATGTCGCCTAAATCTTTGACTAAGGTGATATTTTGGTGCTGTAAGATGGCCTCTTCAATTCTGTTTCGAATGAGACTCTCTTTGGGATAGAGTCGATTAAATGTCTCTTGAAGTTCAATTTTATTTTTTTGAGTTTCAAAAATTTTTTCAAAGGCAACTTCAATGGCTTCTTCATTGAGAGAGAGTTTTTCTAAGCTGTTAAAAATAATAGGATAGCGGTGGATGTCTTTGATGAGCTGGTCTAAAATATCATCTTCATCTTTGATAAAGAAGTTTTGATTGATGTTTTCAAATGATTTTTCAAACGCATCAAACTCTTTTTCAATGCGTTGTAACTCTTCGTTGGAGTTGGCACTTAGAATCTCTTCAACAAGTGTATTCATGTTCTCTTGCATCAAAACCAGTTCAGAGATATTTCTTTTGGAAAGATTGTTCTCTTGAATTTTATGAAGGGCAATAGTGTTGGCACTGAAAATTAAAAAAACCAACACAGAAACAATGATAAAACTGAGTTTGACTAAGCGTTTGATATTCATGCGTCCTCTTTTGCCTTTTTAAATTTGATGGTCATGGTTGTGCCTTTGTTCTCTTCACTTTTTACTTCAATGCTTGCTTCATGAATGTGAATGATTTTTTCTACAATGGCCATACCTAAGCCCGTACCTCCTGAGTCTTTGTTTCTACTCTTATCGGTACGATAAAACTTCTCAAATATTTTCTTTTGTTCCTCTTTTTTTATGCCAATGCCAAAATCTTCTACTTCTAAATAGATAAATGCCTCATCGCTGTAGTTTTTTACAATGACCTTTTGGTTCTCAAACGAGAAATTAATCGCATTTTTAAGCAGATTTTTCAATGCAATCTTAAGCAATTTACTGTGGCCAAAGACTTGAAGTGGCATTTTAATATCGGCTTCCAGTTCTACTTTTTTAAGTTCGGCTAAACAGCTTAACTCTTTGATGGATTCTAAACTGATTTCATCTAAATAGATGATTTCATCATAGTGTAAATCGCTTTCGTTTTTGGCTAAAAACAGAAGGTCATCGACGGTTTGTTGGATGATGAGTATCTCATCCAAAGAACTTTGAAGAGTTTGGATGTACTCTTGTGGTGTACGCTCTTTTCGTAAAGCCACCTCGATTTCACCTCGTATGATGGTCAGTGGTGTTTTGAGTTCATGTGAAGCATCACTGCTGAACTGTGAAATTTTTTCAAAAGAGATTTCAAGCCGTGTGAGCAGACTGTTGATTTCATGTGCAAGTTGGTCAATCTCATCATTGTTGTTGCTGGTTTCTAACCGTTTAGAGAGACTTGAAGCGCTTATTTGTTTGAGGTTTTTAAGCATCATCTCAATAGGCAGAAGCGATTTATAAATGAGGAAATATCCGCCAATGATAGAGAAAATGAGAATGATGGGTACAATAAATAACAAGATATAAAAGAGATTCTCCATGGTGCTGTTTAAATAGTCATAATTTGTAGCAACTTCAATGACGTAGTTTTTTTCATCCATTACAAAACGGATACGACTGACCAGAATTGTTTCATACTCTTCAAAATAGATCACATCTTGTTTGAGTGCTTTGAGTTTTTCAAGGTCATTATGCAGTGTCAGACCAAAATTGGTCTCTTGAATCACTTTAAAACCTTCATCAATTTGTGCAAGCCGAATGTGCAAGGGCTCAAATCGATACTCTTTCTCTTCATCAAATGCGCGCTGTTCTATCTCCTCTTTGTGTTCAATCACATCATCTAAAATATCCAAGACAATCACTTTGAGGGTTGATTCCACTTTGTCCAAAGTTGAGATTTGTAGGGTTTTGTACAACGAAAAAGAGAATGCAATTAAAATCAACAGTTGAATGATGATGTTGTATATGAGCAGTTTTCGTTTGATAGAGAGTTTACGCATCGCTTATTTTAAACCCCAATCCTCGAATGGTTTTAATGAGTTTCTTCTCATACGGTTTATCGATTTTATTACGCAATCGATAGATATAGACATTGACCACATTACTGATGTTGTCATCATCCATATTGCTTAGGTTTTCACTGATAACACTTTCTGATAAGACGCGGTCTTTGTTTTTGATTAAAAACTCCAAAAGTGAAAACTCTTTGGCCGTCAAGGCAATGATATCTTCACCTCTTCTGGCAGTTTTGCTCAGTAAATCCAATTCCAAATCATCGACTTTCAGTCTGGTTTGAGGCATCTCTTGGGTTCGAAGTTGCACACGAATTCGTGCGAGCAGTTCAGAAAATGAGAAGGGTTTGGGCAAATAGTCATTGGCACCAATATCCAAACCTTTGATTTTATCTTCGGTGGTATCTTTGGCTGTGAGCATGATAATGGGGGTAAAAATTTTATTGGTTCGAAGGGTTCGACACACCTCTATGCCATCTTTAATGGGCAACATGATGTCCAATAAAATCAGGTCATAAGTATTGACACTCGCTAAATAAAGACCTTCATCTCCATTAAGCGCATAATCAACGCTATATGACTCCTCTTCAAGCCCTTTTTTTAAGAAGTTTACGATTTTTTCATCATCTTCAATGACCAATATTTTCATACCATTCCTTTTGAGTATTGTACACTTTTTGACGTTAATTTTAACAGTGTGATTTCGCTGTGAGATTTAAAGCGCATGTCAATGCCCCATGTGCCTAAACCACTGTTGACATAGATAGCAGTTCTGTTTTTATAAAACAATCCATTTAAAAAAGGTTGAAAGAGTTTGACCACATAATGAAACGGGTAGATTTGACCCCCATGCGTGTGTCCGCATAAAAACAAAGCACTATTGGTTTCAACGGCGAGTTTATAATCTTTGGGTTGATGCGCAAGTAAGATGGTGTGAGCATGACTTGACAGTTCTTTTTTTATGGCATCCTCTTGACGTTGGAGTTTAAAAAATTTCGAGAAACGATCACTTAAACCGGCCAGTAATATAAGCTCATTGTTGTGTGAAATCAGTGCGGTGGTATTGTCCAAATAGATGAGTTCGTGTAAGGCTTTTTTTAAATCATTCAAACCATACACCAAGTCATGATTCCCACTGATATAGTAACACTTTTTAATTTGATTGAGCAGTTTGAGTTGGGGCAATATGTGTTTAACCGAACAATCAATGATATCGCCTGTAATCACTGCAAAGTCATACTCTAATGTATGGCATAACTTCACCAACGCCTCTATGTCACTTTGAGTGGTTTTTTTATTGATGTGCAAATCACTTAAGTGCAAGATGCGAAGTCCATCAAATGCTTTATACGATGTTGATACGTCAATGGTTTGAGGCGTTGGTAGTTTCATTTAATTAAAGACCTGTGGCAGTTGTTCTTTGGTGATGAACGTGATGTCTTGAATCACACCATTATTGAGTTTGTAAAGGGTTGTTTTGCCCTCTTTTTGCATAAAACGTGTATCGTTTTCATCATAAATAAGCAGAATTTGGTGCGGATAACCTCTCATTTTCGGCAATGCAAACATTTTTGTAATGATCATAGGCATTCCTGAAATATTGGCGATAAACGCTGCTTGATGTTGGGTTAAAAAGCCCGCAGGTTGCTTGGATAAAAACTCATTCACTTCAGCACCCGTGCTTTTTTCAAAAGAGACCAATAAGAGTTTGAGGTTTTTGCCCACACTTTTTTTGACATCAAATTGATTCGCCAATGAAAAAGGTGCAATCGTATCATGCACCTTAAAAGGTTGAGCCAATAACACTGTTGAAGCAAAGATTATTGGCAGAAGAAATCGTAACATTATGGCTCCTTTGTATAGCTAAGGGTATAGGTGATGTCAATTTTATTTCGTACAGTTAAAAATAGAAGGGTAGGCGGTTCCATTCCAAAATCGGTCAATAAAATATCAAAAGCTCCATTGAGTTTAAGTTCACTGTTATTTTGTTCTACAACGGCTTGTGAGGTGATTTTCTTCTTAATACCATTGAGTGTTAAATAGCCTTCAATCGTATAGTTCTCATCATTTTTAAGCACATTGATCATATCAAAAGTGATGGTGGGATGAACGGCCGTGTTGAGCAGTTCATACATATTTAAATCGCGTTTAGGCGTATCACTTTTAAGGCTCATTGAATCAAGTTTCACCTCTCCTCGTAAAGACTCTAAGCCTGAATCATCGTGATGCAATTGTGAACTGATTTGTGTGGTGGCTGGATTGATATCGCTGTCGCCAAACACTTCCGTGTGAGCTTGAATCACTCCTTCTTGAATGGTCCATTCTGAAGCTTGAGAAAAAAGCGCTAAAAGCGCAACAAGAATTAATTTATACATGGGGTCTCCTTTGTGTGAATAAAATGAGTACTGATCAGTTTAATGCTGGCCAGAAAAAACAAAAATGGTACAAAAATGGTGAGGTTTTCTAAAGCAACAAAAAGTCCTGCGCCTGAAGCAAACCATCCAATAAAGACCATATACACGGCAAGTGTTTTAAGCTCCTTTTGTATTAAGCTTTGTAAAATCACTACGTTGTAGTACGAAATCACAAAAGGATAAACAAATGAGAGCAACAACGGTTCTTGCATAAAATACAACAAATAACTCAATGCAAAGAGTGAGATAATGATCAGCTCTTTTTGATTTTTGTGGAAAGTCAGTGTTAATGCGGCTACCACACCAAGGATGTGAAAAAGTGCAATTTCAACACTGTAACCATCTCTCCAAATTGAGACAGAGAGGTCTCTTGAAAGGGTTTCAAAAAGTGTTGAGTCTAAAAATATCCATAATACCATCGCAAACAAAGAGAAAGGTTCACTTTTGAGTTGTACCACTTTTTTATCGGGTAAAAAGAGTGAACATAACAACGTTATGAGGGTTAATGCAATCGCAATGTTGCCTCTTTGTTCCACAGGATAGGTGAATAAAAAAGTTCCTGCGGTGTAAGAGATGGCTAAGGCCATACCTAACACAAACACATTGGCTCGTTTGAGTTCATTGATTAATAAAGGTGCCAATGCTCCCACTGAGATACCCAAAAGAAACAAAAACAGTACGGAAAGGTTAGGATAAAACAGCGTCATCAAAAGTTGTAACGATAAAAAGAGTTTTATCTTATGATGGTTGCTTGTTTTAATATAAAAACTCAATAATGAACCAATCACCCCACCAATTGGAAGGGGCGCAATTAATACTATATTGGATGAAAAATACTCTACAATGCCTGTTTGTGCAATTAATAGATAGTAGCACAATTCAAAGGCGATAAAAAAAGTTAACGCTACTCGTTGCATGTTCTCTCCTTATGTGAAAACAAAATAAGATAGGCAGAGGCAAAAACAAGGTCAAAAAGAGCAATTAAAAGTGCCACAATGCCCAACGTTTGATTGAAAAAAAGTGCCATAAAAACAGAGGACACCACAATACGAACCATCACGGTATAAAGGGTTAAAATATGTTGGTATGTTGGGTGTTTTAATGCCAAGTAGTGTGCCACACCGGTCATAGAAACAAAAGCAAATACCACATACTCATACGAGCCATTGAAATCAAATCCCAAAAGAGGATAGATAAAACTCGATAACAGAATTAAAAACAGACCTCCCAAACCATCTGCTAATACACCCAATAGATTGTAGTACTGCAACGCAGTTAATTCAAAATTGCACTTGACAAATGTAAGCAAACTGGAGATGGCAATCCCTCCAAAGAGTGTTCGAAGTATCCAAAGAGGTTCTGTACTGATATTGAGAAAATCAGCTTGCACAAAACCATTGAGGGTTAAAACAGTAAAGATACCCAAAAGACCAATTAAATAACGAACATAAAAGGCTTTTTGTTTAAGTGCATCAATATGGTTGGCAAACATGGAAATGACCATAAAGAAAACCCCTATGCCCATGGCGACATGTGCATGAGCAACCACCAAATCATTTCGGTGAAAGACCCATCTAAGCTCTGGAATAAACAGAATATTGCCTTGTATATCCACAAACAAAAAAGCCCCCACTGAAATCAAAAGAGCATAAAAAGAGGCATTTGACATCTTGGAATCTTTTAACCATCGGTAGAGTAATGGCACATACAAAAGGGTCAAGTATTGTAAAAACCACTCTTGGTTATACGTTAACGCATCCACAAAACTTCGGTACAACACTGAACCAAAGTAAAAGACTGTTGGAATAATCCAAAGGGCATTCCATCGGGCGATAAACGGTTCATCGTTTAAAAGTTTAATAATCAGATAATAAATTGGAATCAAGGACAAGCTCATGCCCAAGGTGTTGTCTCCATGAGGTCCAGTAACCGTGCTTTCCACTTGTCCAATAATTGGATTCATTAAAATCAAAAGAGCAAACGGTGCAATAAAAACAATACGTAAACAGACCTTCACCCACAGTGGTTTAACTTTGTAAAGTTGAATGAATTTATACAATGCCACAATATAAAAAAGTCCTGCCATTGCTAAAAGAAAATTGAGTTCATAAGGGAAATCATAAAAAGCCAAACCTCGAGTGTTTCCAAAAAGCAAAGCACTCATCATAAAAATTAAAAAGATATACCAAAAGAGTGTGTATAAGTTTAAATATCGCAATCCATCTTGGGAATTCCCCGCTTCTTTGTAAATCAATAAAAACGGCAAATACGAAAGCATCAAAGGCACAAAACCATACAGCATCAAGGAAATATGCAGTGAACGCATATTGGATGGCAGAAGTATGGTTGAATCAAGGTTGTAGCCTAATAAATTGATTGAATAAATCAAACCAAACAATAACCCCACTGCAAAAAATGCCAAGGATATTTGGAAATGCCGTTGAATAAAACTATTGAAGTTGTCCATCTTTTACCTCGTAAACGTTGTTGGCCAATTGGGCCAATTTTAAATCGTGTGTTGCAACCACAATGGTCGTACCCTTGTCACTTAACTCTTTAAAGAGATTAAAAACATTAAGCGAATTGTGTGAGTCTAAGTTTCCTGTGGGTTCATCTGCAAAGATGACTTTGGGCTGATTAATCAAGGCTCGTGCAATCGCTGCTCGTTGTTTTTGTCCTCCTGAGACTTCATTGGGAAAACGTTTTTGAATGTTTTGAATGTCCAAACGCTCAAATAAAGCTTCAATCTCTTTTGAAGTTGCCTGTTCGTTTGCAATTTGGATGTTCTCTTGAAGCGTTAAGTAGTTGATTAAGTAGTGAAATTGAAAAATAAAACCAATGTTTTGTTGTCTGAATGTGTCAATATTGGTTATGTCTTTATAGTTGGTTTGTTCAAAAAAGAGTTCACCCTTGCTTGGTTTAAGAAGCGTTGAAAGAATACTCAGAAGCGTTGATTTCCCACTGCCACTCTCACCTGTGATAGCAATGAAATCTCCTTTATTGATTTGTAAATTGATGTTATCCAAGGCCATGTCATGGTTATATGAGTGATAAAGGTTTTGTGCTCGTATCATATCTTTGTTCCTTGAATTAAAATCACGGGGTCTGTTTTAGAAGCATTCAGTGCTGGAATAATAGATCCAATGATGGACATGGCAATGGATGCACTAAAAATAAACAGTGCTAAACTTGACGAAATTTCGCCGTTGACATATCCTTGTAAGGTGGTGCTTTGTTTGATGATAAAAAGCACGATATGCGCAATAAAAAAAGCACTGATGTAACTTAAAAAGCCTAAGATAAAACTCTCAGATACAATTTGAGCAATGATTTTTCGCATGGATATACCAATGGCTCTTTTGATGCCAAACTCCGTTTTTCTTTGATTGATGGTGATACTCATGATGCTGACAATGCTCAATAAACCCATGCAAAATGCAATAAGTGAAACCGCATAGGATGAGGTTTTAATGATTTTAAACTGATTATAATTCTCTACAAAGTTTTGAGTTGATGTGGCTTCAATCTCACTGCTTAAGGCTTCAATTTCAGATTTGATGTCATCAATGTTGCTTTCAAGTTGGGTATTGACCATGAGCATGGAGGCGCTTTTGTTAAACAATGCACTGGCATCTTCAATGTTTAAAACCACACCCCCATTTTCAAACCCAATATCGCTTTTAAAAACACCTGCGATTTTATAAGACTTGTTGGCAATAGTGACTTGGGTTTTATTCATAAGGTTTTTATACACAGACTCACCTAACATCACTTCGTTGTTTTGAGGATAATTGCCTTGGGTTAAGGTGTAGTTTGAAAAACGATTTTGGCTTACCCCATAA
Organism: Candidatus Marinarcus aquaticus; assembly: GCF_004116335.1. Lineage (NCBI taxonomy): Bacteria > Pseudomonadati > Campylobacterota > Epsilonproteobacteria > Campylobacterales > Arcobacteraceae > Candidatus Marinarcus > Candidatus Marinarcus aquaticus. The sequence goes on from NZ_PDKN01000003.1 coordinate 310,702, forward strand.
ACAGCAACAATGGGGAGTTGTTCTACGGGTGTGGCTCCTACAATAATGGCAGAGCTTTTGACTACCCCTTCTATTTGATCGATTTTATCAAGCAGTTGAATATTGACATTAGAAAAGAAAGTATCTGAGATTTTGGCTTGTGTGACGATGATATCACCGTCGCTTTTCAAAATGGAGGAGTACATAGAGATAACACCGTTTGATATGGCCGTAATTAAAAATATCGAGGTGATTGAAAAAATCAAGCTCAAATATATCAAAAGTGTTTTGAGGCGGTTCGCTTTTAGTGCCTTTAATGCTTGTCTCATTAACTTCCTTTCCTTAATATGTTGAAAGTCTATAAAATGTATATGAAACGATTATGAAATGATTATGAATTTTTGTTCATATTTCTTTTTAACGGTAAAATCGAGCATTAATCTTAAAACAACACAGTAAATTAAGCAAACTTTTAGTATAATCGCGAAAATTTTAAACTAAAGAGAATGAATGAGAGATATCAGAAATATTGCCGTTATCGCACACGTTGACCACGGTAAAACAACATTAGTCGATGAATTATTGAAACAATCAGGAACATTTTCAGCACACCAAGAAGTGGATGAGCGTGTGATGGACAGCAATGACATCGAAAAAGAGAGAGGGATTACCATCCTTTCAAAAAATACAGCCATTGATTACGAAGGTGTACGAATCAACATCATCGACACTCCAGGGCACGCCGACTTTGGTGGAGAAGTTGAGCGGGTTTTAAAGATGGTTGACTGTGTACTTCTTCTTGTAGATGCACAAGAGGGTGTTATGCCACAAACAAAATTCGTGGTTAAAAAAGCACTTTCATTGGGACACAAACCAATCGTAGTGGTGAACAAAATTGATAAACCAGCTGCTGAACCAGACAGAGTGGTGGATGAAGTGTTTGACCTGTTTGCACAAATGGATGCAACAGAAGAGCAACTTGAATTCCCAGTCATTTACGCAGCAGCTCGTGATGGGTATGCACGATACGATGCAGAAGATGGAAACATGGATTTAAAACCACTGTTTGAAACCATCTTAACACACGTTCCAAAACCAGATGGCAGTGAAGAGAATGGATTACAACTTCAAGTATTCACATTGGATTATGATAACTTCATTGGAAAAATCGGGATTGCACGTATCTTTAATGGAACCATCTCTCAAGGTGAAACGGTTCTTTTATGTAAAGCCGACGGCGAAAAAGTCAGAGGACGTGTGACCAAACTGATTGGATTTAAAGGTTTAGAGCGAATCGAAGTTAAAACTGTAGGTGCAGGTGATATTTGTGCCGTTGCTGGTTTTGAAACGGTTGATGTAGGGGACTCTTTATGTGATCCTGCAAACCCAATGCCATTAGATCCTATGCACATTGAAGAACCAACTCTTTCTGTTACGTTTGCTGTTAATGACTCTCCATTAGCTGGAACAGAAGGGAAGTATGTAACTTCAAATAAAATTGATGAAAGACTTGCAGCAGAGATGAACACCAATATTGCAATGAATTATGAGCAAATTGGTGAGGGTAAATTTAAAGTAAACGGAAGAGGTGAACTTCAAATTACGATTTTAGCTGAGAACATGAGACGAGAAGGGTTTGAGTTCTCAATTGGTCGACCAGAAGTTATTACTAAAGAAGAAAACGGTGTGAAAATGGAACCATTCGAGCATTTAGTAATTGATACGCCAGATGAGTTCTCAGGAGCCATCATTGAGAAACTGGGGAAAAGAAAAGCCAATATGACCAACATGGTACCAATGGGTAGTGGGTCTACTCGATTAGAGTTTGAAATTCCTGCACGAGGATTGATTGGTATTCGAACAGAATTCTTAACTGAAACAAAAGGTGAGGGTGTTATGAACCACTCATTCTTAGAGTTCAGACCATACTCTGGAACCGTTGAATCTAGAAAATATGGAGCATTGGTCTCTATGGAGAACGGTGAAGCATTAGGGTACTCTATTTTTAACTTACAAGAGCGTGGAATCATGTTCATTAAACCACAAGATAAAGTATATGTGGGGATGGTGATTGGTGAGCATGCCAAAGGGAATGATTTGGATGTTAACCCAATTAAAGGAAAACAGCTTACTAACGTTCGTGCATCAGGAAGCGATGATGCCATTAAACTTGTACCACCAAGAACCATGTCTTTAGAAAATGCGTTAGAGTGGATTGAAGATGATGAGTTGGTAGAAGTGACTCCTATCTCTGTTCGTGTAAGAAAAAGAGACCTTGACCCAACTTCAAGAAAAAGAGCCGCTAAAAAAGCGAAATTTGAATAGACGAAAACCGGCGAATACGAAATATTGAAGCAGTTTGCTTCAATATTGAGAAAATACTTTTCAAAAAAAGTTCAGCGAGATTTGAAGCAGTTTGCTTCAATATTGAGAAAATATCTTTATTAAAGAGAATCAGCGAAACTTTAAATGCGGTTCAAGTTTGAACCGCATTTGAATATTGAGAAAATACTTTTCAAAAAAGTTCAGCGAGATTTGAAGTGAACGTCTTCAATATTAAGAAAAAATTTGAGTTGTAAGTAACAAAAAAACGACAAAGTGTTATAAATTTATAAAAAAGTTTAAGTCAAAGGGATTCGATATTATCGACTCCCTTTTTTATTTGACTATTTTTTATCCATTAAAAAGTGTACGATTTAGCCTCCTTTATATTATAATGATTAGTAGAATTATTTGGAGGTGTGCATTGCCAGATACAAGAAACAGTATTACTGAGATGTTTTGGAAGATTTTTGCTAACCAAAACAGAAAAAAGGTGCAAGAGTTCAAAAAATATATGGACAAATTTGCAATTAGTTTTAACCTTTATAAAGATGGTAATTTTATAGAGCGATCACTCCCTTTTGATGTGATACCCAGAATCATGACTGCCAAAGAGTTTCACACACTGGAAAAAGGGTTGAGTCAACGAATCAAAGCCTTGAATCTTTTTTTAGAAGATTTGTATACCACTAAAAATATCATCAAAGATAAAATCATACCAGAGACCTTTATTTATGAAGCCAAAGGCTATTTAAAAGAGCTTGAAGGTTTCTCTCCCCCACAAAAACTTCGAACGCATATCAATGGTATCGATTTGGTCAAAGACAGTGTGAGTAATGAGTGGATCATTTTAGAAGATAATTTACGAGTACCCAGTGGGGCGAGTTATCCTTTGTCTATTCGAAATACATTTCGAAAAATCTATCCCGATTTTTTTGAGAAGATGAGCATTAAACCCATCAAAGGGTATGCCGATTTATTAATAGAGTCCATGCAGTATGTCAATTGCGGAGGTATCAATGTGGTCTTAACGCCAGGCCGATATAATTCTGCTTATTATGAACATGCCTATTTAGCTGAAATTACAGGAGCTCAATTGGTACGTAACAATGAGTTAATCGTAGAAAACAAAGTGGTCTATTTTAAAAACTATAATGGCGAAAAAATCAAAGTGGGTGCTATTTACAGACGATTGGACGATGAGTTTTTAGATCCCACTTTTTTTAATGAAGAGAGCCTTATTGGTGTGTCAGGTATTATGGAAGCTTATTTGGCGGGTAATGTGGCGATTATGAATGCACCAGGAAATGGTATTGCCGATGACAAAGGGATTTACTACTTTGTTCCTGATATGATTGAGTATTACTTAAAAGAAGAGCCCATTTTAAAAAATGCGCCTACGTATCTGCCCTATTTTGAAAAAGATAAAAAGTACATTTTTGAAAACATGAAAAAATTGGTCATCAAAGATGTTGCTGAAGCGGGAGGTTATGGCGTGATGTTTGGACACACGATGTCAGAAATTCAACTGCAAGATTTAAAAACCATCATTGAAGCCAATCCAAGACGATTTATCGCGCAAGAGCTTATTGAGTTTTATGATGAAGAGTGTTATATCAATGATGAAATTGTTCCAAGAAAAGCGGACTTCAGAGCCTATGTAGTCATGAGTAAAGAACCCAAAGTATGGAGTTGTGGTTTGACACGATATGCTGTTGACGCAGGAAATTATTTGGTGAACTCATCACAAGGTGGAGGGTTTAAAGATACTTGGGTCGTTGAGGAGGCATAAGATGGAACAACTCTTAACTGCAAAAGTGGCAGAACACTTGTATTGGTTGGGACGATATTTAGAGCGAGTTGAATCGATACTTATGGAAACCGTGGCCACATTTGATGAAATCATCGATGTGGATAAATCAGCAGGTAAAAAACTCTTTAAACGTCTGGAAGTGGAGATAAAATATAAAAATGCCAATGAGTTTTTATATGAAGCGGTATTGGGTGAACATGAAGCCAATATCTATACTATGTTGGGCTATGTACGCGAAAATGCGATTGTTTCACGAGCGTATATCGATCTGAATGCCTTTGGATCAATCGTGGAGTTGTATGAAGTGCTCAAACAAGCTAATAATGACCATTTGGATATTGATTGTGCCTTTTTAGACAAACTCTCTTCAAGAGTGAGTGAAATTTGGGGAGAGCTTTCACGAAAACAAGAACGAAATATCAGTGATTATTTCATTCGACTGGGAAAATTGGTTGAAAAAGTGGATGTGCATTTGCGTTTGAAACGAGATAAAAGTTTTTCATTGGTGGTGATGGAAGAGATTGACAACATTGTATTACAGCTCAATCCCGATGCAGAGTTTGTGCCACACGCTCAAAGAGAATCCTATGATACGATTTTGAACTCCATCAATGCAAAAATAAATAAAATCATAGTAGAACAGTAATGAAAACAACAGAGATTTTTTCATCGCAATTGCCAGTGGGTGAGAAGTTGTCAATTAAACGTACGCGTTTTGAACCTTTAAATAAAAAAGGAAAAAGACTCAAACGAATTTCAATCGTCAGTGGTATTCACGGAGATGAGTTAGAGGGACAATGGGTTATCTTTTTATTGGCACAATGGTTAAAACAGAACGAAGAGAAACTCAATGCCATTGTGGATATTTATCCCGCTGCGAATCCTTTAGGGATTGATACCATTACACGAAGTTTTCCCAACTATGATGTGGATTTAAATCGTGCGTTTCCTGGTGGGGAGAATGAGTTTCTCCCAGGACAAGTGGTGTATGCTTTAGCCCAAGATGTTAAAGGCAGCGACGTTGCCATTGATATTCACTCCAGTAATATCTTTTTACGAGAGATTCCCCAAATTCGTATTAATAAAGAGTTTTCGAAAAAAACACTCCCTTTAGCCAAAGCTTTGAATTGCGATTTTATCTGGATTCATGATGCAGTAACGGTTTTAGAAGCGACGTTTTCTCATACGTTAAATACCTTAGGAACCAACACCTTAGTGGTTGAAATGGGTGTGGGAATGCGTTTAACCAAAGAGTATGGGAAGCAACTTCTTACGGGGATTTTAAACTTGATGAAACAAGAGAAGATGTTAGAAAGTGAAGAGGTGTTTGAGGTACGTGAACCATTCAGTTCTGAAATAGGGGAAGTCTATTATATCAATGCACCTCAAAGTGGGCTGTTTGTCCCTTCTTTGGATCACTGTGAAATCATTAAAAAAGAGGAAAAAATTGGTGAAATTGTGGACCCATTAAGCGGAGAGGTATTGTGTGAACTGCTCTCTCCGAGCAGTGGAATTTTATTCACGTTAAGAGAGTATCCTGTGGTGTATGAAGGCTCGCTTTTGGCACGAATATTTGGAGAGAAACATGAAGAGAGTTGAGATTTTACGTATTGATTCACTGAGTCGAGAACCTTTGGTTGTCGAGGGGTTTTTCTTTAAAGGCAGCAGTAAAACGGCTCCCAAAATTGCGATAGTTGGCGCGATGGAAGCACAGAGTATTTTGCCTTTATATTGTGCCAGTTCTTTGGTGGATTTTTTGAACAATAAATTAAAGAAGAAAAAAATCAAAGGGGATGTGCTGATTATTCCCTCTATTAACCACTATGCGTTTAATACGGGGAAACGATTTTGGCCTTTAGATAACACCAATATCAACACCATGTTTCCAGGATACGAACATGGTGAAACGACTCAACGTATTGCCAAACGCCTCTTTGATGCTTTGCAAGGGTACGATTATGGGGTTATTTTAGAGAGTCGTTTTGATCCAGTGAATTGTGTGCCGTATATTAAACTTTATGAGAATGAACTAGAAGATTTAGAAGGGGCCAAAAAATTTGGTTTGAAATTCATTCATCATCGTAAAATGAAAACCATTGAAACGGTCTCTTTACAGTATAACTGGCAATTATGGGGTACAAAAGCGTACTCTTTGATGTGTCCCATTACTCAAGAGATTGACAAACAAAAATCGAGTCAAATCAGACAGGCCATCTTACGTTTTATGCATCGACAAAAAATCATCGATTTTTCGATATTTAACGGTTATGAATCAACGGTGATTTCAAGTGAAGATATAGAAACCCTTAAAAGTGAAAAGAGTGGTCTGTTTATCTCTAAAGAAATTCCAGGGAGTTATATATCCAAGAATCAAGTTATTGGGGAAGTGATCGATTCGCTTGAAGGGTGTGTGATACATGAATTTAGAGCCCCTTGCGATGGCATGATTACTTGTCATTTTAATAACTCATTGATTTATGAAAATGCCGTGGCATTTCGTATTGCAAAGATAGGATAGTTACTCTACTATTTGTACGTTGACTTTAACCGAAAGGTTGCTCTCTCCGTTGCTTTTGACCACCCCTTTAAGTGGAGAGATGTCCAAATAGTCTCGTCCATATCCTAAAACAATGTACTCTTCGTTGGGGATTTTATTGTTGGTTGGGTCAAAATCTACCCACCCAAAATCGGGTATATAAATTGAGAACCATGCGTGAGAAGCATCAGAACCAAAGAGTTTGGTTTCTCCTTCTTTAGGATATGTTTGAATATATCCACTCATATATCGTGTGGGCACACCAATACTTCTTAATGCAGAAATAGCAAATTGTGCAAAGTCTTGACAGACCCCTTTCCTCTGTTGAAAAACTCTTTCAATGGGAGTCGTAATATCTGTAAAGCCAGAGACAAACTCAAAGTCATTAAAAATGCGTTGCATGAAATCAAACGTTGCATTAAAGAGTGTGATGTTCTCTTGAAACGATTGCAGGGCATACGCTTTAATTGCTTCAGATGCTACAGGGATGGCATCGGTTTCAAACAGATAGTGTAACGCTTGTGCATCTTCACTTTTGTGTTCACTCAAACGCTCTTTGAGTTGCGCATACGTAATGGTCGTTTGTTGTGCGTTTTCAATCAGGTTGGAAATGATATCTTCAAAGAGTTGTACTTTGGATTTTGAAACAATTTTAAGTCTTTTGTGTGCTTCACGAATGAGCATATAGGTGTTTTTGTTTTCAAAATAATCGGTGAACTCATTGGTTTCAAAAGGGAGTGGGGTTATTTCTAAAGTGTGTTCAAGGAGTTGTTGCCGTTGGCAATTTTTAGGGGTCAGTCGGGCAATATTATGACTGAACGTCACCATGGAAGGGTAGTCAAATTTGGTTTCGTGAAATATTTCGTATATCATTCTCTACTCGTTATAGTGCGCAAAATATGTTTTCGTTAACTCTTCAGATGTTTGCGCTAATAAAGTTGAGATTTTAGCTAAAAATTCATCAAAATGAATATAAACGCTGTCCTCTTCTTCACAAATCAATAATTTTTTTGCATTATTGAGTTTTAACATCGAGTAGACTTTAAACACCGATTGCTCAAATTGGTCCAAATAGATTCGGTTGGAGCTATTTGGAAGTGTTTTCAGACTGTTTAATAATTCCTCAATGAGGCATAATAAAGATTTAGAGTATTTGGCGTTAAACAGTAAAAATTCAATGACATTTTCAATATCCAAACTTGATTTATAGTGCGCTCGATAGGCATTATAACTCTCATAAGAGTTGAGCATCGAGTCTAAAATATCGTACTCTAAAAGTTTATCATATTTGCGTGTTAACAGTGAACGCATTTTTGAAATAAGCAGTAAAGAGGTCTCCAGTTTCGAACCAATCTCATAGAGTAAAAGTCCTTGGTCATTCGAGATGCTCTCATCAATGAGTTCTTTATAAGCAAGCAGATAAATCAGCAGTTTATCCAAAGCATTGATGTGTTCTCGGTTGGTGATGATTTTTCGTTTATTATAAGCATACCAACTTCGTTGAATACGTTCAAAGACGCGCCAAGAATCAATACTTAAAAGGTTTTTGATACTGGCATTGGTGTTTGAAAGCATTGAAAGCGTAAATGAGAGGCTTCCAACTCTTGTGACATCTTGTATCACAGAGTTGATTTCATTAAAGGGTTTGATCTCTTTTTCTTCTTCTAGAAATCCTGGATAAGTCATGGTTAGATGCGTTAAACAGATGTTTAAAATTTGTGTGCTCTCTTTGAGCAGATTTTTATCTTCATATCGATGAAGATTGAGCATGTTTTTAAGATTGAAGCGCAACATTCGTGTGGTGGTAATGGCTCGACTTAAGTATCGGCCTAACCAGAAAAGATTTTCTGCTCGTTTGGTTGAGATGTTCTCTAAACGTGTGTCTAAAAAATCATGCCGTTTGATGTTTTGTGCAGGGGCAATGGTCTCGTCTTGTCCTAAAATCCATAAATCTTTGCTCGTACCCCCTTTTTGGTTGGAAACCACCAGTGAGTTTTTCTGTTTTGATACGCGCACCAAACCACTTGGCATGACTTTATAACCCTCTTCTGAAAGATAGGAAAAGGCACGTATAACAGCATTTCTTGGTTCAATTTTATTTTCGACAAACGAAGGTACGGTTGAGAAATCAATGATCTCTTGCCCGACATAAAAGTTAGGAGAGGCGTTGATTTTTTCAATGAGTCTGTTTTTCTCTTCTTGATTGAGTTGATTGCCAAAATAGATCTCAATATTATCGGTTCGGTCAATCTTTTTAATCAACAAAGTATCAAGGTTTTCAAGAACAAAATCAAGCTCTTTTTTCTGACCACACCACCATGTCGCAATTTGAGGAAGTATTAAATCTTCATCTAAAAAGAATTTGGCAATGTTTTTCATAAAAGGATTCAGTCCCACGTTTTCTAAAATGCCAATTCCTATGGGATTGATCATTGAAAGATTGTTATTTCGCAATACATTCACCAAACCAGCAACGCCTAAATGAGAGTCGTGTTCAAGTTCTAAAGGGTCACAATATTTAGAGTCTACTCGCCTTATCATGCTGTCGACTCGTTTTAAACCACTGAGCGTTTTCAACCACAGCTGGTTGTTTTTAGTGAGCAAATCCTCTCCTTGTACAAGGGTAAGATTTAAATAGGAACTTAAATACGAGTGTTCAAAATAGGTCTCATTGTGAGGGCCTGGCGTTAACAGAGCAATCAGTGGAGCATCGCTTGTTTTGTGTGCGGTGTTGACCAGCATCTCTTTATAGCCTTCCAAAAATGGGGCAATTTTTTTGATATGTACATCGGGGTAGAGTTCTGGAATAATAGAGTTCATCGTCAAACGATTTTCAATCGCGTAACCTAAACCTGAAGGGGATTGTGTACGGTCATTGATGATCCAAAACTTGCCATCGGGTCCTCGACTGATATCTGAAGCAAAAAAACGCATGGTGTAATACTCTTTATTTTCAAAGTTAAAGACTTCAGGCATAAAACTTTTGTGTGCAAAGATGATTTCAGCAGGGATAATGCCCTCTTTAATCAAGCGCTGTTCGGTGTATAAATCTTTGAAAATCAGACTTAAAAGTTTGGCTCGTTGTTGCAACCCTTTGGTGACTTCCTCCCACTCTTCTTCACACAATACAAAAGGAATAGGGTCTAAGTTCCATCGTCGATTGGTTCCTTCGGGATCATTGTAGACGTTGTACGTCACCCCATTATCTTCAAGTCGCCAATCAATCTCGGTCTGTTTTTGTTCGAGTTTCTCTAAACCTGATTTCTCTATGGCTTGTGTGACTTCAGTCCAGTGAGGTTTTATGATGTTGTTTTCATCCAACATCTCATCAAAAGAGGCGTCTTTTTTACAGCTTTCAAATATATCCATTAATTTTTCATCCATCGTTGTCTTAAATCTAAAGTGTGTGGGTACTCTTTGTTCTTTGGCATTTTATGAAAATATAGCTTTTCGAAACCTTTTTTTGGTTCAATCGCTCGTGTGGCACCATTGGCAAAAAGTGCATTGGTTGAACTGCTGATAATAGGATCATGTTCTAGCACTTCTCCTTGAGAGTGGTTAAAATCCCAATATCGGTTGATCCTTCGTGCTTCTGCTTCATACGAGTTTACGGGGAAGGTGTCATAACTTCGTCCTCCCGGATGTGAAACAAAATAATTAAAACCTCCAATTGAACGATCATTCCATTTATCGATGATATCAAAAGTCAATGGTGTATCTACTCCAATGGTAGGATGCAGTGCCGACCACGGTTGCCATGCTTTGTATCTCACCCCACTGACATATTCCCCTTCTATGTTGGTTTTAGAAAGTGGGATTTGTACCCCATTGCATGTTAAAGTATAACGTTCTGTATTAAAGTTTTCGATTTTAATTTGAAGTCGTTCTACTGAAGAGTCCACATATCGAGATGTTCCTTGACTTCCTGATTCTTCTCCCAATACATGCCAAGGTTCAATGGCAGCTCGAATTTCAACGGGCATGTTTTCAATTACCGTCATGCCATATAATGGAAACCTGAACTCAAAGAAGGGGTCAAACCAGTCAAGTTTAAAGGCATAGCCATTTTCATTGAGGTAATCCACCACCTCTTTGATGTCCTCTTTGACATAGTGCTCCAACAAAAATTTATCGTGCAGACGTGTTCCCCAGCGCACCAATTTGTGTTTATAAGGGTTCTTCCAAAAAGAGGCGACCAAAGCTCGAACCAACAGCATCTGCAAGAGTGCCATATGTGAGTGTGGTGGCATATCAAATGCGCGCAGTTCTAAAATACCCAACCGTCCAGAACTGCTGTCAGGTGAGTAGAGTTTATCAATGCAGAACTCACTTCGATGGGTATTCCCTGTGATATCAGTGAGCATGTGTCTGAATAGTCGGTCGGTCAACCAAAATGGAACATCTTGTCCTTCAGGGATTTGTGAGAAGGCAATTTCCAGTTCGTAAAGATTTTCTTGCCTTCCTTCATCCACCCTTGGGGCTTGTGAAGTGGGACCAATAAATGCCCCACTAAAAAGATATGAAAGCCCCGGATGGTGTTGCCAAAAAGTAATCAGACTTCGCAGTAAATTAGGGTTTCGTAAGAGTGCTGAGTCACTTGGTGTGGCTGCTCCAATAGTGACGTGGTTTCCTCCGCCTGTACCCGTATGTCTTCCATCCACCATGAATTTTTCTGTTCCAAGTCGAGAAAGTCGGGCATCTTCATAGAGTTGTAGCATGTTAGCACTGAGCTCTTTCCATGATGTGGCAGGTTGAATATTGACTTCAATGACACCTGGGTCAGGCGTCACTTTTATACGATCTGTTCGAGTGTCTTGTGGGGGTTCATACCCTTCTAAAATCACACACAGATTTAACTGTTTTGCCGTTTGCTCAATGGAGGCTATGAGGTCTAAAAAGACTTCTGTGCTCTCAATGGGAGGGAGGAAAACACAGAGTTTATCATCGCGTACTTCAACACTGATAGCCGTACGAACAAAAGCGCTGTAAGAGTTCTGTTCGGTGGTTTTATCATCAAGATTTTGTGCACGCGTTTGTACTTCCGAGATATAATCCCCTAAAGCAGGATATGCTTTGAACAAATCGGGTTCAAAACTTTTTTCAATCTCTACGTGTGGTTTTACAATGAGTGATTCTAAAGGCAGTCGAAGTCCCAAAGGAGAGTTACCTGCACTTAAAAAAAGATACCCTCGTCGAAACTCCCATTGTGAGGTAATCCATTTGCGCTTGCCAAAACTTAATGGTAAGACATAACCCACTTCACTGTTTAATCCTTGTTGCAGTTTTTGAGCAATGGTTCGTCGCTCTAAGGAATCTTTTAAATCATACTTCATGGGATCAATATCCAAAGGCATTTCAAACTCTTTCATGATGTAATACACAGGGTCTTCGTAAGCTGGGATGATGTTTTTATCACTGACACCTAAGATTAAAGCCAATGTGCTTAGGAACTTTTTGGCATCTTTAGATGTGTAGTCATATTTCTTGTTCATATTGGCAAGCAGGTCAGGATTTTGCCAGACGGGTTTGCCATCTTTTCGCCAGTAAATTGTCGTTTGCCATCTTGGAAGTGGTTCTTCTGGGTACCATTTTCCTTGGGCGTGATGAATCAGTCCCCCATTGGTTGAGGAGTTTAAAATACGTCGTGAAAGGTTATTGGCCAATTCTCGTTTGTGAGGTCCGTCTGCTTTGGTGTTCCATTGAGCTGATTCCATGTCATCAATGGAGACAAAGGTGGGTTCTCCACCCATGGTCAGTCGCACATCATGTGCTTCTAAATCCTCATCCACTTTAAAACCCAGTTTATAAATAGCATTCCACTGCTCTTGTTTATAAGGTTTGGTCACACGAGGTGATTCAAAGATACGAGTCACTTTGTTTTCATATGTAAATGTGGTTTCACATGGATCCATAAGTCCTTCAATGGCATATGCACTGCTGTAGTTAGGAGTACATGCCAATGGAATATGACCTTCGCCTGCAAACAATCCGCTGGTGCTGTCTAAACCAATCCATCCAGCACCTGGAACATAGACTTCTGTCCATGCATGCAGGTCTGTAAAATCCTCTTTTGGACCACTTGGACCATCCAGAGATTTTATATCGGCAGTGAGTTGTACTAAGTAACCGGAGACAAAACGAGCCGCCAAACCTAAGTGTCTTAAAACTTGTACAAACAGCCAAGCAAAGTCTCGACAACTTCCCAGCTTTTGAGTAAGTGTTTCTTGGGGTGTTTGCACTCCCGGTTCCAGACGTACGGTGTAGTCTAAAGCATTATGGATGTGTTGGTTGACCTCCACTAAAAAGTCAATAATTGATTTTTTAGAGGTATCAATTGTTTTTACAAAGGCTTGTAACGTTTTGGAGTCCTCTTCAGTTTCTAAATAGGGTGCGAGCTCTTTACGTAAATCTTTTTTGTATTCAAATGGAAAATCCTTTGCCTCATTCTCCACAAAAAAATCAAAAGGGTTGATGGTAATCATATCCGCAATGATTTCAACATCTACACTGAAATGGTCTGTTTGTTCAAGAAAAACCAAACGAGCCAAATAGTTTCCAAAGGGGTCTTGTTGCCAATTAATAAAGTGATTTTCAGGCTTGATTTTTAAAGAGTATGCCTCAATAGGAGTTCTGCTGTGAGGGGCAGGTCGCAGTCGGATGATGTGGGGTGACATCGAAACCTTTTTGTCGTAACTGTATTGCGTTTTATGGGAAATAACTACTTTGAGTGCCATATGCTTTCCTATATGAGGATTTGTTTATACAATTGATTATACTAAAAATATGACACGATTGGGTTAAAACCATCAAATGCTATTAAAATGTTATAAAAATCAAAAAAGAGCAGATTAAAATATTCAATAATATAAATATATGGCACTCTATATGTAAGAGTGTTAAAGAGAGAAAACAGCTATAAAATAGGAATATTTAATTAAAAATGAGAAAAATTTATGAAAATATTAGCACTTGGTATTGACAAGTGCTAGAAAAATTTGCTATAATTTCATTAACTTGATAAGGATAATATCAAGAAAATAAAAATCTAAGGAGTTGATGATGTTACTGACACGATTTGATCCTTTTAAACAGATGAAAGAATTTGAAAAAAATTTTTATCCTTACCGAATGGATGATGGGGTAAGTGGTTTTGTCCCTATTGTTAATACCAGAGAAGGAGAGTTTGCTTATCACATTGACGTAGATCTTCCTGGAGTTAAAAAAGATGACATTAAAGTGGACATTCACAAAGATATTTTAACCATTTCGGGTGAACGAAAAACAAAAGAAGAAATTAAAGAGGAGGACTACTATAAGGTGGAAACCTCATTTGGAAAATTCTCACGAAGCTTCAATCTGCCAGAAAATGCAGATGTTGAAAATATTGAAGCTTCAAGCCAAGATGGCGTTTTAGAGATTGTTATTCCAAAACTCTCTGAAGAAAAACACAAAAAGATAGTAAAAATCAAATAAGAGGAGTATATGGCTTCTCTTAGGTTAGGAGAAGAGTTATATGCAAAGAATAAAAGAGAACAGAAACGATTATTACATCTTAATGACGATATATACGGTTATGATTTTAAGTACATTTATTTTTGTAAATCACTAAGTAGGAGGTATGAAGAAAGAAGCAATTCTGATACTCATATAAAAAACTTAAGCACCTATTTTTTGAGCAAGGAGGCATTTGCCTCCTTTTTTTATGCCGGAACTAAAGTAAAATGTGTGATTTCACTGCTTGCGCCTAAACGCATGGGAGGGCCCCAAAAACCTGTTCCTTTATTGACATAGATTTGAGTATGTTCATTGTGCTGATGCAAGCCTTTGATATAAGGTTGCGCTAAACGCACTAAAAGATTAAAAGGGATGAGTTGTCCTCCATGAGTGTGTCCACTGAGTACTAAATCCACACTGTTCGGAACCTCTTTTATAAATTTTGGCTGATGGGCTAACAGAATGGTTGGTGCATTAGGATTGCTCTCTTGAAGCGCCGCTTCAATATTGGGTTCATACTGTTCCATGCGGTAACCAAAAAGGTCATGAACTCCTGCAAGGTTAAATCCTTTGTCATCTTGACCAATATAGACCGTTTCGTTTTCTAATACGTAAATACCAATGGACTTAAGATACTCTATGAGCACATCAACTTTATGAAAATACTCGTGATTGCCCGTGACGAAATAGGTACCATAAGTGCTTTGAATGTTTTTAAGTTCATCCACAGCTTTTTGAGCAAAACGAATATCCGTATCAATTAAATCCCCTGTGATAACGACCACTTCAGCGTTGAGTGCATTGATTCTTTGCACCAAAGAAGCAATAAAATCTTGGTCAATCAGTCCTCCTATATGGACATCACTGATTTGAACCAAGTTATATGATTGCGGTAAATTCTTAATTTTAACAGTGACATTTTCTTGTTCAATGTGTTTGGCGTTGTACATTGCTTTGGCATTGATGCTTCCTGCAAGAGCAACTGAAGAAAAATCCAGAGATTTTTTAAGAAAAGTTCGACGTTTTTCATTGGGAATCCCTTTTTCAATGATAAAAGAAAAGATATCATAAATAACTGTTGTGCTAAATAACAGAAAAATGACCCCTATGGGAATACTCAATAAAAAATAAACACTGTTTGGAATAATCGGATAATATCTGAAAACCATATAACCAAAAACCCCCAATAAATTGAGGATTAAAAAAGCGTTAAAATAGTTTTTATAACGCTGCTTAAAATGCAGCTTTTTAACCAATCGTTTAGAGATGTAAAGTGTAATTATTATAAAAACTGATATAAAAATTGTTGCGAATAGTAAAAAATTCATACAAAATTATATAATAATAAAATAATGTATAAATAAAATTTTAGCTAAAGATTGGAAAAGTTATAATTGCGCTATGACTTGATAGGAGAGCGCATGAAATCATTAACCATTTCAAAGAAATTTACATTTTTGTCTTTAACTGTGACATTTGTATCCTTACTTATAGGATACTTACTGTTAAACAATTATAAGCAAAACTTGATTGAGCAAGAGTATGCTTCAATCGTTCATGAGTTACAAGATATGACTCACGATAGAATGAATGCAAAGTTGGACGTAGGGATTTCAAATGCTATATCAATAGCCAATGATCACTATATTAAAGAGGCTTTGGCTACCAATAACAGAGAGTTGGCCATTGCGGCATTGTCTAATCTTTCTGCCAATATGAAAGCCAACACGCCTTTTAAAAATATCAAAGTACACATTCACACTAAAAACAACCACTCTTTTTTAAGAAGTTGGGTGCCTGAAAAATTTGGGGATGATTTAAGTTCATTTAGAAAAAGTGTGGTCAAGGTCAATGCTTCCCAAGGGGTTGTAAATACATTAGAAGTAGGAAAAGCTGGGCTTAGTATCCGTTCTGTGGTACCTGTATTTTCTGAAAATAATGAACATGTCGGTTCATTAGAGTTTATGCAAGGAATCAATTCGGTTGCAAAATTGTTTGACCAAAACCAAGAAGGCTTTCTTCTTTTAATGGATGCCTCATTGGCTGTTGCTAAAATTGATGAAGCCAATAAACTAAAAGAGTATGTGATTTCTCAAAAATTTGTGAACAAAGCTTTTTTAAATGATGCCAAAACGATTGACTTTAAAGAGCTTAAAGCCAATAAAATTCTAAATACACAAGCCTATACGTATACGTATGTGGACATCAAAGATTTTGAAGGCAACGTCATAGGAATGGCATTGGTGGGTGAACCCTATGATGTCGTACACAATGCTATTAATACGGCCACAAAACTGATTGTGATTTCATTGATGATTTTAGCTGGAGCATTGATTGTTACCTTAGTGGCTTCACTGTTTGTGATGAAGAAGTTCATTATTGGACCTATCAATGATTTAAAAGAGGCGATTGACAGTGTGAAAGAGAGTCGAACCAAATCATCGTATATTGAAGTGCAAAACAATGATGAAATAGGAGATGTGGTTAAAAGCTTTAATGAGTATTTAGGCAGTATTAAAGCGGGTATGGAAAAAGATAAAACCGTGATTGATGAAGCTCGTGTGGTGATTGAAAAAGTCAATTCGGGATTATTTAATGATCAGATTAAACAAGAGGCCAACTCTAAAGAAGTAGCAATGCTCATTGGTGTGATTAATGACATGATTGTAAAAACTAAAAACAATCTATTAACGCTTTCTCAAACATTGGTGGAACTCTCTCATGCAAAATATGATCTTAACATTCCTAGAATTGAAGGCATGACGGGTCTGATTGCTTCACTGTTTAATGGTATTCGAGTTACACAAGCAACCATGTCTGAAGTGATGGCTCTTATTGACAGCTCAAACACCAAGTTAGAAAGCAGTTCAAAAGAGCTTTCGGATGCTTCAAAACGATTAAGTGAATCATCTAACTTACAAGCGGTCTCTTTAGAAGAGACTGCAGCAGCCATTGAAGAGATTGCTTCCACGATTAAACAAAGCAGCGATAATGCACAAAAAATGACCAATCATGCACAAAGTGTCACGAAAGCCAACGAAGTGGGGCGAAATTTAGCCAATCAAACGGTAACCGCGATGGATGAACTCAGTGATGAAGTCAACTCTATTTTAGAAGCGATTACAGTGATTGACCAAATTGCCTTCCAAACCAATATTTTATCACTCAATGCTGCGGTGGAAGCAGCCACTGCAGGAGAAGCAGGAAAAGGCTTCGCCGTGGTTGCACAAGAGGTTCGAAATCTTGCATCACGAAGTGCGGAAGCTGCTAAAGAGATTAAAGAGATTGTTGAGAGTGCAACCATTAAAGCCAACAGCTCTAAAGAGGTCACGGATAAGATGCTTCAAGGATACAATGCCTTAGATGATAACATCAATCAAACCATCGGTCTTATTGAAGAGGTTGCCAATGCAGCCAAAGAGCAACAAACCGCCATCTCTCAAATCAATGATACTGTGAACTCACTGGATAAAGCAACCCAAGAGAATGCCTCCTTGGCTGCAACCATCAGCACAATGGCAGAAAACACGCAAAACCTTGTAGAGCAACTTCGAGAAGCCGTAAGCAATACCACTTTCAGTGAAGCTTCGAAAAAACGTATTTGTGAACCCGATATGATTTTCAGACTCAATAAACTCAAATCAGATCATATTGTTTTTAAAGATAACAACTTTTGTAATTGTGGAGTGGGAAAAAATTTCACCGTTAAAAATCATCATGAGTGTGATTTGGGTAAATGGATTGATGAAAATAAAGAGCGGCCATTTGCACAAACACAAGAGTGGAAAGAGCTTTTAATAGTGCATGAAGATGTTCACAGTAAAGTTCAAAAAACAGTTGACTTGTATGCACAAGGTGCAAGCAATGAAGAGATATTTACCTATACTAAAGATGTGGAAGATTCAGCCTTTAAAGTATTTAATCTTTTAGACAGACTTCGAGAGATGAACTGTTCAACACAAGAAGTCGAGAAGTAGTATTATTTAATACTGCTTCTTATGGCTTCAATGAGCTCTTGCACTTCCTCTTTGGTTTGAGAGTAGTGTATTGAGACCCTCACCCATCCTGGACGATCTTTTAAATCTATTTGATCTTTTAATCCCAATAAATCATGACCATATGGACCTGCACAAGAGCATCCAGCACGTGTTTGCATCCCTTTTTGTGAAAGCAGTTCACATATCTCATAAGGGTCTTGTCGGGCAATATTAAATGAAACAATACCAATGTTTTTAGCCAGTTTATTGCCATAAATCACAATATTTGGAATCGTTTTTAACCCTTCAAGTAGTTGTGTTAACAGCGCTTGTTTTCGCTTTAAAATAAAATCAAATCCAATCTCATTTCGCAGTTGATACGCCAATGCCGCTCGAATGAGTTGTAAAATACCCGGCGTTCCTGCAGTTTCCCTTGCAGAGATGTCTTCTTCATAGATTTGAGAAGATTGACTCACATATTTTACCGTACCACCCCCAGAGAAACTTGGCGCAAGTGAGGTGTCTACAAGCGATTTTTTAATCACCAAAACTCCACAACTTCCTGGACCTCCTAAGAGTTTATGAGGGGAGATAAACATGGCATCAAAATAGTTGCAATCCACGTTCATATAAGATGAGCTTGCAGCTGCATCCAAACAAACCGTTGCGTTGTATTTTCGAAGTAACGTTGAAATCTCTTTGTAACACGTGATGATGCCCGTTACATTTGAAGCGACACAAAAAGTGGCGATGATTTCACGGTGTTGATTCTTTTGTAACACCTCTTCAAGCTGGATTAAATCCATCAGCCCATCTTCATTGAGTTTGATACGTTGCACTTCACACATCGCTTCACGATAACTCACCTCATTTGAGTGGTGTTCAAAAGGACCTACAATGACTAAAGGCAGTTTTGAAGTATCAATGTCCATGTTCAAACGTTGAAGTGTCGCAGGAGGGATATACAATCCTAAAAGTTCTTGAAATTTTTTAATCGCAGCAGTTGAACCACATCCCGTAGGGATGATGGCAAATTCGTCATTGAGCTCAAGTGAGTTTTTCAGACTCTCAATGGCCATGTTGTAGTGTTGGTGAGTGATGTTGGCCATAGAGGCCTCTTTTGAGTGAGTGTTTGCATAGGTTTTTAACACATTATAGACTCTGTTTTCAATCGGTCTAAAACCCAACCCTGATGCTGTGTAATCAAAGTATTGTGTTTTATGGTCCCCTATTGTATTGTATTTAATATAGTCCAGTTTATTCGTATTGTGTGAAAAAAACGGTGCAAACAGATTATTACTCATTGACTTGTGCTAATACATACTCTCCAAAATTTGTGAAGTCGCTTTTGATATAAGTTGCAATCAATTTCTCAACCTCTTCACATGCTTGAGATGATGCAAATTTTATTCCCGTTTTAACTCCAAAGTGGCTTTGCTCCCCTTTTAAGTCTCCACCTAAAAGAAGTTCAAACCCTGTAACGGTCTCTCCATCTACTTTCAGTTTACATCCTATAAGCCCAATATCCACGATATGCGGGTGTGCGCACGAGTTTGGACAACCATTCACACTGATGGATACAGGTTCATCAAAATCAGGGAATGTTTTCTCTAAATGGTCACTGAGCTCTTTTGCTAACCCTTTGGTTTCACTGATGGCAAACTTACAGAAATTCAATCCTGTACATGCCAATGTCCGAGCTTTAAATGGAGATGGATTATACACCATTCCAGCTTTACTTAACTCTTCAGCTAAGGTTTGTGCTTGTTCTGTTGGCGCATCTTGTACAATAAAGTTTTGTGTTGTCGTAGCTTTGATGCTGGTTGCTCCATACGATTTTAAAATATCGTGAAGTTTAAATAAGCCATCTGCCCCAATGTGTCCTGAATCAATAGCCACACCAATAAAGCTTTTGCTTTTTTGTGTGCTTTCATGAATACCAAAGTGCTCACGCTGTTTATATGGCGTGAAGTTTTGAACTTTTTGCTCTTTAAGTGTAAAGTTGATGTTCTCTTGAAGTACTTCTAAGAACTTCTCTTTGCCCCACTCTGCAAGTACGTGTCCAAGACGTGCTTTTCTTCGGTTATCTCTGAAACCATACTCTTTATAGAGTTTTGTGACCGCTTTGACCATTGGTAAAACTTGTGATGGTGTTACATAACCAATGTGTTGCGCCACTTGTTTATTTGAAGCCAAACCACCACCAACGTGTACATCAAACAAGATTTTTGTATCAGACACTTTGGTTGCAGTGAAACTCAAATCTTGAATCTCATGTGAAATACAGTGTTTGTTACATCCACTGATGGCCACTTTATACTTTCTTGGTAAGTTAGAGAGATTTTTGTTTCCATCAAAATAGGCATTTACTTTTTCAACCAATGGTCGTACATCCATGATTTGGTCATGGTCAATCCCATTGACTGCACACGTTACCACGTTTCTTGGAACGTCTCCCGCAGCAAATACGGTACTTAAGCCCACATCATTGAGTTGTTTAAATATTGCTGGCAGGTCACGTACCGTGATGTAGTGAAACTGTACATCTTGTCGCGTGGTAAAATCAGCCGTACCTCGTGCAAACTCTTTAGAGATATTCGCCACTGCTTGGATTTGCTCTAAGTTCATCTCTCCATTTGGCAGTTTAACACGAAGCATGAAGTATAATGTTTCATCATCTTCAGCTTGTAAATTTCTGTTTTGAGTATACAGACCATACCACTTGAAACGGTCGATATCTTCAGGGTTGATTGCTTCACCTAAGACGGCATATACATAGATATCTTCTAATACCTTTAAGCCGTCTTTTTCTTTTTTAATTCGCTCTACTCTTTGAGCTGCTGTCTCTTTTGCCATAATAATCTGCCTTAAATCTCTTTACAACCCCATTCTGGGAAGTTATTTCTGATATACGCATTCAGTTCAATCTCTGCTTTCGTATACTCTCTTATTTTCGTCTCTTCATCTGCACCATTGCTTGCGATTGAATCCACAATCATACCTGCCCCTACGGTGGTATTATTGTATCGATCAATGATAATGAAACTACCTGTGTGTCGGTTTTCATGGTATGGATCCACTGCAATTTGTCTGTCTAAAGAGAGAGTACATTTTGCAATGTCATTTAACTCTAACTTATCCGTTGCAATCTCTTTAAACGTATTGATGTCTTTTTTGAACTCAATGGATTTAAATGAACCGTTAATTACTGATGTTGCTCTTTTGATGATGTAATTACCGTTTAACTCTAATGGTGCTTCGTTCATCCATACGACCATCACTTCTAATTTGTTTGATACTTTTGGAATAGAGTTTGATTTTACAATCATATCTCCACGTGAAATATCAATTTCATCTTTAAGTGTAATCGTTGTTGCCATTGGAGCAAATGCAGTCTCAATGGTTTCGACCGTTTCATCTTTTCCAATGGGTCGTAAATCTTTTACATCATTGGATACTATAGATTTTACCACAGAAGTTTTACGTGAAGGTAAAACAGTGATTTCATCACCCACAGAGATTTTGCCGCTGGCAATTGTACCAGAGAAACCTCGGAAGTTTAAGTGCGGTCGGTTGACGTACTGCACTGGCAATCTGAAGTCGTCGTTCTCATCATGGTGAATCTCAACCGTGTCTAAGAGTTGCATTAATGGAAGACCCTCATACCAACTACATTTTGGTGAATTTGAGATGATGTTGTCTCCATCAAGTGCTGAGATTGGGATATAGCTAAAGTTGATGTCCTCATTGTGTGGCAAGTTTGGAATCACTTGTTCATAATCTTTTTTAATCTCTTCAAATCGCTCTTGGCTAAACTCCACTAAGTCCATTTTGTTAATCGCAACAATCAGGTTTTTTATCCCTAACAGACTCGCAATATAGGAGTGTCGTTTTGTTTGAGTCAATACCCCTTGTCGCGCATCTATAAGAATAATCGCTAAGTCTGCTGTACTTGCACCTGTGGCCATGTTTCTTGTGTACTGCTCATGCCCTGGAGTGTCTGCAATGATAAACTTTCGTTTATCAGTTGAGAAGAATCGGTAGGCTACATCAATTGTAATACCTTGTTCTCTCTCACTTGCTAAACCATCCACTAACAGTGCTAAGTCAATCTTATCACCCGTAGTACCTGACTTTTTCGAGTCTTTCTCAATTGACGCCAATTGGTCTTCAAAAATCATCTTTGAATCGTAAAGCAGTCGTCCAATAAGGGTACTTTTCCCATCATCCACTGAACCACACGTGATAAATCGTAAGATCTCTTTGTTTTCGTGTTCTTTTAAATATGCTTCTATATTAGTAGCAATCAAATCTGACTGGTGTGCCATTAAAAATACCCCTCTTGTTTCTTTTTCTCCATTGATGCTTCACCATCACTGTCAATCAATCGTCCTTGTCGCTCACTTGTGGTACATACCAACATCTCTTGAATAATCTCAGGCAATGTGGTTGCTTCAGAGTTTACTGCACCAGTGAGTGGATAACATCCCAGTGTTCTGAACCGTACTTTCTCTTTTTTTGCTGTTTTTCTTAAATCTTCTGGCATTCTCTCATCATCGACCATGATTTTAGTCCCCATGTACTCCACCACTTCTCTCTCTTTTGAGAAATACAGATCAGGAATCGGAATGGCTTCTAAATAGATGTATTGCCAAATATCAAGCTCTGTCCAGTTTGATAAAGGGAAAACTCGAATTGATTCCCCTTTTTTATGTCGCCCGTTATAGATGTTCCAAAGCTCTGGTCGTTGGTTTTTTGGGTCCCATCGGTGGTTTTCATCTCTGAATGAGTAGATTCTCTCTTTGGCTCGAGACTTCTCTTCATCTCTTCGTGCCCCACCAAACACAGCATCAAACTTCTGCATATCCAGCATGTTTTTAAGCCCTTCCGTTTTCATGATGTCTGTATGAACAGCACTTCCATGAGTAAAGGGTGAAATGTCCATTTCAAGACCTTTAGGGTTTGAGTAAACAATCAACTCCATTCCTACTTCTTTGGCTCGTCTGTCTCTGAACTCAATCATCTCTTTAAACTTCCATTTGGTATCTACGTGTACCAATGGAAGAGGAGGAGGTGCTGGATAAAACGCTTTTTGTAAAATATGCAACATCACTGAGCTGTCTTTCCCCACTGAGTAAAGCATTGCTGGGTTTTGAAACTCTGCAATCACTTCTCTCATGATGTGCATTGACTCTGCTTCCAGTTGTTTTAAATGGGTAAGTCGTTCATTACTTATCATAAAATTTCTCCAATTTCTTTATTTAGCGTGTAACCCACACTCTTTATGTTCAGGGTTTTCCCACCACCATCGTCCGCTTCGTATATCTTCACCTTCTTTAACTGCTCGCGTACAGGGTGCACATCCAATACTTGGATACCCTTGGTCGTGCAGTTTGTTATAAGGAACGTTGTTTGCTTTGATGAACGCCCAAACATCCTCTTCACTCCATTTTAATAAAGCGTTGAGTTTAATCACTTGGTTATCTTCATCGTACTCTACAAGTTTCATTGCTTCTCGTGTTATACTTTGAGAAGCTCTTAATCCTGTAATCCAAACATCCAATCCTTTTAACGCCCGTTTTAGTGGTTCGATTTTTCGAACATAACAACAGGCTTTGCGGTTATCGATACTCTCATAAAAGCCATTGATACCTTGTTTTTTATATAAAGCTTCGACCTCTTGTGCATTTGGAAAATAGACATCCACTTTGATGTCATATTTTAAATTGGTGTAGTCCATCACACTGTACGTTTCATAAGGAAGCCGTCCTGTGTCAAGGGTAAAAATCGTAGCCTCTTTGTCGATGCTTAACATCATATGTGTAAGAGCTTGATCTTCAGCACCAAAGCTGCTTGAAAGTGCAATTTTCCCTTTATACTCTTTTAAAAAGTACTCTAGAACCTCTTGAGGTTGTGCATTTTCAAACTGGGCATTTAACTCTTCTAATCTTTTCTGCATTCTTCTATTTTCCTAAATCTGATAATCTGGAGCTTCTGTTTTTCCTAAAGGAATTCTGTTCCATGCTCTTTCATGAAAGTAATATAAAACCATCTTCGTAATCACTTCAATGGAACCAATGGATGCGGCCATAGTAAGATTTCCCGTAATAAAATAGGAAATAATAATCGTATCCAGTGTCCCTAAAGTTCTCCAAGAAATCGTCTTAACCACTGAGCGATAAGCTTTTTCTTGCATCTGTGTCCTTTAATCTGTTATAAGGGTATGACTTATTCGTCATATAACCCCGCGCTTAAGTATCGCTCACCTGTATCACAAAGGATAGTAACGATTGTTTTACCTTTGTTCTCTGGTTTAGCTGCAATTTGACCTGCAATAAATGCGTTTGCACCTGCAGAGATACCTACTAAAATCCCCTCTTCTTTTGCCAATGCTCTTGAAGTTGCAATGGCATCTTCATTTGATACTTGAATCACTTCATCGTATACTTTGGTGTTTAATACATCTGGAACAAACCCTGCACCAATCCCTTGGATTTTGTGAGGACCTGGTTTTCCACCGCTTAATACTGGTGATGCTGTAGGCTCAACTGCAATCACTTGGATATTTGGGTTGTGCTCTTTTAATACTTCACCAATCCCCGTGATGGATCCACCTGTACCAATTGCAGCTACTAAGATATCTACTTTCCTATCGGTATCAGAAAGAATCTCTTGTGCCGTTGTTTTTCTGTGAATTGCTGGGTTCGCAGCATTTGCGAATTGTTGTGGTACAAACGAGTTATCAATGGTTTTGCTTAACTCATCTGCTTTATCCACAGCCCCTTTCATTCCTTTTTCTGGTTCTGTTAAAACAAGTTCAGCTCCGAGTGCTTGAAGCAGTTTTCGTCTCTCTAAACTCATTGAACTTGGCATTGTAAGTATGAGTTTTATCCCCTTAGCTGCACACACAGATGCTAAAGCAATCCCTGTGTTACCACTGGTTGGCTCAATTACTGTTGTATCTTCGCTGATTAATCCTGCTTTTAACGCTTCGTTGATCATGTTGTACCCAATTCTGTCTTTTACTGAATGAGTTGGGTTCATAAATTCACATTTTCCTAAAACCAATGCACCTGTTGAACTTGCTTTTTGTAACTTTACTAAAGGCGTGTTCCCAATTAAACCTGTTAAATCTTCTGCGAATTTCATGTTATTCTCCTAATATTAATTTAAATACTGTAATGTAAGTACTCGTTGTACTTTGTTTCGTATGCTTCTAAATCTTTTAAAGAGAGATTAAAAATCTTCTCAACTTTCTGTTTTGTCTCATCGATAAAGATGTTCAAAACAGGGTTACTGCTTTTGGTGTCGGCAATTTTAATATCATCTTCGAGTGCGATTAAAATGTCTTTGACCAAAATCTCTTCAGCATCTTTTGCCAACATATACCCACCCCGTGAACCTCGAATACTCTTAACCAACTTCGCTCTTCGAAGTTTACTTAAGAGTTGTTCCAAGTAGTTTTGAGGGATATCTGCGTTTGAAGATATCTCTCTGATTTGCATGGGTTCATCTGTTTTGTTTTGATACAACTCTTGCATGGCACTCAGACCATACATCCCTTTTGACGAAATTAACGGCATAATTGTTCCTTATGCGAAGGCTTGCTCTAAATCAGCAATTAAATCTTGTGTATCTTCAAGTCCAATACTCAATCTCACTGTTGCTGGGTTGATACCCGCTTTACTCAACTTTTCTTGAGGAATTTGTGAGTGAGTGGTACTTGCTGGGTGTGTAATGAGTGATTTAGAATCCCCAATGTTTACAACAACAGAGAAGAGTTTCACTGAATCAATGATACTTTTCGCTGCTTCGTAAGACTCTGCTTCAAACGACACAAGCCCTGAAGCTTTTCCATCTTTGAAGTATTTTTGCGCTTTAGCATACTCACTGCTGTTTGTTAATCCTGGATAGTTCACTGATTTTACTTTAGGGTGTGCCTCTAAATATTTTGCAATCA
The DNA here is from genome assembly GCF_004116335.1 of Candidatus Marinarcus aquaticus. Taxonomy (NCBI): domain Bacteria; kingdom Pseudomonadati; phylum Campylobacterota; class Epsilonproteobacteria; order Campylobacterales; family Arcobacteraceae; genus Candidatus Marinarcus; species Candidatus Marinarcus aquaticus. Next base: position 336,783 of record NZ_PDKN01000003.1, read on the forward strand.
CTAAAGTGTTGTCAGAGACTTTCTCCATTCTCAGTGCCAAGGTCTCTAAACCTTGTAGCAGTAACCAAGAGTTAAATGGTGACTGAGCTGCACCAATATCTCGTAAAAGAGCCAGTCTGATTCTTAAACAAAAGCATGGAAGTGGTAGGTCTGTATAGACCAATCCATGGTATGATTCATCTGGTGTATTGAAATGGTAATATCGTTTTGAATCTTTAAAGAAATCATTCAAACCATCTCTTTCCACAACAATTCCACCAATCGCTGTTCCTTGACCGTTTGTGTATTTACTTGTAGAGTGTACAACAATATCTACACCCCATTGAATTGGGTTAAAGAGTGATGCTGTTGCAACGGTGTTATCACACACCGTAATTACTCCATGTTTTTGTGCAATTTCAACCACTTTTTCCACATCAGTGATGGCAATTTGTGGGTTAGAGAGTGACTCAAAGAAAATCGCTTTTGTATTTTCGTCAATCAACTCTTCTAAGTCAGAAGCATCGGCACTTTTAAACACTTTAGCTGTAATTCCAAATCGTTTAATGGTATGGGCTAAAAGTGTTACCGCACCTCCATACAGTTTGTCAGAGATAATAATGTTATCTCCTGCCTCAGCTACATTTGCAATCGCATAAAAAATTGCAGATTGTCCTGAAGCCACACAAATCGCTGCTGCTCCACCTTCAAGCTCGGCAAATCTCTTTTCTAAAACCTCATTGGTTGGGTTGGTCAATCGTGAATAGATTGGTCCCAACTCTTTTAATGCAAATAGGTTTGCTGCGTGCTCTGCATCTCTGAAAGCATACGCAGTCGTTTGAGCGATTGGAACACTCATTGTCCCCCAACCCTCTTTGTTGTCATATCCTCCGTGAACTGCAATCGTCTCTTTTTGCATCCTGTTTCCTTTTTTTATGAATTATGTTAATATGATGAAATTGTATACTATTTTTTTACTAATGTCAAGTAAATTAATAGTGATTAATCTAATCATGTTTAAAATAGGGTAGTTTAAGATACCATACTAAATTAGTATGAATTAAAACTGAGGTGATGGTTTGATTGACTCAAAACTTCCATAAATTCAATATTCTAAGAGGATTTATAAAAATGGATAAGATAAGTTTTTATAATGATATTCCACGTCTGACAGAGAATGAAATTTTTTTTAAAATTTTATCCAATGAGAAAGTGCGTATTGAAAAAATCGTCTCAAATGGACAAAAATCGGCAGAAAACTTCTGGTATGACCAGAGTGAAAATGAGTTTGTCATGGTTTTAAAAGGGCACGCTTTTTTAGAGTTTGAAGATGAAGTCATGGAGTTAAACCCTGGCGATGCGGTGAATATCCCTGCGCGCAAAAAACATCGAGTAAAGTACACCAGTACGGCTGAACCTACGGTGTGGCTAGCTGTCTTTTATTGAAGTGAATTAACGACTTCCTTACTCAAAGAGTGTTATAATCCTTTTATCAGACAAAAAGGCACTACTTGAAAATTGCAATCATAGGAGCAGGTGCAGCAGGTTTGACTGCGGCTATTACTGCTAAACAACTCAATGCTTCTTTAGACATCACACTGTTTGACAGCAATATAAGCTTAGGTAAAAAGATACTTGCAAGTGGAAATGGACGGTGCAATATCTCAAATATCCATAATGGATGTGACTACTATATGGGTGAAGATGTGAACTTTGCTTCATATGCTTTGGAGCAGTTTCACTTTAAAGCCTTTAAAACCTTTTGTGCCTCTTTAGGATTGGTATTGGACATTAAAAGTGATGGCAAAGTTTATCCCCTTTCTAATGAAGCAAAATCGGTGGTCAATCTCTTTGAAAGTAAAATCAACGCTTTAAATATCACCACTCAATACGACACGGTGATTACTTCAATACATAAAAAAGATGAGAAGTTTGTCATTAAAAGTGAAAATGAAAGCTTCACTTTTTTTGATAAAGTGCTTATTGCTTCTGGTTTACAAGCAGCTCCGCAACTTCGTTCCAGTGAAGATGGATTGAGTTTTGCACAAAGTTTTGGACACACTATTAATCCCACTTACCCGAGTTTGGTAGGGCTTCATGTGGATTCAAACTATCATCATAAACTGCAAGGGGTGAAAAAAGAGGTGGGTGTGAGTCTGCTCATCAACGGGCAAAAAGAGCAAACACTCACAGGTGATGTGCTGTTCACCAAATATGGGGTTTCGGGCTTTGCCATTTTAGATGTTTCACAATGGGCGTCATACTATCTGAGCTTGTATCAAGCTGTGGATATAGAGATCAATTTCTTTCCAATACTCAATAAAAACGAACTGCTTTCAAAACTGCAAACCGTATTGAGTGCACAAACACAAGAACATGCCAGTGTCGTTTTAGGTGGATTGTTGCCCAATAAACTGGGGGCAGTCTTACTTGAAGTGTGTGGGTTTGATAAAGATATCAAAGCAGGGGAGATTAATGCCAAACAGATGCGTACACTGGTGAACCAACTGCAACACTGGAAGTTAGAAATCACAGGAACTCAAGGGTATAAACACGCTGAAGTGAGTGGTGGCGGTGTGAGAGTGGCTGAAGTGGATGCGAAGAGGTATGAGAGTAAGAAGGTGAGTGGACTTTACTTTGCGGGGGAGGTGCTGGATATAACAGGAAAGCGTGGGGGATATAATCTGCATTTTGCATGGGCGAGTGGGTATTTAGCTGGACTTAGTCTAGCAAAGGGGAAATAGTTCTTTTGCTAAATTTCGGCGTTATCGTCAAAATTCAGAGAGTCATTTACTGTAAGTAAACTCCTCCCTAAATTTCTCCTCTGGCCTTGAACTTTAACAAAATTTACTATTTTTTAATTTTTCAATATCATTTAATAGTTTAATAATAGAATAACCGATTTCTTCAGCTAGATTTACAGGAACAGCATTTCCTATTTGCTTATACTGTTGACTTTGTGAACCTTCAAAAATCCAATCATCTGGAAAAGTTTGGATTCTTGCATACTCTCTTACTTGAAACGGTCTTGTTTCATCGGGGTGACATCTTTCAGTTTGTTTTTGTGCAGGAGAACAAGTAAGAGTTAAAGATGGCTCATCCCAACTAATACGTCTTGCCATTCCTGTTTTTCCACCACCTAAGTAGAAACTTTTTTGCATATATTCTTTTTGGATATCTAACGGTAAGTCTCTCCAATATCCTCCCGGAGGTACCATATCTAAAATCGCTTTTTTTCGCTCTGGATACTTTTGTCCAACTGACTGAGGTACATCACAATCAAAAAGTTCACCTTTTTTTAAAGCATCTTTTAGAGTATATATCTTTTCATATGGTTCTGGATAACTATAAGATACTTGTTCTAGATATTCCTTTTTCATTCCTATAATAATTAGACGTTCTCTTTTTTGAGGTACCTTGTAGTGTATAGCTTTTAGAACTTGGGGTTTAAAAACATGATAACCCAATTCGTCTAGAACATCAATCATAGTTTCTAAAGTCTTGCCCTTCTCATGACTTAGTAGACCTTTTACATTCTCTGCTAAAAACACTGGTGCATTAGTTTCTTTTAAAGCTCTAGCAAACTCAAAAAACAAGGTACCTCTTGTGTCTTCAAAGCCGAGTTTTTTACCGGCATAACTAAATGCTTGACAGGGAAATCCTCCTGTTAAAAGATCTATTTTGTTTTTGTATTTTTTAAAACAAATATCTTGAATATCCCCTTGTTTTATATTCCATCTTGGTCTATTCTTTTTTAGTGTTTGTACTGCATATTTGTCAATTTCATTAAGTAAGCTATGATGAATACCAGCTTTTTCAAGTCCAAGTGCTAAGCCACCAGCTCCTGCAAATAGCTCAATACTTTTATATGGCTTAATTGAATTTACATGATTGTGGTTATTTTCATTAAAGTAAATTTTACCTTTTTCAAAAATGGTAATATCTTCTTTTCTATATTCACGGTAATTATTAATAGGATTTCTTATACTTTTTAATTTACCAGAATTATCCCAACGTCGTAAAGTCTCTTTATCAACGTTTAATATTTCAGCTGTTTCACTTAAAGTAAAAATTCTTTGATTCACATACCCACCTTATATAACATTATACATGGTTATTATAACTAAAATAAAATTATAGTGGGATTATATAGGCTTTTTTTAATAGTTATTAAAAATATTTCAAATTGCAATACTTAAGTATTTAGTTCTTTTGAAAGTTCTTTGATATAATTGGTTTGAGAGAGCTTAATAATAATTTTATCTAACTCTTTTTTATAATTAGTTTCTTTTGCGACTTCATTGATAGCTTTGATTAAATCAAAGTAAAAATCTTTATCTCCTGTAAGTCTATGCCAGAAGTCTTCCCCAATAATAACATTATAATGGTTTGCATTGATTTTTTTATAATGAGCATTAAGTTCGGATTGTTCACCATAAATAATACCTACAATTAAATCGTCAAAACCAATATTGAGATTATTTGTTCTTGATAAGTTTCTTACTGATTGAAAATGATCAATAATGGTTTTAATATCATCTTTATTTATAGTATTGGGACCCGACTTAAGTTGACAATATTTCTTTTTTCCATCTATCTGATCTATAAACTCTATATCTATACCTGATACGGCACTCCCTAATGAAGATAATGCAGTAGATGTAAACTCTTGAATATTTGTACCAAAAGATGTATTTATTGATGTTCCTAATACTCTTGGATATATAAGTGCCTTTGCTATACTTTTAGGTTCACTGTCACCTTCCAGAAAATTTGAAAGATAGGTTAATAAAAAAGGGTTTATATTAAATTCATTTTCTTTAGATAATTTATTCATATTTTTAATATGTTTTTTAATGATAGTATTTTTAAACCATTGTTTTGCTTTTTTTAAAATTTCATTCTTTTCAAATTCAGTCATTCTATTTCCTAATACTTAGATGAATTCAATAATATTAAAAAATAAATTTATTAAAGATTAAATATTAATATGTTTTTAAATGTGATGTAATAAAACTTAAATACTTTTTTGCAGCTATTAATTTAATTAAGCTTTTCAATGTAAATAATTTAGAATAAGGTTAAAATTTAAGTTTCTGTCACACTTTTCCTCTCTCAGACCTCTTAATATATAAACCATCAAAAATGGAACAATATGTTTGACAAAGAAAAACACTCTTGTTGATAGAAAATTAAAACCGCTCCTTTAAAACCGTAAGTTTTTTGAGTTTTGCTTTTTCAAATGTACCCTTGTCTGTGTGAACAATATGATTGTGCAGTTTCAAGGGTTTCAGACGTTGGAAACTCCTGTTTTCGTACATAAAAGAGATGTAGTTTCTCTCTTCAATCGCTTTTAAAATAAATCGCTCTTCTATATTCAACACAGTGCCTTTAAGTGATAGTATATTTGAAAGCGTATAAAATACACTTTATAAACTGAGGAAACATATGAACATCACCACATACATAGAGACATCAAAACAAATTGAAGATGAAATCACCCATGTCCTTGCAGGTCGTACATGTAACAGTGAACGAGAGAGCATCGTTGCAGGTTATTTATCTTTGGTACAGCAACACCACAAAGCCATTCGCGTGCTTATAGCAAACGGATTGTACAGTTCGGCATTTGCTTTAGGACGACCTATGTTAGAGGCGTTGTATCGTGGAACATGGTTGGGAGTTGCCGCAACCGATGATGAGGTGGAAGCCTTTAATCGCAACAAAGAGTTCAGTTTTAAATCTCAATATATTTTAGCCAAAGCCATCGATGAAGTCATTGGCGATGATACCTTTTATACCGTGTTAGAAGAGAATGCCACACTTTTAAACAGCATGACACATGGCGGCATGGAGCAAATCGGACGACAGTTCAATGAAACTGGAAATGTCATTGAGAGTTCATTTAAAGAAGAAGAACTTTTTGAACTGCTTTCCAATGCCCATGCGAACATGGGCATGATGCTGTTGACGTTTAATATATTTCAACAAGACCTTGCTTTAGAGAGTTTGGCCAAACAACTTTTAGAGTAAAGTTATTCTTCTACTTTGTATTTTTCAGGTGCAAAGTTGTCGTAAATCCATGGAGCAACGAGCTGGGCCTCTTTTTGTGAAATAAACCCTTTTAAAGAGGGCATATTTCTGAACTGATCAAAAATAATCTGCTCACAGTAACTTTTATCTTGGCTTGGGTTAAAGATATAATCTTCAATATGTTCAATCACCAATTTACGTAATTCTTTATTATTTTTAGGCTCTTCAATGGCATCCACTCCATAACTCACGCTTTTCATTGCAAGTGTGATATAAGGTGCCGCCATAAGGGCTTGCTCTCGCTCATTTTCTGGGGCATTAACTGCATGACACATCAAACATTTTTTCGTATAAATCTTTGCGGGATTGTTTAAATCTTTTGAGAGCAGAAGGGTAATAAAAAATGAAATTATCACTAGTATTCGTAACATAAAGAGACTCCTTTTTATTTTAGTATACCCAAACAAAATCACGATTATGTGCATAGAATGTAAAATTTATGACACATTTAAACTGCAACTTAGTTGCGTTTAAGTATAATCCCACAAATTTTTTTAAGGTTGACTATGAAAAAACGAGGATTAAGTGTTAAACACGTTGAAGAAATAAAAGAACTTTTATTAGCAAATAAACAAAAAATTGAATCGGTCTTAGAAAGAATCAATGGTGAGTACGAGTCTTTAAGTGAAATGGACTTAAACGACGAAGCAGATTTTGCAGCAGCAAGTCGAGATTATGTCACGGATGTGAATATTCAAAAACAACAAATGGCAGAACTTGCAGCGATTAACCGAGCGTTAGCTAAAATTGCAAGCGGGGCATACGATGGTCTGTGTGAGATGTGTGATAGCGAAATCACGCTTGCACGTTTACGTGTCAAACCACATGCGGTGTATTGCATTGATTGCCGAACATATATGGACAACAAAAAGTAATTACTTCTTATAAAAATGAAGCAAGAAGAGTCCTATCAGTGAAATAAGAAAAATACTGATGGCAATAGGGGTGAGTGTGGGGGTGTGAAACAGAAGCACCACTGCAGAAATCAACGCCCCTATTCCAAACTGCACCACTCCAATTACAGAGGATGCCACGCCTGCATTTTTAGAAAAATCTTCCATGGCCAAAGCCGTACAATTTCCATAAATAAAGCCTGTAAGTCCCATATAAAGGGAAATAAAAAACATTGCCAATGGCAGGGAAATATCGTGTGAAACGGCGATAAAACATGCCGCTAAAATCAGTTGAATACTCAAAGCAAACTGTACTAAGGTTCGTGCGGTATACTGTTTGAGCAGTTTGATATTGAACTGAATCATCACCATCAAGACCACAATACTAAAGCCAAAGAAAAAAGGGAACATATCCGTTGAAATGCCATAATACTCAATATAAATAAATGAGGATTTTGCAATGAGTATGAACATCCCTGAAAACCCCAATCCTAAAACCAGCATGATTAGCATGGCATTTCTGTTTTTAAAGACTATTTTATACGACTCCAACGCTTTGGTTTTGACATAAGTGTAGCTCTCTTGTAAATCTTTGTAGATCATTAATGCCACAATTAAGGCATATAATCCTAAAAAGATAAAAATACCTTCCCACGGAAAAAAGTGAATAATAAAGGCACCAATTGCAGGTGCTACAAGCGGTGCAATGCTTCGTATGCTTCCAATAAGTGAGAAGATTTTAGCGGCTTCTTGACCATGAAAAATGTCTCGTACAACGGCATTGGCATTGACTACAATTAAACCACCAAAAAAGGCTTCAATAAATCGATACAACCAAAGTTCGTAAATATTGGTAGAAAAGACAATGATAAAGCTGAAAAAGGCAAAACCAAGCAGTCCAATAAGTGAACTTTTTCGTCGCCCAATTCTATCTGAGACCACGCCTCCAAAGATTTGACCTAACGCAAACCCGATAAGAAAAATAGAGAGTGTGAGTTCCACTTTTTCAATGCCTACTGCAAAATCTTGCGCCATATTAGGAATGGAAGGAATATATGTATCAATGGACATGGGTGCCACAGCAGATAAAATCGATAAGAGTATGATCAAATAGATATGATTGATGGATTTTTTCAAATCATGCCTTCAGTAAAAATAATACAACTAAGAAGAGAGTTTATCAAGGGAGTTAAAAAGAGCCGTTATTTCTTCAGGTGAAAGTTTGTTGCTAAGTTGTTGTCTAAAGGCTGAAATGGTTGCGTGTGTTTGCTGTAAAATCTCTTCACCTTTAGAAGTTAACTGGATGGTCTTACTTCGTTTATCATTTTCAGAATCACTTTTTGTAATGAAACCTTTCTTTTCTAAAGCATTAAGCGTTCGACAAATCGTTGTTTTGTCTTTACGTAACATGTCCGCAATTATGGTTTGAGTGACATCTTTTTCATACTTGATGATTTCCAATGTTGCTCGTTGTTCTATGGCAATACCGTAAGGGAGTAAAAGCTTATTCAAATTTTGATTGATGGTATTGGCACATTTACTCAAACTATAACCGATGGATTTTCTTAATGCATAATTCATAAAGCTCTCTTCTAGTTGTATATACAATTATTACACAAGCAGACTTTTTGAAAGCTTACATTTTAAAGTTAATATTTAATGCAAAGTTCAATATACTCTTATATAATGATAGAAAGAATACAGAGGAAATGGCATGCTGATGTTTATTTATTTTCTCATTGCTGTGGGAGTCTCTTTTTTATGTTCCATTCTTGAAGCGGTGCTTCTAAGTATCACGGCTTCACATATTGAAGTGGTCAAAAGCAAAAATGAAAAATTGGGTGCTTTGATGTACAGACAAAAAGAGCAGATTAATATCTCTATTGGAGCTATTTTAACGCTCAATACCTTTGCACACACATTGGGTGCAGCAGGAGTGGGAAGTGAAGCAGTGAAACTCTTTGGTGAAGAGTTTATGTTTTATATCTCAGCTGTATTGACGATTTTGATTTTGGTTTTCAGTGAGATCATTCCTAAAACGTTAGGGGCAAACTACTGGAAGAGTTTGGGTGGTATTTCCACACGCATTATTTCAGTGTTGGTTTTTATCACGTATCCTTTGGTCATTATCATGAATAAAATCACAGCTTTTATCAGCAAAGATGGGAAATCCTCTATTTCACGAGAAGAGGTTGCAGCAGCTGCTAGCATTGCCCAAGCAAGCGGGGTATTAAAAGATTCTGAAAGTGATGTCATAGAGAACCTTTTGAATCTTGATGAGATGAAAGTAAAGCAGATACACACCCCAAGAAGTGTCATGTTTGCTCTTGATAAACACGAGCTTTTGGACTCTTTTTATAATGCGCAAACCCGTATCAATTTTGATAAAATGAAAGAGTACTCTAGAGTACCTATTTATGATGAACACATTGATAACATTGTGGGGTTAGTCATTTCAAAAGAGTATTTTCATGAACATATCACTGATAGCTTAGAGAATAAAGAAGCCATCATCAAACCGGTTTATAAAATTAATGAAAATATTCCTGTATCAAAACTGTTGAACCTTTTTCTTTCACGTAATGAACATCTCTTTGTGGTGACAGACAATTATGGACAAACCGAAGGGGTCGTTACTTTAGAAGATGCCATTGAGACTCTTTTGGGCATTGAGATTGTGGATGAGTTGGATAACAATGTTGATTTGCGTGAAGTGGCAAAAGTGAAAATGAAGCTGTTGCGTAAAAAGATTTTACAACAACAGCATCGCTCTTAATGTTTTTGTATAATATCCCAAATATCTAAAGGCGTAGAGGCTAAAAAGTCTGCGCCGGCTTCTTCAAGCTCTTCTTTGGGACGAAATCCCCACAATACGCCTATGCTTTTCATCTGTGCGGCTTGCGCGGTTTTTATATCTGTGGGTGTATCACCCACATAAAAAATCTCATGTGGTTCAAGCTTTAACGCGTGCGCAATATTCATAGCCCCCATAGGATGAGGTTTTTTAGGCACGTCCTCTTTTTGCCCGTGCACTTCTAAAAAGGCATACTCTTGAAAAAGTGTTTCCACATATTTACACGTAAATGGGTGCGGTTTATTGGAAAGTACCGCCAGTTTTATTTTCTCTTGTTGTAAGATATCAAGCAGTTCATAAATGCCGTCGTATGCAGATGTGTTTTCACATAATACGGCATCATAGACTTTGGTATAGCGCTTAAACACTTTTTGAATGAGTTCTTCAGAACTGTTTTGGGGTACGGCTCTTTGAGTTAAAAACAGTGCACCATCTCCTACAAAATGGTTATATTTATGCAGTTCATGTGTGGGTAAATCAAACTCTTTTAATACCTCGTTCATACAAACAGCAATATCTTCCAATGAGTCAATGAGTGTGCCATCAAGGTCAAATATCACGGCTTTGGTCTTCATGTGTATCCTTTGTTTCTTGATAATATTTTTAGCAAAAACAAACCAAATATTGACTAAAATGAATAAAAGTTTTAAGGGGTTTTATGGAAAATGAAGATTGGCGATTGGTGCACACCAATGATATCAACCAGATACTCAAAGTGCGTACGCATATCATTGATAAAAAGAAGAGTGTTTTTAAAGAACTGCTCATCATCAAACATCAATATACCACTTCAGATGACGTGCTGTTTCCAGAAGTAAGCACCTTGGGCTTTTTAAACTCATTGGAGCAACAAGCCCTGCTTCCTTTAGAAAAAGAGGGTGTGTTTGTATTTGTAGCAACCAATATTGCTAAAGGTAACATTGAACTCTATTTATATTGTAAAGATGCAAAAAGTGCTGTGATGTTGTGCATTGAAACACTTAAAAAAATGCCTGCGTTTAAAGTGGAGTTTGAAATACGAAACGATCCGAACTGGAGTCAGTTTATATTGCTGAATGTGTAGCTGGCTTCTCTTTTGAGAAAATAAAGGCACCAAGTGCTGCACTGAAACACAACAGCATACAGACTAAAAAGACCATATCAAAACTGCCATTAAGATCAAACATATATCCTGCAATGAATGGAGCAATGGCTTGTCCTATCGCAAAAATCATCGTCACCATTGAAAAGACTTGCGCTGTTTTATGCTTACCAAAATGAATGGAGGTCAATAACGTAATCAAAGGTGGAATACTCCATGCTGTAAATCCAAAGAGCATGGCAGAGAGTATGACTGTGCCATAAGGCATATCAAAAGCTAAGACCATGTGTGAACAACTCAGGGTTACATAAATAAGAATAAGGGTTTTATAACTTCCTACTCTATCGGCTAAAGCACCTAAAATTGGGGTTGAAATAAGTGATGTAAAACCAAGAAGTGCCCAAAAAGTGCCGCCATCATGAATCGACACACGGTATTTGTCCATCACCGCATAAACAAAGTAGGTTATGTACACCACATAGGTCAATCCAAAAACGCTATAAAGCCATGTGATTTTCCAGAAACTGCTTGTTAAAAGCGTCTTTTTGATGTTAAAAGGTTCCTCTTCATCGTGTTGGTGAGTGTCTGGTTGTACCAATGTAAATTTGCTTAACAGCGCAATTAAAAGTGTTAACAACGCAAAACTGTTCCACGACACACTCCATGCATTTATCTTTATGTGTTGTTCGATAAAGGGGACATAAAAACCTGAAAAAATAATGGCATAACCAAAACCAGTGATGATAAAACCCAAGGCCTTTCCTCGTTTTTCTTGGGGAATCATGTGTGTGATGTAAACCATGATAGAGATATTGGGAATGGCACTGGAAAGCCCACTTAAAGCATAGAAAAAAGCAACCATTTTATAATCATCAAAGAGCGTCATACAAAACATACTAACAGCTTGAAGTAGAAGCATTGAAGCAATCAAATTTGAGGTTTGAAACCGTTTATAGAGGTAACTTACTGCAAAAATACCGATAAAATAACCCACAAAATTGGAGGTGCTAATGAAGCCTGAAAGGGTTGTTGAGATATTTAAAGAGTGCTCTAAATTAGGAAGCACCATACCAAAACCAAACCGACCCAAACCCAAACATGCAAACAAAATGAGCAAAGAGGTCAGTAAGATGGTTCGGTAGGGTTGCATTATGCTTTGAGGTTTTTAAGCAGTTGAATAAAGTTTTGAGTGTGAATTTTACTGATGTACAAATAGATAAACGTTACAATGACAATATTGATATGTATGAGTGCTTCAGCCATTGAGAATGTCAACATCAATACGCCCGCAATCAGAATAAAAAATGGATACGCCAGTTTGATTAAGCTTTTGTCTTTTTCAAGTTGGATTTCATACTCCAATAAGTTAGTTGTGATAAAAGCATTATCCTCTTCGGTGAGCTTGTTGTCCTCTTTAAGTTGTGTGAGTTGACTTAAGACATTCATCTTTTTTTTGTATTGATAGAACTTATAGATGATACCTGCAACTATAATGATTGAGAGAAGATTTGATATTAATTCAAGTGGGAAACCAGTCGATTCACTCATGCTTTGCCTTTACTCTTTTTACATATAGTACAAAAAAGTTTCTAAATTTAACTCCTTATTAAAACCTTTTTATTGTATAATCTGCACTGAATTTTATAAGAAAGATGAATATTGAAAATAAAAAAAGAGTATATTCCCGTTATCAGTTTTGTTGTAATCCTGTTTTTCATTTTGGTTCTTTTTGTACCTAAATTCAGACAAACTTTGTTGGCTTATCATGAATCTATCAAAGATTTACTCACCTCTTCATACTCTATAAATGGTTGGATTTTACTCTTTTTTATTCTCTTCTCAGTCATTGGATTCTCTTTTGTGTTGTATCAACTCTATTACACGCAACCTATTCGTGCATTTTATATGTCGTATAAAACCGATACAATTAAAGATGCCGTATGGAAATGGCAGTGGCAAGAAAGCAGTATTGAACACTTGTGGTGTTATTGTCCTACGTGTAACAGTGAATTGTCGTATGAGAGTGATCACCTGCTTTTTCAAACAACTTTTACGTGTCCATACTGTAATAAAGAGGTTACGAAAATGGAGGGTTCAAATGTGAACTATGTTTTGAATTTTATCAAAAGAGAAATTCGACGTAATATTCAACGCCAAATAAAAGAAAAAACTCAAAAATAATATTCATAATATCACTTTTATGTTATAATCAAAAATAATCTGTAAAGGATGGACTATGAAAGTGCAAGAAAATGGACTTTGTCCCTGTAACAGTGGTAAGGCTTATCATAAATGTTGTAAAATACTGCACGATGGAATGAAGAACGCCAGTAACGCTTTGGAGTTGATGCGTTCGCGATACAGTGCCTATGCAAAGCAAAGAGCGCACTATATTATTAATACAACACATCCCAAGAACGAAGAGTATTCAAACGATTTGCCCTCGTGGTTCTGTGCTATAAATAATTTTATGCAAAGCACCACGTTTGAAGATCTCAAAGTATTAGACTTCAATGAAAAAAACAATGAAGCTTTTGTGATCTTTCAAGCAGTTTTGAGCCTAGATGGTCAAGATTGTTCATTTACAGAAAGAAGTCATTTTATTAAAGAGAATGACTTTTGGTACTATGAAAGTGGGGAAATCTTTGAACAGATATAAAAGGCAGTAGATATGAAGATTTTGCTCGCACCTGCTGAGACAAAAAACAGCGGGGGCAACCAAGCAGTGTATGGGAAAAACAATTTCTGTTTTCCCCAGCTGTTTGAAAAAAGAGATGCCATTGTACAGATGTATGAGGCACATGTGAAACATTTAGACCCCAAAGCTTTGAGTGCTTGGTTTGGTCTGAAAAATGATAAAGAGGTGCAAAAATACGCACACACACTTTTAGATAAACCGGGCATGAAAGCCATACAGCGTTATAACGGTGTGGCATTTGATGCTTTGGAATATGACAACTTAACAACAAAAGCACAAGCGTACATTGATAAAAATGTGGTGCTTTTTTCTAATCTTTTTGGGCCTATTTTGGCTTGTGATATTATCCCTGATTATAAATACAAACAAGGTGCAAAGTTACCAAACATCAGTGTAGAGAGATACTATTGTGAGAACTTTACTGATGCATTGGATAATTTTTTGGGTGAAGAAGTATTGGATCTTCGTGCTGGGTTTTATGAAAAATTTTATAAAGTCAAACACGCCAATGTTTTAACTTTTAAATTCATCAAAGAAGGCAAAGTTGTCAGTCACTGGGCAAAACATTATCGAGGACGTGTTTTAAACGCCGTAGCCAAACACAACATACAAAATTTCAGTGAATTTATGCAGATGCAAATTGAGGGTTTACAACTCTTAGAAATTCAAGAAAAAAAGAATAATAAACTGCTTATTCTGAATATTGTCGATTAATTTCGGTTTTTTCGAATAAAAAAAATAATAACTACTATCTAAAGACTCATTCGAAAAAGTGGGTCTTTTCTTACTTTATCTTTTAAGAAACAGACAAAATAATAAATTTTCAGCTCTTCCTTGACACAATTTCGCCACAAAACTTCTTTATAATTTTATTAAATAAAAAAATTAAAAGTTAATTTTATAGAAATATATAGATTAATTTTCAAAAGGAGATTGAGATGAAAAGTAATATGGACAGAAGAACGTTTCTGAAAACAGGTTCCATCGCAGCAGCTGCTGTGGCACAAGCTCAGGCAATACCTTTAGTGGGAGAATCTCTATTAAATGATAAAAAAGGGAGTTTCAGTGCTTCTCACTTTGGAGCATTTGAAGCGAATGTAAGAAACTCTCGATTTGAAGGAGTCAATGCGTTTGAAGGGGATGATTATCCATCTTCTTTAGTGAATGCTTTGCCTGCACGTACGTATGCAGAAGACAGAATTTTGTATCCTTGTGTACGAGAAGACTATTTAAAAAATGGCTACAAAAGTGATAAATCAAAAAGAGGAAAAGATAAATTCGTTCGAGTGAGTTGGGAAAAAGCGTTGGAGCTGGTTGCCAATGAGATTAAAAGAACGCATAAAGAGTTTGGTGATGATTCTATTTATGGTGGAAGTTATGGATGGTATTGTGTGGGATCATTGAACAACCCACAAGCACTTTTAGGAAGAATGTTGCACATTACAGGTGGATATACTTCAAGAACGTGTACGTATTCAACCCATGCCATTAGACAGATCACACCTTATATTACAGGTACAGATGAATCAACAGCAAAACCAACGGCATACCCTGTATTGATCAAAAACAGTGAGTGTATTGTATTTTGGGGTGCAGATGTGGTCAATACCAACCAAATTGCATGGGGTGTGCCCGATCATAAAACCTATAAATATTTAAAAGAACTTAAAGAAGAGGCAAAAAAACGGGACATCAAGTTTTATATCATTGACCCTGTGTATAACAACACGGGAATGTATTTTGATGCAGAGCATATTAAAGTCAATCCAACAACAGATGTGGCATTGATGTTGGGGATTGCACACTATTTATATACCAATAAACTGCACGATGAGAAATTTTTACGAAAATGTACGTATGGATTCAAACAGTTTAAAGAGTATCTTTTAGGAAATACCGAAGATAAAATTGCAAAAACACCAAAATGGGCATCAAAAATTTGTGGAGTTGATGAAAAAGTCATTGAGATGTTGGCCAAAGAGTTTGCTTCTAAACGAACCATGTTAATGGGTGGTTGGGCAACTCAAAGAGCACACCACGGAGAACAACCAAACTGGATGCTCATTACTTTAGCAAGTATGTTGGGACAAATTGGACTTCCAGGTGGAGGTTATGGATGCAGTTACCACTATTCAGGTGGAGGTGTTCCAATGCCAGCAGCAGCTACAGGGAATGCACAAAGTGAAAAATCATTAAATGGTTCAACAGGACCACAAGCAGAAAAAGGTGCATTGTCAGCATCTCCAGGTCTTTCGGGAATGAGTCGAAAAACAAAAATTGATGGTCCGTGGCAAAAGAGTAAAGTTCCTGTGATTCCAGTATCTCGAATTGTTGAGTGTTTAGAAAATCCTGGAAAAGAGATTAAATTTGATGGTAATATCATTAAATATCCGGATATAAGAATGGCGTATTGGGCAGGAGGAAACCCTTTCCACCACCACCAAGACAGAAACAGAATGATCAAAGCGTATCAAAAACTTGAAACATTTGTTGTGCAAGATGCTTTCTGGACAGCCACTGCTCGAATGGCGGATATTATTCTACCTTGTACATTAGAGCAAGAGAGAAACGATATTACAAAAGCGCACTCAAACAGCTATATTTTTGCCATGAAACAAGCCTCTGAACCTTATGGAGAAGCAAAAGACGATTACGATATTTTCACGGAGTTGTTAAAACACTTCTCAAATAAACATGTGCATGCTTTTACAGAAGGTCGAAGTAAAATGGAGTGGATAGAACATTTTTACAACGCTTCATATGAAAAAGCAAAAAATTCAGGGGTTAAAATGCCTTCTTTTAAAGAGTTTTGGGAAAAAGGATATTGTGAATTTGAAACACCTGAAGTTGCTAAAAAATTTGTCAGATTTGAGGATTTTAGAAAAAATCCAATCGTTAATAGACTGGGAACACCATCGGGTAAAATTGAGATTTTCTCTAAAAAAATTGCAAGTTATGACTATGATAATTGTAAAGGGCACCCAATGTGGTTTGAACCAATGGAGTGGTTGGGATCAGAAAAAGTGGACAAATATCCATTGAACCTTATTTCTCCTCACCCAAAATACCGATTGCACTCTCAATTGAATAATACATGGTTGCGACACCTTGAAGAGGTCAATGGAAGAGAGCCTATTTGGATCAACACCAAAGATGCAAAAAAACGTGGTATTAAAAATGGTGATGTGGTCAGAATTTTCAATGACAGAGGACAAATCTTAGGTGGTGCCGTTGTGACTGAATATGTCAAAGAAGGTGCAGTCAGAATGCAAGAAGGAGCTTGGTATGACCCAAGTGAAGCAGGTGAACCTGGAACACTTTGTCGACATGGGGATGTGAATGTACTTATCCCTGATGTGGGTACGTCAAACCTTGCACAAGGAAATCAAGCAACTGCGCTGGTTGAAATTGAGAAATTTAAAGAAGAAGTACCTGAGATTGGTATCTTTAAATCGCCTGCTATTAAAGGAGCCTAAATGTTAACTATAAAGCAACTGTTGATGATGTTTATTATGGGGGCAACATTCAGTGTCGCTGCCCATGCAGAGTATATCAATAAAAATGCAATGCTTTATAAAGATCAAAATCAAAAAGAGAGCTTAGGTAAAATATACGTTGCTTCACAAGTTAAAGTACTTTCACAAAATGGAAGCATAAGTGAGGTTGAATTTACGGGCTTTGCTCCTGAAGACAGTCCCTTGGTGTATGAAAAACCAGGTGTTTTAATGATGGGATTTGAAGGAAGTGATTTTGCAGATTATAAAGTGATTGGCACACAAGTTGATGAGTATGATACAGAGTGGTTTGAAGTGGTTATCAAAGGATACGTTTCAACTGCTTTATTATCCGAAGATAAAAACACCATTTTACAAAGTGGAAAAGTGTTATTTGAAGCACGATGTGGTGCATGTCATGATCTTCACCACAAAGAGGAGTTTGTTCCAAATGTATGGCCAAGTATTTTAGATAACATGGCACCACAAGCAGGCTTATCGGGTGATGAAAAAGCGCTGATTGAAAAATTTCTTCAAGAACAATAATACGTATGAGTTTCATCTGTAAAGGTGAAACTCATCGATATATGTTACAATATCAAGGAAAAATTGATTAAAAAAAAGATAAGATGATTAAACAACTCTTTTATATACTGTGTATCATGACTTCGTTGCATGCTTCTTCCAAATATATTCTACTTCTGCACTCTTATAATAAAGGTTTGGCGTGGAGTGATAATATCTCTCGTGGGTTTGAAGATGCACTTAAGCCCTTGCAAAAATATGAACTCTCGACGGAGTATTTAGATAATAAACGTAACAAAAGTGAAAAATACCATCATCTGATACGTGAAGCGTTTATTGAAAAGTTTAAAAAACAGTCTTATGATATTGTCGTGGCTTCAGATAATGCGGCAGTTGATTTTGTTTTAAACAATAAAGAGTTGTTTAAAGGGGTACCTTTGGTGTTTACTGGTATTGAAGAGATGGCACCGGGCATTGATGTTCAATTGGTGTTGGATCAAAAAATCAGTTTGGTTTTAGAGCACAAACCTTTACGTTCCAATATTGAGATGATACTTCAAATGATGCCCAATTTAAAATATTTGTATGTGATTAATGATAAAACGTATACCTCCCAAATGATCAATGATATTCTCAAAGAGCGGCTTGAAGAGTTTAAAACAAAAATTGAGTATAAACTCTATTTGGATGGCGATGTAAGACAAATTAAAGAAGATTTTAAAACACTTCCCAAAGAGAGTGCCGTGTGGTTTGGTAACCTTTATTTGGATGAACAAGAGCGCTATATCCCTTTTTATGTCGTCTCTGAACTGCTCAACAGTGCAAACGTACCTGTATTTGCGATGACCGATTACCATTTAGGAAAAGGCATTATGGGGGGACACTTACTGCGCGGTTATTATGTGGGGTATGAAGCGGGTAAAAAAGTAGTGGACATCTTACAGCAAAAAACAATGGATTACACAAAACCCACATTGGCTCAAACACAATGGGTTTATGACTATAATATATTAAAAAAATTTAACTTTGATTTGGACAATCTTCCTGAAGGTGCCCATATTATTAATCAACCTAAAACATTTTTTGAAATATATCGACCTTGGATTGATCGCATTTTTGTACTGTTTCCTTTTATTCTTTTTTTCTTAATGATTGCATTAGTCAATATCTATCAACGATACAAACTCTCTAAAAAACTCATTGCTCAAAATAAGCGAGAACAAGTCCTACTCAATACCATTAAAAGTGCTATTTTTTGGGTTGATGCTGAAGGTATTATTCGAGGATACAATCACTCCTTTAGAGAACTTTTTTTGTCCAATCAAAAAGACTCTGTGATTGGACAAAAAGCGTGTGCGGTTTTTAAACCATTTTGTGAGTTTTTAACTCAAGAGGAGCTTTTATCAGAAGAATCCATTGAGTTTAAATACAATGAATTGAACTATGTCGCACGAAGTAAAATCTATTATGATGAAAGTGGCCGAAACAGTGGTACGGTAACAATTATTACAGATGAGACACAAAAACGACAGTTGGAGATTAATACGCAACTCTTGGTGCAACGCTCTAAACTCACTGAGGTGGGGGAGATGTTGTCTGCGGTGGTACACCAATGGAAAGTGCCTTTGGTTGAACTCTCTGTTGTAGCCCATAAAATGCAACGATACTACAAACAAGATAAATTGAAAAAATCAGACATGGACGGTTTTTTTGATACGATTATGAAACAAATTATTTATATGGGCAACACCATTGATGAATTCCGTGCTTTTATCAAACCTTCCAATAAACCCGTACAATTTGACGTGCATCGTAGCATTAAAGAGATACAGATGATTTTAGAAGACTCTTTGATTTATAACAACATACAACTCTATTATGAAAATAATCTGAACAAAGAGTGCGTTTTATTTGGTTACCCCAATGAGTTTAAACAAGTTTTATTAAACATCATTAATAATGCTAAAGACTCCATCCTTGATGCACGAAATGTTAAAGTGTGTGGAGACATTGAGGTGATTCTTTCTTGTGTCAATGACCACATAAATATTTTTGTTAATGATGATGGGCAAGGTTTTTGTGAAGAGTGTATGCCTCATTTGTTTGAAGCGTACTACAGTACAAAGAAAAATGGGGATGGGTTTGGTTTGTATATGGCAAAATTGATCATTGAAAATAAAATGAATGGGGCGATTGCGGCATTAAATACCACAAAAGGTGCCCAAATAAAAATTGAGTTGCCTTTACTGAATAATAAAGAGAATACATGAAGATTTTAGTATTAGAAGATAATATAAATTTATTGGAATTGATTCAAGAAGAGCTTGAAGAACAAGGTTTCGAAGTGGTGTGTTTCAAAGATGGTTTAGATGCCTTGGAGAATTGTATTGGGGGTTTTGACTGTTTTGTTTTGGATATCAATGTTCCAAACATGGATGGATTGACACTTTTAAAAGAGATTCGAGCACGTGATAAATCGACTCCTGCAATTATCATCAGTGCCAATTTTGAGTTGGAAAATTTGAAAAAAGCTTACACGCATGGTTGCAATGATTTTCTAAAAAAACCCTTTTATATGTATGAGTTAGAGACAAAAATAAAACAGTGGTGTCACTTAGAAGAGACCAAACGACTCATTGATGGTTTTACATATGATATTCAAACTAATACACTTTTTAATGCAGATAAAGAGGCCATAAAACTGACCAAAAAAGAGCGTCGGTTTCTCTCTTTGTTGATTAAAAATCAAAACCGAATGACCTCTTTGGAGTATATCGAAGATTATGTTTGGGAAGGAGAAAGCAATACGTCCGCAGGTTTGCGTTCTATGGTGAAGCGATTGCGTGCAAAACTGCCTGAAGGAATGATTGTCTCTCACCATTTTGGTTATGAAATAAAAACATATTAAAATCTAACTTAGAGTATAAATACCACTATTTTGACACAATTATTATGTATAATACTCTGCTAAAGATGGTATGAATACACAGCTTGGATTCCTTTCCCTTTCAGCATACCATCTTTAGCGATCACTTTTTAAAAATCACTCCATTTTCTTTTTTAAGCTATTGTGATATAAAATTTTCACCTTAAAACTATAAAGGGGATGTTTTGGCACTATTGGACAACGAGAAATGCGTATTACCATTAAGCAGTATTGCTGAGTTACTCAGCGCAAAAGTTCGTACACTCAAAATGTATGAAGAGAAAGGTTTGCTTCCTAACAAAGAGCAAAGCGTAAAAAAACTCTACTCAATCAGTGATGTTAAAGTGATTGCTTTTGTGCACTATTTAGCAAGCATAAAAAAAATCAATGCCAATGGGATAAAGTATATTTTAGAGATGATTGAAAACAACATGGATGAAAAAAATAGAAATGAATTTTTGGATATTGTTGAAGGAAAACTTGAAAATATCTCTGGACAAGATGTGCAAGATTTAGAGTCTTTTTAGATCTCTTTGCACATTTCTTATATACAACATAACTGACATTTACCACTTATAAATTTTATTAATCACCGATAAAACTGCACTTAACTACAAAAAACTGTTACATCTTAATAACAAAATAACCATAATTCCTAAGTTTATATTAAGGTACATATGCTATAAATGTACATAACAAATGTAAAAAAATTACATATTAAATGTTAAATTTTTACAAAAATTATGTTAACAAGGAAAAAAATGGGATCCGATCTGTTTTTACGAAAACCAAGAAAGGAAGACGCCAAAAGTATTTTTACTCTTGTAAAAAACAGTAAAGTATTGGATGTAAACTCTGAATATCTTTACTTACTTCAATGTACACACTTCAAAGAGAGTTGTTGTGTGGCAACTGTCAATGATGAGGTTGTAGGATTTATCTCTGGATATGTCTTGCCTGAAGACCCTCAAACACTCTTTATCTGGCAAGTCGTTGTTGATGAAAAGATGAGAGGCCAAAATGTTGCTAATAAAATCTTAAAAGCCATTTTAAGTTTTGACAACATGAAAGGGATTAATTATATACATACAACCGTCTCTCCTAGTAATAAACCCTCTCAAAGAGTATTTGAAAAACTTGCAGAGAGTTTTAACACGACGTTCAAGAACAGCACCATGTTTGCTAAAGAGGATTTTATCCACGGACATGAAGATGAAGTGCTGTATGAAATTGGACCACTACAATAAAAAATCTTAAGGGAAAAAAATGAGAATATTTGAAAGTTTAGAATCTGAAGTAAGAGGATATATTAGAAGTTTTCCAACCATCTTTACTAAAGCAAAAGGGGCAATTTTAACCGATGAACAAGGGGTTGAATACATTGACTTTTTTGCAGGTGCAGGAACACTGAATTATGGACACAACAATGAACACATCAGTAAAGCATTGATTGAGTACTTACAAAACGATGGTGTTGTGCACGGCCTTGACATGGCAACAACAGCGAAAAAAGAGTTTTTACAAACATTTGAGAACCATATTTTAAAGCCAAGAAACTTGGAGTATAAAATTCAATTCACAGGACCAACTGGTACCAATGCGGTTGAAACTGCACTGAAACTCGCACGACTTGTAAAAGGAAGAAGTAACGTGGTTTCTTTTACCAATGGGTATCATGGTCTTTCACAAGGTTCATTGGCTGTAACAGGAAATAATGAGTATCGAGATGAGAGTTATATCAGTAGAACAAACGCTACATTTATGCCATTTGATGGATATTTTGGAGACTTTAATACATTAGAGTATTTCAGAAAGTTTTTAGAAGACAAAAGCAGTGGGGTCGATATACCTGCAGCCGTTATTGTGGAAACCATTCAAGGGGAAGGTGGTATCAATGTTGCTTCAGCTAAATGGCTGCAAGAGTTAGAGTCACTGTGTCGAGAGTTTGATATTTTGTTGATTATTGATGATATTCAAGTGGGTAATGGACGAAGTGGAGAGTTCTTCTCTTTTGAGTTTGCAGGCATCAATCCAGATATGGTAACGCTTTCTAAATCTATTGGAGGTGGACTTCCAATGGCGCTGTTACTCTTTAAACCACATTTAGACCAATGGAAACCAGGTGAACACACCGGAACATTCAGAGGAAACAACTTAGCGTTTGTGGCTTCAAAAGTATCTTTAGAACACTATTGGGAAAATGACAACATATCTAAAGCGGTAAAATATAAAGAGAAAGTCTTAAAAGAGGGCTTAGAGAAGATTGCAGCGAAGTATAAAGAGGATTATGACATTGAGGTACGTGGTCGAGGATTGGCGTATGGGTTTGAAATTAAAAATGACAAATCAATGGCATCGGATCTCTCTTCATTGGCTTTTGAAGAGCAACTTATTGTTGAGACATGCGGAAGCGAAAGTCATGTTGTGAAGTTCTTACCACCATTATTGATTGAAGAGGATTTATTGATTGAGGGTATTAAACGGTTTGAAACTGCCGTTGATAAACTGGTCAAAGACAGAAAAGAGAATTTAACAGGAGAATTTTAAGACCATGATTGTAACAGATATTAACAAAGATATTATAGGAACTGACAGAGAAGTTCATGCAGAAGGTGGACAGTGGACAAGCCGAAGAATGCTTTTAAAGTCAGATGGCATGGGATTTGCTTTTAATGAAACCATCATTAAAGCAGGTACAAAAACGCATATTCATTACCAAAATCATTTAGAAGCAGTCTATTGTGTGGCAGGGAATGGGAAGATTGAAGATTTAAAGACAGGTATCACACACGACATCTATGATGGCGTCATGTATGCACTGAATAATCATGATGAACACTATTTATATGGAGGAACAGAGGACATGAGACTTATTTGTGTCTTTAACCCACCATTAACAGGTAGAGAACATCACGATGAAAATGGAGTTTACCCTCTTATTGAGGACTAAAATGTCATTTATCTATATAAAAAACTATACACATATCTCTCGAGAGCTTAAAGTTGATTTCTTTAAGTTCGTGGATGAACACAAATCCTTTAAACTTGAGAGTCAAAAAATTCTTTTAAAAGAGAGTGCTTTGTTGATTCAATTGACCGAGGATTCAAATTTTGATGAGGCATTTGCTTCCATAAGAGAATTTTTTCAACGTGATACCAATGTCGAAGTTGAAGTAGTGGAGAAGATTTTACAAGAGAACAACAGTTTGATTCTGGTGTTTTCCAATAACCAAATCAAAAGGATTGCTTGCTAATGAGACTATTATCGTGGGGAATCAATGAATCATTGATCAATGATTTAGAAGAGAAAGATTTGTATATTTGTGATGTGGCAGAAGATGAATCCGATGCCCTTTATCATGCTGAAGTACGATACTATAATGCCATTTTAATCCGTACAGAGAGCTTGATAGTGTGTAAACGGTTTTTAAAAACCATTAACGCAAAAACCTGCGCCTTTATTGTTCTTACAAAAAATCAAGATAAAGCATTTGAACTGGAGTTACTCAAAGAGGGTGCCATCAGTGTCATACATGAACCTGTGTCAAATGAACTGGTCTTTGCCAAGTTACAATCTGTGCATCGAGAAAACTTTGTGCAACGCTTTAACTTTAAAGACTATTTTATCATTGATAAAGAGAAAAAACAGGTTGTAGACTTGTATGATAATAAAATCAATATCAAAGGAAAATCCTTTGAGATACTCTCTTACTTACTCAAAAACAGACATCTTCCAGTGATTTCTAAAGATGAGATTATCGGTGTATTATGGGATGAACCAGAGATGGTTTCGAATAACATCGTTGAAGTGAATATCAATCTTATACGAAATGAAATACGAAAAAACTTTGATTTAGATTTGGTCTCAACCATACGAAACAGAGGCTACAAAATCATAAATCATTCCAATAAATAAGGAAAAAACTTAATATGATAGTATGTAAATTTGGAGGAAGTTCTGTACAAAATCCTTCCCAAATTAAAAAAGTGTGCAATATTGTCAAAAGCGACAGTGAACGAAAAGTAGTGGTGGTATCTGCTCCTGGACGGGATGAAAAACACCATCAAAAAATCACCGACCACCTTTTGAATTTAGCAACGAAAGGGTATCATTTTGAAGAGCACAAAATAGACGTGAGTCAAAAGCAGAGTTATAATGCCATTATTAAAAAATATGAAGACTTATGTAAAGACTTAGGAGTGGAAGAGGAAATAATCCTGTACTCTTTAAAACAAGATTTAGAAAAATGCCCTTTAACGGGTGATAAAAAAGTGGCTTATTTTGTCTCTCGAGGAGAGCACTATAATGCAAAAATTATCTGTGAATATATGAAAAAAGAGGGTTTAAATATAGAGTTATGCTTGCCTGAAGAGGTGGGATTTATTTTAAGTGATACGTATTTAAATGGAAAAGTACTACCACAAACGTATGAAAACATAAAAAATCACTTCACGTTTGAAGATGAAAAACTCTATATTGTGCCAGGTTTTTATGGGATTACAGCAAGTGGTGATATTGCAGTGATGAGTCGTGGTGGAAGTGACTTAACCGGTGGAGAGTTGGCGTATGCACTGGATGCAGACCGATATGAAAACTGGACAGACACGAATGGGGTGTATGAAGTGGATCCTCGAGTTATACCAAGTGCCAACGTGATACCAAGATTGACATTTAAAGAGCTACGGTTGCTAAGCTCTAAGGGGTTCAATGTTTTTCATTTTAATGCGATGTTAAATTGTAAAAAAAGCAAAATTCCCATCAATATTAAAAACACCAATAACCCAGAACATGATGGTACATTGATTTTAAGTGAACGTGTACCTATGGAGGATTTAGTGGGAATTGCCAAACTTGAAAACATGGCTTCCATTCATATTCAAAAGGATATGTTAGGGGAAGAGATTGGCTTCAGTGCAGAGCTTTTAAAAATCTTTGGAGAGTTTGGTATTAATACGTATCACTATCCAACAGACAAAGATGATATTGCCATTTTAGTAGAACAAGAGGATTTAAAGGGTAAAATAAATAATCTCAGAAGGCAAATTGAAAAAAGGCTGAAAACAGATAACCTGTTTGTAACGTATAATCTGTCGATTATTACGCTTGTGGGGATTGGACTAAAAGAGAACTCTTTTGCAATAGTGGATGCTATTACTGCACTCAAAGAGAAGAATATTTCATTTGAAATGTTCGATATGAGTCCTTCAAAAATTTCCTTTCACATTGGGGTATCTCAAGCCATTTCAGATATTGCTTTAGAAATTTTACACGAGAAGATGTTAAACAATACAGGTGGATAAATGAAACAGAACCCTCTTTTAGTTGTAATGTTGTTTTTGGTGGTCATATTGACTTCATTGGTAGGAGCAGGTGGGTACATGGTCTATCAAAAGGGTTTGATGAATCCCAATATGCAAACCAGTGAAGTGCCAACAGAACAAACAGTTGATAAATATGGGGTTCCTTACTCTGAGTTGTATAACGCTTCTGTGGATGATATTGTTTTAAATATCACCAATGCCAGAGGGCGACTGAAGCTGATGAAGATTTCATGTACCATGAAAAGCGTGGATGAAAACATCGAAGAGATCATAAAAAACAATAAAGATGAAATCATTGATGTGATGATTTCACAAGTGGGACAACGAACCAGCGAAGAGCTTTTAACCATTGGTGGAAAAGAGCTTTTACGAGAAGAACTCTTAATTGAGTTTAATGATGTGATTAATGCTTTAGCACAAGCCAATGAAGATATCCAAAGCAACAACATCAAAGAGGTTCTGTTTACCACATTTGTTATGAAATAAGCAGATGAATCTACGCACGCTATATAAAACTCCTGAGGGAAAAATCTTCTTTTTAGGGGTTGTTTTAACCCTTCTTTTTCTCATTGCTCTTTTTTTAACTTACTTTTCTTCATTAGAATTGGCCAGTAAACTCATGGGTATTGTAGGTACAAATTTGTTGTTTGGACGCGCTGCAGGTTTGTCGTTTGGGTATGCTGTGGAGCTTTCTCAAAGTGTGATTATTCTTATGAATATTGTGGTTGAAGCCATCTTAGTGCTTTTAATTTATCCTTTGTTTATCTTCTCATATCAAAACTTGCTGCACATTAAGTTCTTGGAAACTTTTTTTAAAAAGGTAGAAACATTGAAAGTTAAATACCATGACCAGTTTATTAAATATGGAAAATATGGATTGTTCCTCTTTGTTTGGCTCCCTTTTTGGATGACAGGACCTGTGGTGGGAGCTATTATTGGATTTTTAATTGGTTTAAAACACTACACCACGATTGTGGTGGTACTTTTAGGAACTTCACTTGCTATTGTAGTATGGGCGCTGTTTTTAAATCAACTGACCAGCTTTTTACTCACCTTTAGCAGCAGTGCGATTTGGATTTTGTTTATTTTGATTATTGCCATTGTGGCATTTATAAAATTGCAAAACAGGAACGTTTAGGCTTTTTTAATAAAGAGTGCTAAAAATGAGAGCAGTGCAAAAAGGCTTGAGTATAAGAAGAGATTCTCTCCATATAACCACCCAGCAATTACTGCACCTAAGAAACCACCCAACCCATAAGCAACACCATACATAAACTGTTGTGCGAGTTTTTTGTTGCTGTATAAAGAGTATAAGTAGATAATCACAGCACTGTGGTACAGACCAAAAGAAAAAGCGTGCATACTTTGGGTGATAAACGTAATGGTCAAAGACTCTGGAAATGCATAAAGTAAGAACCATCGAAGTGCGGTCATGGCAACTGAGAACTTGATGATGACCAATAAATTATTCTTTAAAATAGGGGCTTGGAAATAAAGCATCACAATCTCACACAATACTCCTAATGTCCATAAATACGAAGTCATCTCTAAACTGATACCGTGTTCGGTTTCATAGATAGTAAAGAAGTTATAAAAACCTCCAAAGCTCATCTGCATCAAAAAGATACTCAACCAAAATGGCCAATATTTTAAAAATGAGAAGGGTTCATGCACTGTATTTGTTGATTCATGCTGCACATCATATGTGAGTAGAAGCAGTGAAAAAATCACGGTTAATATGTTTGTAGCTAAGTAGTAATGCAGAGCAATATAGGGATTGGTTAAAAACTGTGCGAGTACGAGTGATATAAGCATAAATCCAATTGAGCCAAAGAGTCTGGATTTACCGTATCGCTCTTTTCCTAACTCTTTTAAAGCTATGACTTCAATGTAAGGCAGAATCAGACTCAAACAGACTCCCAAAATAGCATTGTTAAACATAAACGCATAGAAGTTATCAATGGTAAAGTAAAAAAGCGTTGAAGAGAGCACGGAAAGAAAGAGTGCTTTTTTAAACATGCTTTGGTCAAGCTTGACGTGTTTTAAAAACAGAAATGGTGTTGCAAATCGCATTAATGGTGCAAGTGCAAAGATGATTCCAATGTGTGCTGGAGAGTAGCCTATATCATGCAGTACTTTGGGTAAAAAGATGATATAAACCCCAACGGCTGCAAAATAGAAAAAATAAAATGCTGAGAGTTTAAAAAAAAACATCAATCATTCACAACATAAGTGTGTGAAAAAATGTCTTGAAAGGTTCGTTTGTCTTTTCTGAAAAAAGGGATGAGCATTAAAATAAGTGACACAACACTCAAAAGCGTGGCAACATATCTTATGAGTACTTGAATAAAGTTTGGACGTTGTTGGTCATGGTTGACAATCTTTACATCATAGGCTTTCATTCCGGGGGTTTGATTTTTGACTGCCCAGAAAAAAATAATAACGATACTGTGCATGAATAGAATAAGCAACCATCCTGTGGTTCTGTCTTGTGCAAAGGCTTCACCACTTCCCATGATCAAATAAACTACCAGATAAAAAATAGGTGTAGTGATTAAAAAGGTGTCTGTTAAAAAAGCTTTTAACCGTGCAGAGAGAGGAGCAATGGGAAGAGTGTTTGAAGAGGTGTTTACCTCTTCCTCTTTAGACGTTACTTTACCTTGCTTTATATCTCTCCATTTGGCCATTAGTTACCTCGACTACCTGGCTTATAAGCAACACTTCCCTCTTTACACATTGGACAATCTTCAGGAGCATACATCTCAAATGTAAAATCATCCAGTGCAAACAGTGGTTTGTCTAAAGGCAATTTGCAGTTATCTTTGGCTTGGATATCGCTTCCTATTCGTGAACAGAAACCTCGGTTTGCTAATGCAGCGTATGCTACAATTTCACCCCCATCTTGTTCAACTTGTTTAGCGGCTTCTAAAGCACTTCCACCTGTGGTAATAATATCTTCACAGATGATATACTTTTCACCCTCTTGTACTTCAAATCCTCGTCGGATTGTCATCTCTCCATCCACACGTTCTGCAAAGATGAATCGTACGTCAAGGGCAGTTGCCAATGCAAAACCAGCAATCAATCCACCTAAAGCAGGAGAGCATACTGCATCCACTTGAATACCTGCTTCTTTAATTTGTTTAGCTAAAGCTTCAGCTAAAAGCTTCGCAGTTTTAGGGTCTTCTAAAACCTTTGCAGATTGTAAATAAAACTGCGAATGATTTCCACTGCTTAATTTGAAGTGACCTTCAAGTAAGGCTTGAGCATCTTTATAAATTTGTTCTACGTTCATATCTTTCCAATTATACTTTTAAAATTTCTGCTTCTTTAGCTTTGAATGTGTCGTCCGCTTTTGCAACATAAGCATCTGTGATTTTTTGGATTTCGTCTTGAGCTTTTTTGTTCTCATCTTCTGTAATTTCTTTATCTTTATGAAGCTTTTTCACTTTGTCATTGGCGTGTTTTCTTACGTTTCTGATAGCTACTTTTGCATCATCGGTCATGGCTTTTGCTTGTTTTGCACTCTCACCTCTTTGCTCAACGGTCATTGGAGGGAAGAAAAGTTTAATGAAGTCACCATCATTGTTTGGATTAACACCAATGTTTGCTTCTTGAATGGCTCTTTCTATGTCATGTAAAAGGTTTTTTTCCCATGGGTTTACTGCAATGGTAGTTGCATCAATTGCGGTAACTGAACCTACTTGGTTCAGTGGGGTGGGTGTCCCATAATAATCAATTGAAACGCCATCTAGTACTGCTGGACTTACTTTTCCTGTTCGTACTGTTTTGTAGTGTTGTTTTAAAGCCTCAATTGACTTTTCCATGTGTTCTTTTGTCTCTTGATAGATTTCTTCTAACATGTGTATGCTCCTTACTGTGTATTTATTTAATTAAAAGTTTGTTTGAAACGGTATAGTAGTCTGTACTTAATACGACTCGGACTCGATTCTTTTTAAGTTCAATGTTAACAACTTCGTCGATTATACCATTTTTTACATTGATATCTTTCCATGTTGAACCCGTAACATAGAGTTTGATGTTTTTTATTTTTGGGTCGACTTTTGCAACCACTCGTTTGAGTATATTATCTTTTGGATACTCTTTGGGTTCCATCCATTGTACATCTAAAGTGTTGTATCGAAGTTTTTGCTTGATATTGACTTCACCTACTAAGGCAATTCGGTTTATATCTTGTACATTACTTCTTTCGTTAATCGAACCATTGTTTTGATTTAAAATGGCATCAAAACCAAAGCTTTTAATGGCTTGAGCTACTTGCTCATTATACTCTCCGTAAGGGTAGACATAAATTGAGGGTTTGTAGCCTAAATGCTTTTGGAAAAGTTCAATCCCTTTTTGTGTGTCTTCTTTTATTTCTTGGTCAGAGAGTTTGGTTAAATGCGGATGGTCATAAGAATGAAGAGAGATAGAACCATACTTTGAAGCTTCTTTTACTTCGTCCCAACTCATAAAGTCTTGATACCCTTTTTGTGTTGCTTTCACATAGACTGCTAGTGAAAATGGGTAGTTGTATTTTTTAAAGATAGGCAGACCGTTCTCATAAAAGCTTTTGTATGAATCATCAATGGTTAGGGCAACCCAATTACTAGGTACCTCTTCTTTCTTTTTAACTTTTTCAATGATTTGTTCAACTTTTACCACTTCATAGTTGTTCTCTTTAAAGTATTGAAATTCTTTTTCAAGCTCTTCAAGTGAGGTATTGGTACTGGCATGTTGGGCATCACCAAATCGGTGATACACAAAAATGTGAGCATCCGCAAGGATGTACAGATAAGAAATAGCTAGAAGGAGTAAGACTCGCATATCTAACTACTTATTGGGTTATTTTGAAACAGGAGCAGCAGGTGCATCTGGCGCAGCTGGTGCACTTTGTGTTTGTGTTGGAACCGGCGTTGATGGAATAAGTGTATCCGTTTGAACGGTATCTACAGCACTTTTTTGTCGTTGTTCATTGTAAGTGTATCCAAGTACTAATGTGTTGATAACAAACGCTAAACCAATGATCATTGTCGCTTTTGTTAAAAAGTTTGCAGGCCCTTTTGCTCCAAACAAAGACTCGTTACTTCCACTGTATGCTCCAAGACCAATGCTTGAACTTTTTTGAAGTAATACAGTAATGGTTAAAATAATTGCTAAAATAAATTGAACTACTAAAAGTGTAGATGCCATTGTAAATTTCCTTTTTGAAAAATGGGTTGTATTTTACCCAAAATTTATTAAAGTTAAGTTAAGATTCGCCTTATGTCAGTAAAAAATGAATTCTCCAAATACGCCAATCAATACAATTCGCATAATATCATACAACAAATCGTTGCCAAATCTTTGGTGCGTGAATTGGAGTTTGAACCCAAACGTATTTTAGAGTTGGGGTGTGGTTCAGGACAAATTTACAGACAAATTTACTGGAATGTGGATTACTATAAAGCCATCGACTTCTCCTCTTCAATGTGCGAACTGCACCCAAAGGGTGAAAACATTGAAGTACAATGCCACGACTTTGATACACAAAGCTTTTTAGACTCTATTAAAGATGAACAGTATGATTTGGTTCTCTCTTCTTCGGCTCTTCAGTGGTCAAAAGATTTGTCTAAAATCACACATATATTAAGTCAAGTAGCATCTCAAATGCGCGCGGTGTTATTCACTTCTAATACCTTTAAAACCATACAAACCATTTCTCAACAACCATCACCTATATTAAGTGAAGCAAAAATTAAAGAGGCGTTTAGTGCTTACTTTGAGTGTGAATTTGAAACGATACTATATAAATTAGAGTTTGAGAATAAAAAAGAGCTTTTTGATTATATTAAAAAGTCAGGGGTGAGTGGTGAGAGCAGTTTGGATTTTAAAATGGCTAAAAAGCTTTATAAAGAGTATGACTTAAACTACTTAGAGTTTGAAGTGATTTTTGTCAAAGCTTTCTCTAAATCATAGAGTTCATAACGAATATACTTAAAAGTTTCACTGTTTTGAACACTTTGAATTTTGGTAAACTCTTCTAATACGCGGGCACTCTCTTGAGCGCGTTTAAAATTCGCAATCATAACACTGTATATATCTTGTCGAGTCTGTTCTGAAGCAGTGGATTGTTTGAGTACATCATTTTTAATATCACGTGAATCAAGCAGTGCTTCATAACACTCAAGTCGTGCTTGGTGTCTTAACTCTTTGAGTCGTGAGGCAAGGGTTTTGTCATTATAGATGTATCGGAACATATCTTCTACTACACGAATACCTTCACGCAGTCGATTTAAGTTGGCATCAATAAGTCTGAGTTCGTTAGATGGAATCATGAGGATAAAGAACTTAACTCCGTAAAGGAGTTAAGTGTTTGTTAGTCATCGTTGTTAAAAATCCCAAGGATTTGTAACAATGAGATGAACAGGTTAAAGAAATCCAAGTATAAAGCAATCGCTGCTTCAACAGGTGTACTGAAACCACCTTTAATAATTTGTTGCGTATCATAAAGAATAAAAGCTGAAAATAGAACAGCTCCTACCATTGCAATCCCCAACTGTAAAAGTGGCGCTTGGATAAAGATGTTTGAAATAGACCCAACCACTAAGATGATAAGTGCGATGAAAAGCATTTTTCCCATTCCACTAAAATCTCGTTTTGTAGTCAATGCAAACATTGAAATTCCCCCGAATGCTACTGATGTCATTAAAAATGCTTGTGCTACAATAGATGCACCACCTGGCAAGTTAAACACAGAAGCAAGAAGTGGCGTAATTGTTAAACCACTTACAAATGTAAACCCGAATAAAACCGCTAAGTTTATACCTGGTTTATTTTTTACTGCAAATAAAGCAAACAGTAAAATGAATTCTAATATTACTAATCCCCAGTACCAACTAGCAATTGCAGATACCATGTCTAGTCCAATGTATGCTCCAGCTGTTGCTGCTAAAAGCGAACCTGCAAATAGTTGATAAGTAGATTTTAAAAAGCTCATCAAGTGTGCTTGAGAAGCTTCGTGTGAATGCTCTTGTGAATTTTGGTGAGATAAATAATCTCTATTATACATATTATGTCCTTTCATTATATGATATATATAACGCGATAATTTTAATATGTTACACTTAATAACAGCTTTAAATCTATAAATTAACTCCTAAATATAATAAATGACAATTCATAAAACAATGTAAGATAAACCATAAAGAAGTCACATTGTATAAACGCCCTGAAGAGTACTAAAATGCGACAATAAACATTTTTCAAAATTTAAGCCAATATTTAGATTAAACCCTTGACAAGGGGTAAGAATTTGTCTATAATTCCCGTCCAATTTCAGAGGAACGATAGAAAGTTTTGGTCTGAAGAGTTCTTTAAAAGAAGAGGTTTGT